>JAITFI010000073.1 GCA_031281485.1 Chitinispirillales bacterium | reverse complement strand
AAACCCCGCATAGATAAAATCAAAGGCTTTTTTCTTTTGACGTTGACGTTTCGGTGAGGGGTTTAGCCCCGAACCGCCTATGAAAGGGCGCGTTTACGCGCCCTTTCGTCTAAAAAAGATTTAAAGATTTTAAAGATCACTGCTTACCCCTGACAACACCCAACATCTGTGTAGGCACCTTGTACACATCCGGCTTACTGTCTCCTTCCGCTTTCGATTCGCACGTCGCCTTTAATAGGTAGGTGCCGGTACCCACCAAGCGGCCTTTCTTGTTTTCGCCGCGCCATCTCCATGAGACCATTTTATCGCCGCTCCCGTCGCCGTTGTCAACCGTCGTATCTATCACAAGCGTTCCCACGTTGTCGAATATCCTTATATTCGCCTTGACCGTCATCTTCGTCACCCCGCGGGATCTGGGGTCAAACAAAAAGCCCATGGATTTAGACCCGGACGCGTCGCTCATAAACGGGTTGCTGCCTATTGAGATCTTCCAATTCGCCGCGCGTTTCACCGTGAGCGGCTGCCACTTGTTGTCGTCCTTGTCCTGCACGTTTGATGAATCCACGGCGTCGCCGATGCCGGCCAAGTGGTATATGTGGACGGAATCGCCCGATTCCGGATACTCCGCCTGCGGGATTTCGTTGACCACCAAGTATCTCGTCATATAGAAACCGTTGCCGGAAACGACCGATCCCAACATCTGCAACTCCGGCTGGAACATTGCGTACTTGCCGCCCTTGGCCCGCAAAGTTATAGGGTTATTCGCCGTAAGCGACGCGGCGTTTATCTGTTCGCTGTAGTACACAACAAGCGTGTCTTGGTTAAAGCCCTCTCCGGTGCCTTTGGGCGAGCCGGTTCTCAGTTCGGCGCCTAAAGCCAGCACCGGTTTGGCCCTGTCCGAGGCCACGACCGACACGGAGCCCCACTCACCGACCGCCTGACCGAAGGTCAGCGTAAACGGCATTTCGCCGGAGGTCCTTATGACGGTTGACGTCGGCGAAGCGAACGAGGTCGCCGCGCTAAGGTCTATCCTCAACGTGCTGCCGTCCACGACGGAGAAAAACGCGTCCACATCGGACACCGCCCTGGCCCCGTCGAAGTTGACGCTGCCGCCGGTGAACCATCTGCCCAAGTTGTCAACGCTCTTGTTGAACTCCACGTAGGCGTAGTCGGGCTTGCCCGTGGCGCTGTTCGCGGTGTACCACGCGGTTTTGACCGTGGGGGGCCGGCCTTGCAAACTCAGCTTCACCCAGCGGTTGCGGTCATGCGGCTTGTTA
Organism: Chitinispirillales bacterium; assembly: GCA_031281485.1. GTDB lineage: Bacteria > Fibrobacterota > Chitinivibrionia > Chitinivibrionales > Chitinispirillaceae > GUT77. The sequence goes on along the minus strand of JAITFI010000073.1, from coordinate 98,071 downwards.
TCATCCACGATGCCCGCCGACTGCGTCGCGGCCCTGTCGGTAACGGAGCCGACGCCCGGATCGAGCCGTATCCATCCCTCCGGAATGGGCCCGTCGTCAGTGTGCGTCACGGCTAATTTGTAAGAGCGACCCCCTATGGGAGCGGCGCTGATCACGTTTAGCTGTATGCCGTCGGTCGGCCCCGCGGGCTCGATCGGGTTGGGCGTCACCGTATACCTGAGCTTCGTCAGGCTGCTTTCGTCGCGTATATCCTCGGATATCGTTATGACGAGCGTGTCGACCGGGTCGCCGTCCGCGTTCTCATAGATCAACGGGGCCGCGCCGTCCGCGCCGTCGTCGACTACGCCGTTGGCCAGCACCGGGCCTATGCCGTCATACAAGGAGGGCACTTCCTCAACCACGTCCGCCCCGCCGCTGCCGCCGTACACCTTCACAAGCCCGCTTCCCACCCCGCTGATCGAAGTCTTACCCGCCGGCCTCGACGCCCCCGTAAATACCGCGCGCAGAACAATGTCGCTCACAACGCTTACATCCGCGCCCTCCGCGGTCAAGACCGACCCGATCCAATTCAGCGTCACCTTGCTCGGCTTCGCCCCGGGACTTCCCAGCGGCGTGCCGCCCTCAAAGTAGCGTATCAGCACACTGTCCGGACGCCCCTGACCGTCGCCGTACACCACGGCGTATTCGATGGCGGTGACCGGCACAGTGAAATTGATGTTCTCCCTGCCGCCCGAGGAGATAGACGCGTCGATATCGTCGGCGCTGTTGGTGCGCAGCGCGTAAACGTTTATACCGGCGTTGCTGATATCCCTATTGGCGCCCGGCGCGGTGCTGACCCAGAAGGTCGCGACGCCGGCGTTGAGCGGAAACACCACGGCGGGCGTCCCCCCCGCCGTCGCGCTGAACACCAAATTGTTGTCGCTGGGGCTTATCAACACAAATTGGTTGGGGCGGCCGGTGTTGACGCTGTCGCCCACCACCACCTTGACCGTTATCTGCACCCAAGCGCCCGCCGTCGTGTCGATTACCGCCGTAGGGTCGAAGTACTCCTGCCACTGCTTGCCCGGCCCGTTGTCGCTGTAGAAGACTTCGAGGCGGTCGAAGGCGCGGCCCACGCGCAGCTTCCCTTTATCCGAACCGCTTGCCGAACCGCTGGCGAAGGAGGCGGTCATCTCAAAAATTTGCCCGGACGCGGCTGAAGGCCCCGTCCTCGCTATAAACGTCGCGATGCCGGTAGCCCTATCGGTATTCACATTCTTCACGGCAATATCCCCGATTTCGGGGTGATCGGAGAGAATGGAAACCCCCACCGCCGTGTCGACGGGGTTGTCGTACTTGTCCCTAACCTCAACGAGAACCTCCCTGTCCACGCCGCGGTTTATAACGGTGGGCGGGGCCGTGCCCAATTGGCTTGACGGTATAGGGTCAACGAATACTATGCGGTCCGGGGAACCGGGCCTTACCACCAGGTCTTTCGTCCCGAGGAAAACCAAGTGGTTGGCGCCCTGATCGTAAACTCCCGCGCCCATGATCGTCTCCGCGCCGGCGTGGGTGAAATAGACGTTGTAGGTCTTCCCCGCCGAGGGCAAGTTGACATCCTGAACAAGCGGATTCTGCGGCGGCGCGCTGACCGGGACATTGTACATAAACGCCGCGGCGTCGGAAAGCAGGTCGTACGTCACCTCGTTCAGGTTATAATTGACAGAGGTGCCGTTGCTCCTCTGCGGGGTGACCACCATCTTATAGGGCTCGCCCACCCTGACGGTATCAAGGCCTCGTCCGGTAGTAGTCGTCGCGTTGCCGGCAAAGACCCTTATGTCCAACTTGTAATCGAGGTTGCGGTAGGGCAGAAAGCCCACGTCGGAGACGGTCTGGCCGTTGGCGTTCGTCCCCTCCACCACCATTTCAAAGAAGCCGAACAACGAGTCGCGCACGGTAAGCGACGGAATGGTGATATCTAAGTTATTCGGGCCGAAATTCAGGGTCGTCGCCGGCGGCGTTATATTGTGGATGGAACCCGTCTTGATGATGGGATCTTGACTGCCTCCGAAGTTGCTGTAAGCGTTGGGCAGCGGCACGATCCAACGGAGAAACTTTATTTTGGGATTGGTCATCGTGCCGCTTTCGAGCGTGAGGAAGAAACTCGCCTTCGCCGTAGTGCCGCTGAGCAATACCACATTGGTCGGCTTGATCCTCACGAGCGTGGGCTGATGGATGTCGTTGTTTGAGGATATCGCGCCGAGGTCGGCTATTTGGCCGTCCGCGTTGCGTATGCCTACGGTTTGCCATCCCTTGTTCTGTATATAGTCTTTAACGTACTGGTGATCCCAATCCGGCCACAAGAACTTAGGGTTGGCCGTGTCGGTAGACTGGAAGAGGTCGGGCAGTACAAGCGACTTCCGGGACTGCGTGGTCGTAACCGTCTGTCTCGACATTTCAAGCCAGCGTATATTGGCGTCGGTCGGAAACCCGTACGACCCTCCGGTAAGGAGAGCGCCCGGCACCACCGCGTCCTCCTCTTTCGATTTCCCGCAATAGGTATAATCTATCCGCAATTTAGATTTTACGGGCGTGGCGAATGAATTCCATACCGAGACGTCGCGAACCCAAAGCGTATCATAACTTTGAGGGCTGCATGTGTAATCCACGTATACTTCCTGCCCCTGGGCGTCTATTTTAAGATAGGCGCTGAACGTGCTGTTGTGCATACGGTACTGGAACATGCCGTCCATAGCCATAAAGTCATATCCGAAAGCGGGCGCGTTGGCGCCGTTTGCGGATACCTGAACCGTTGACTTACCGAAGATATTATTGAACAAAAGGTGCGGCGCGCCGATCTTCCAATTGCCTATAAAGTTCATCTCGTTGCGGTAAAACGTATTGTTGTAGATTGCTACGGGCGAGTAGACCATATCCTTGAACATGATCGCCCCGCTGGCCATATTCTGCTTCACGTCGCCCGGAAAAGAGCCACCGTTGATAAAGGCCTTAGTCGTCGCGTCGTTGACATTGTTGTAAACGAGGTTATAGCGCACGGTAGACCCCAAATCCCAAGCCGACTCAAAGAATATGCCCAGCGCGTTTTCGTGAATTCGGTTGTACTCTATGAGGTGGTACCCGACCTTGCCGAAACCTGAGAGCGGCACCGGATCGTCCGGGTCGGCGGGGTTGCGCATACCGAAGACGCCGCCGGTGTTCCTGTCCTTAACGTTCAGCCCGATATAGGCGTTGCGGAGATCGCAGTTCCTGATGACCGCGCCGCCCGCCACAACCAGCGTAATGGCCGCGTTTCCATGAACAAGCGAATGCATGCTGTTCCAAACGGACGGCCAAGCAAACAACGACTGCCCCCCGCCGTCTACCGCTATCCCGTCTATCGTAACGCCCTGCGCCCGGATGATCCTCAGCGCCCCGCAAGTCTCGAAGTTGCCCGAACTACCCGGCAACTCCCCCTCCGTTGTTGATTCGGCCGGGGTCTTTGGACTCTGATTCCTCGTATCCTTATACCTGATGGTAGGCCGTCTGTAATTCCCCCTCGCCTTTTCCGCCGCCGTCGGCACATACCGTATGGTAATCCCGTTCTTCTTCCCCACCACTCTGGTTATCCCCCCGTTGTGCCCGTCCCACGGGCTGACGTCCCGACCGTCTATCGTGACCTGCTCGTCGTAAATCTCCGTATCAAGTATCTCGATGACCTGCCCGTTCGTAGCCGCGTTGACGGCCTCCTGTATGGTCCTGTACATACCGACGTCCGGATTGTCTTGGGTTGGCGTCGTCGTCTTAGACACGGTGATGTGCGTTCCCGGCGCCGGGGCCTTCTGCGCAAAACCGGCAGAAACAACAAATAGCGTCAGGACGAATACAAAAATAGAAAGCCTGGTCGTCATATTAATCTCCTTTTTTTTAAAGTCAAATTCTTTAAATCTTTTTTAGACGAAGCCCCTTCGGGGCTTCATAGGATATGCGGGGCTGAACCCCGCATATAAAATCAAAATCAACGTCAAAAGCTTTTTTCTTTTGACGTTGACTTTATATGCGGGGTTTAGCCCCGCATATTCTATGAAAGGGCGCGATTTATCGCGCCCTTTCGTCTAAATATGAATTTGATTTTAAAGATTTTAAAGATTTTGACTTTAAAAGATTTAAAAGATTTTACTGCTTACCCCTAACAACACCCAACATCTGCGGCGGCACTTTGTACACGTCCGCCTTACTGTCCCCTTCGGCTTTGGACTCGCATGTCGCTTTGAGGAGGTAGCTGCCGGTACCCACCAAGCGGCCTTTCATGTTCTCGCCGCGCCATTTAAAGGTGACCTTTTTCACGGCGGGGTTCGCGCTGTTGTCAACAGTCGTATCAACCACCCGCGAGCCGATATTGTCGAATATCGTTATCTTGGTCTTTACCGCCGCCGTCGTCACGCCTCTGGCGTTGGGCGAGAACTCTATTTCCATGTCTTTCGACCCCGAAGCGTCGGCTGTGAACGGGTTCCTCTTGATCTTGACCGTCCAATTCGCCGCGCGGTCAACCACCAGCGGCTGCCACTTGTTGTTTTCATCTCTCTGCACGTTGGACGGTTCCTGATTGTCCCCGACATCGGCGAACTTGTATATTTGCACGGAGTCGCCCGGTTCAGGGTAATTATCTATATCGAAGTCCGGGTCCACCACGTATCTCGCTATATAGTACCCGCTCGTTCTGTCGTAATCGACCCCTCCATTCAGGCGTAAACCGGGTTGTAACTCCCCGAACCTGTCGCCCGCCCCGCCTTTCGTCTTCAGCCTCAACGGATCGCCGTTGGCGCCGCCCGCGGACGCCGCGCTTATCTGCTCGCTGAAGTACACTATAAGCGTGTCCTGATTAAAGGAACCGTCGCTCTTTGGCGAACCGGTCTTCAAGGTGGCGGGTCTGGCCAGCACCGGCGCGGCCCTGTCCTTGGCGGCGGTCGCGCCCGTACCGCGCGTTGTAGACCAATCTTTACCGCTTTGGTAGCTAAACGAATACTCTATGTCGCCGGTGGTCCTGATGGGCGCCGTGGTCGACGCGATCGCCGGAGCCGCGATCAAGAGGTCTACCACAAGCGTGTCGCCCCTTAATTCGAAGAGATCGTTGATATTTCCCGCGTTAATCGTGATGGACGTGCCGAAGTTCACCGTCCCATTCGTCCCTTCCGAGTCCACGAACCAGTCCGGCCTTACCGTCTTGTTAAACACCACATAGGCGTAGTCGGGCTTGCCAACCGCGTTGTTGCCGGTATACCAAGCGCTTCTGACTTCAGGCGTAAGTTCGTAGGGCTTGAGCTGCACCCAGCGGTTGGCGGCGTTCGGCTTGTTGTCCGGTATGACGCCTCCCGACTGCGTACCCGCCATATCGGTAACGACGGCGGTTCCCTCGTAGTCGAGCTTTATCCACCCGTTCACAACAGGGTTGGCTCCGCCGCCTTGCGGCTTTACAACCAGCTTGTATGTGGGACCGGCGCCCAAAACCTCAATCACGTCAAGCCGCGTTCCCGTCAATCCCGTCGGCTCCGCGGGCCCCGCCGCGTACAACAGCGTCTTCAACCCGCTGACGTTGATATCCTCGGATATCGTTACGCTCAACGTGTCTACCTCGTTGTTGTCAGAGTTATCGTAAATCCTCGGACCGCTGGATCCGGCCCCGTCGCCCTCGTCACCGTTGGCCAAAAGCGGCCCGACGCCGTCGTACACGTCGAACCCGTTCTCAACCGCGTCCGCCCCCGCGCTGCCGCCGTACACCGTCACAAGCCCGCGCCCCACACCCGCGATGGACGTGTAACCCGTAGGCTTACTCCCCGCCGCGACGGTAAGACTGTTAACGCGCAACGTCACGTCGTCAATAACCTCTATGGCGCCGGCTGACGCGGACAACTCAACCCCGCCCCAAGTCAGCGTAACTCTGGTAGGCTTCGCCCCCGCGCTGGAGAGCGGCGCGCCGCCCTCCTGATATACTATCTTCAAACTGTCCGGACGCCCCTGACCGTCGCCGTACACCACCGCGTACTTGATGGAGGTGGAAAGCTTGGTGAAGTTGATGTTCTCCCTGCCGCCCGACGAGATAGAGGCGTCAAGATCGTTCGGATCGTTAGTGTTCAACGCGTAAACGTTTATACCGGCGTTGACGATATCCCTGTCGGTCCCCGGAGCCGTGCTGACCCAGAAGGTCGCCACGCCGCTTGTAAGCGGAAATATCGTTGCGGCGGCCCCCCCTTGGGTCGCGCTGAAGATCAAATTGTTGTCGCTCGGGCTGACCAGCACAAACTCGCTGCGGCGGCTCGTGACGACCGTGTCGCCGACGACAACCTTGACGGTTATCTGCTCCCACTCGCCCACATTTTTATCTATGATTACGCTGGGATCAAAGTAAGTTTGCCACTGCTTGCTCGGCCCGTTGTCGCTGTAGAAGACTTCGAAACGATCTAGAGCGCGTCCCAAACGCAGACGGCCGATGTTTTCCTTGTCCGATTGATTGCTAATGCCGGCGACGGTGGCGGTCATGTCGAAAGTCTGCCCCGTCGCGCCGCTGACCGCCTTCGCGTTAAACGTGACCTGCCCCGTAGACGCGGATGTAGACGCGGTCTTCTGCGTCATATTGGCGGAGGAAGCGCCCACGTCGCCGCAAGTGGGGCAATCGGTTGTGACCGCGGGATTCGCGGGGTTAACGCTAACCGTAACCTGAACGGCGGTGTCCACGGCGTTGCCGAACCTGTCCTGAACCTCAACGATAACCGGCCTGTCCACGCCGCGGTTTATAACCGGGGCGGGCGCGGAGCCCAATTGGGCTAAAGAGATCGGGTCGGTGAAGACGGCCTTGGCGGGGGCGCCCGGCTTTACCGTGAGGTCTAAGGTGCCTATGAACGACACCCTGTTATTGCTGACGATGGCAGTCCCGGAGCCGAAGATGGTCTCCGGGCCGGCGACGCTGAAATAATAACCGGAGTAGTTCTTGGGAAACGCCACATTACGTTCGTAACTGAGCGTATCGCCGTTCGCGGAGTTACGAATAAACGCCGTAGGACCGGAGAGCAAACTGTACTCAATCTCGCTGAGAGTGCTCGGGCACGGGGTTACCCCTTGGGCGCAGCGCGTCGCGACACGGATGCGGTACGGCTCTCCCGCTTTTACCGTGGTAAGCGCCGTGGTATTGTCGCCGTTATGCACCGTTATATCCAAAAAGTACTGTAACTCACGGTAGGGGAGGAAGCCCACGTCGGAGGCGACGGCGTTTCCGTTCGCGTCGGTGCCCTCCACGATTATCTCAAAGAAACCGTACTTGGGGACGACGGTCTTTCCGGTTGTGAAGTTAAACGAGTTATTGCCGACCGTTACCGCCGATGTGTTGGTGATGGTGCTGATAGCGTTTTGCGCAATGGGTCTCATCCTCTGCGGCCAGTTTCCGCCCGTCGGATTCGTCTGACTGGTCCCATCGCCCTCATTCTCCAATGTGTTTGTCGGTATCGGGGCGATCCACCTCAATAGCTTTATTTTCGGATTGTTCAGGGTGCCATTGTCAACTTTCAAAGAGAATTTGGCGGCGGCGTTGGCCCCTCCCCCGCTCAGGATAACCACGGCGGTGGGCATGATTCGAGCGACGGTGGTCTGGCGGACGCCGGTGGAGGGTATGGCGCCGAGGTCGGCGATACTTCCGTCATTATTGCGGATGCCGGCGGCGGCCCAGCCTTTATTCTTTATATACCTTGTGACCAGCTCATTATCCCAGTCGGGAACGAGAAAATCAGCCGACGTCGGGGTGAGCGACTTGAACAGAGTCGGAAGAGTTGATGTCTGATTGCCCTGACCGACGGTGCCGCCCTCTGTCTGCAACCAGCGGATTTCGTTGGTCGCCGGAATCGTGATATTCGTATTATTGGCGCCTTTCATACTTGTAAACACATAGCCCGGGCTAACTATGTTCTGTCTCTCCGGCTGACTCGCATTGGGGTTGCTGCAGTTAGTAATATTTGTCTGTGTTCCTTGAACTTGAGGAAAAGCGGCGTTATCCTGAAGCGCCGCAACAAAGCAACCTCCCGGCGCAATTGCACTGTTGGCGGCGCAATTATAATTAGTTTGACATTGAGCTTGCACTTTGGTCGCGTCAATGGAAAAAAGGCAATTGTTCATACGGAACGGGAACTTCCCGTCCAACGACATGTGATCGTTGCCCGGATTTTGACTCGGATTCGACTTGCTGAATATGTTATTAAATATGAGGTGCTGCCCGCCCGCCTGCCAATGGCCGCAGAAGTTTCCGGTATTATCGTACAACGTATTGTTGTAAATCGCGATCGGCGAGAGGTACATGTCCTTAAACAGGAACGCGCCGGCGTTCTGGTTGTTCTTTTCCACGTCAGGGAACGACGAAGGTCTATTACCTATCTTATTGCCGTATATAAGGTTATAGCGAACGGTCGACCCCAAGTCCCACGCCGACTCAAAGAACAAGCCCACCACGTTATTGTTTATCTTGTTGTATTCAAAGAGATGCCCGCCCACCAAACCGAAATTTGACAGCGGGACGGTTGAGTCTCTATCCGCTACGTTCGGGTTTCCGAAAACGCCGCCCGTGTTTCTGTCTTTTACGTTTATGCCGAAATACGCATTCTTGAGATCGCAATCCCTGATCGTAACTTGTCCGGCCACCGCAAGCGTTATAGCGGCGTTTCCGTGAAACAGCGGTGAGCAGTCCCCACCGCTTTTAGGGCACCACACACCTGTCGCCCCAAAAGCAAACGAGCCTCCCCCGTCGACCGCGATACCTTCAATCGTGACGCCTTTGGCCCGCAAAACGCGCAACGCCCCGTTGGTCTCAAAGTTTCCCGCACCGGTCAGTTCGTTATCCTGCTGAGCCTCCGACGAGTTTCTCGGATGCGTGTTGTTTATGTCTCTATACCTTATAGTAGGCCTCGGATGGTTCCATGCCGCCCCCGCCGCTCCGCCCACCGGCACGTACCTGATGGTGATCCCGTTCTTTCCCCCGGTAACCCCTGCCCACGGGCTGACGTCCCGTCCGTCGATCGTCACCTGCCCCTCATAGGTTTCGGTATCGAGTATCTCAATGACCTGCCCCGGCCTCGCCGCGTTTACAGCCGCCTGTATGGTCGAATAATTGGCGTCTTCATAGTCCGCCATAGTTTTCGCCACGCAGATATCCGACCCCGGCGTCTTTCGCTTCCCGTTTTGCGCGAACGCCCCTCCCACAACCACGGCCAGCACAAGGAACGCAGCGACTGCGCCCGAACGCGAGGCTTTCGTAAACAGAGCTGTCATTTTGTTACCCTCCTTCTTAATTGTTCTTTTATTATTGTATTGTACGTACGGCACAAATTGTTTACAGTTTAATAAGCCTTCAAACCATCCGCCTCAACCTCAATCCCTTCCCCAAGCTGTTTCACTATACCTACACCGTAAGTTTTCGCTTCTTCCAGTACTTTTTTGTCAAAAGAGAAAGCCGCGATGCCGAGATATAGTTTATAGTCGTCATAATCAGGATACAGCGTCCTAAATTTTTTAACGCGGTCATTCGCGAACTCTTTTACGAAGTTCGGGTGTATTCTGTTTTTCACTTCGATAAGGGCCACGGAGTCGCCGTTATACAGCATGATGTCGACTTCCATCTTTCCGCTGTCGCCTTCTCTTTCGGTATTGGTGTCTATATAGTCATAGCGCACTCCGCCGAACACTTTTTTTCTTCTGAACGCGTCCTGAAAGAACAATTCGGCATGGTAGCCGAGATTTTCGTCTATCCCGCCCATCTTGCCGCAGACTTTGTCCACTTTACGCCCGAGTTCTTCCATTGTCCGAGCTGTTTTTTCCAACTGTCGATCAACTTGAGCGCCGCTTTCGTCTACCCCACCGACTTTGCCGCAGACTTTGTCTACTTTACGCCCGAGTTCTTCCATTACCCGAGCGGTTTCTTCCATCCGCCGGTCGAATTTCTCGCGAGATTCTTTCATCCGCCGGTCGAATTCCTCGCGAGATTTCTCGAATTCCTCGCGAGATTTCTTGCGATCCTCGGCAAGGCTCGCCACCAAATCCTTCAATTCCTGATCCGTCATTATTTTGCCCCCTTCACCCCGATCTTCCTCTGAAGGGTAACCGAGCTCCCCCCGCTCTTCGCTTCTTTGCCTATTATGCGTACCAAGTATGTCCCCGGGCCGACGAACCTGCCGTTGGCGTTTTTTCCGTCCCAGACGAATCCGTAGGAGCTTCTCGCCCCGTCCGCGGAATAGAGGGCTTCCGTTCTTACCACGTTACCCACGGCGTCGTATATTACTAACTTGCCGTAGCGTTTGCTTGCGCCCTCGCCTTTGCCGTCTAAGGGGCTGGGGGCGTCAACCGCTATCAGCACGCCTCTTGCGTCGTTGGGGTTGGTGCGTTTGCCGCCTTCGGTCAGCACGTTCAAATAGAAATTTTTGCCCTTGTCGCCTATGGTCTCGGCCAGAGAGCCGCCGCCGGGACCGGGGGTGAAGGGGTTGGGGCCTATGGCTATATTGCCCTGGCTGCGGCTGCCCACGCTCACCGTGTCGTACAAGGTGACGCACGTGTCCCCGCTCCCGGAGCTCCTCGCCCAACAAGCCCTATAGGAGACCACCAGCTCCTTTTGGGTGCCCGCGCCCATCATCTCCTTGTGGACGACGGTGCTTCTGCCGGACCTCGGGTCCACCGTGGCCACGGCGGTGTCCACGCTTACCCAGCGCGCGGTTTCGGTAGCCCACCAGTTGTTGTTGTCGCCGCTCTGCCGGTTTTTGACGTCGGCGTAGCCCGCGAAGTTGCCGTACTTGTCCCGCAAAACGGCGTAGATCCTCACTTCATCCTCGCCGACCCCGAAGTATATGTTGTCGCTTCTGTTCGCCGGAGGGGTAGTGGCAGGCTTGGGCAACGAGTCCCGCTGAATGTGAACCGCGACGGGCGGCAGGGCCCTCACGTTCATGTTGGTCGACCCTTTGAGTTCGCCGGCGTCGGGGTCCCTGTAGGTTACCTCTATCTTTACGCCCTCGGCCCGGGCCACGGAGTCCCTTATCTGGATGCTGCACCCCGTGCCGATTACCGTTCCGTTTACCGTCCACGTAACGTTGTTGCAGTCGTACTCGGTGTTCGGCTGCCTTACGGTGCCGTCTTCATTGCGTACCACGCTGTACAGGGTGATCGTGGTATCCGCGGATTTATTGATGGTGGTACCGACCATACCGCCGGTGCCGGTGTTGTCCTTAGTGCTTATGCCCACGCCGGCGGGCGGGGCCACAATGTTCGTCTGAATGAGGATGTTGGAGCCGGTGGAGTGGCGCTCGGCGTAGAAGACGCGCAGAGTGTGCCGCTTGCCCATTTCAGAGGACGGCAACACGTTTGAAAGCTGGAAGCTGGCGGACTCCTCGCTGTGTATCCCGCCGATATCAAGAACCAGCTTGTTGTCTATGAAGACCCAAACGTCGTCGTCGCCGGTAAAGTTAAACGTCATCCCGGACTTGGCGTCGAACGGGAACTCCATCTCCATTGTAAAGGCGAAATTGTGATTGGCGCTGCCCTCGGACACCCACTCGTTCCCGAAACCCCTGCCGTCTATCCAGAAAAAACCGCTGTTGCCCCTGCGGCTGAACTGATACATACCGGTAGTGGTATTCGTAAGAGTGAACGGCAGCGAATCCCGAATAACGATGTTCTTGAACGCCGTATCGTGGCTGACGGAGGCGACCTGTTCAACGAGGGTGACCGTAGAACTCCATTCATCGCACCGCGGCGTCGCGTCGGCGCACCTTGTGCGGATGGCCGGCGCCGGAGTGTACGACGGAGCCTTGTTTTTACCCCTTGAGTAGGGGCCGTCCATGTACGTATTCCAATCGCGGAACCAATGGGCTATGCCGTAGTTCCGCATAGGGCTTCTTCCCAGTTGCGGCTTATTTTGGGCGTCGAGCGTGCTATCCACCATACCTCTTCTGACCCCGCTCGTATGCGGCTGCTCAAACTCCGGGTTGGACCTGTCGGAGTGATAGTCGTAGAAAGTCACCGGAACGTAGATGGTCTCCGGCGGCGGCTGTTGGCCAAACGCCCACCCCGCCACCCCAAAAACCAGCGCCGCAACAACCGCCGTCGTCTTTCCGCATTTCGTTTTCATAATAACCCTCCCAAATTCGTTCATTACAATATAATTATATACGATACAATAAAGTACCATATTTTAATATAATCATTTTCGGCGTATATAGGTAAAAAAAAATATTTTTTTTGGTTTTGACGTACCGCGACGCGAAGCGGCGCATGTTTATCCGACGGGGCGTTGCGGGGCAGCGCCCCGCAGGGTGGGTAGCGGAAAACAAAAATGGGCGAAGCCCATTTTTGGTTGGAGCGAGGGAGGGCGAAGCCCTCCCCTTAAATGAATTTGACTTTGAATTTAAAAAGATTTTGACTTTACCAGCTCTGCCGTCAACTGCCCGCAAGCCCCGAAGACGTCCCGCCCCCTGCTCTTCCTGATGGTAGCCGCCACCCCCCGCTCGTACAGCGCGTCCGCGAATCTTTGCACCGCGCCGTCTCCCGGCGCCGACAGCCCGGGGTCGACCGGGTTCACCGGTATCAGGTTCACCTTGCACGGAAAGCCCCCCAAGAGCTTAAAAAGCGCCTCCGCCGCCTCCGCCGTGTCGGTCTTGCCCTCAATCAGCACGTACTCGAATGTGACCCGCCTCCCCGTACGCCCATAGTAGCGCTTGGCCGCTTCGACCAAGCTCGCTATGGGATACTTCCTATTGATCGGCATGAGCTCGCCGCGCATACCGTCGTTCCACGCGTTCAGCGATATGGCCAAGCCTATCGTCAGCCCCTCGCCCATGAGCCTGTCGATGTGCGGCACGACGCCCGCCGTGGAGACGGTGATCCGCCGCGCCCCCACGTTGAAGGCGTCCTCGTGCATGATCACGGAGAGGGCGGTCATGAAGTTCTCGTAGTTGCCGAGCGCCTCGCCCATACCCATGAAGACGATGTTGGTCACGACCCTGTCGCCGCGGGCGGCTTGGTAGTCGTTCATCCCCACGAGCTGCCCGAGTATCTCGGAGGGCGTCAGATTGCGGATAAAGCCGAGTTTCGCCGTCTCGCAGAAGGCACACCCGAGGCCGCAGCCGAGTTGCGACGAGAGGCAGGCTGTGCGGCGGTCGCCGTCTGTCAGGAGGACGCTTTCGACGGCGTAATCTGAATCTTCAAGGGCAAAGGCGAACTTAACGGCGTCGCCAACTGAGGATTCCAAAACACGGACGGGTCGGAGCTTGGCGATTGAGGCGCGTTCGGAGAGGGAGGCGCGCAGGGCCTTTGGCATGTTGGTCATTTCGGAGAAGTCGGGGAGGCGCTTCTGGTACATCCATTTAAAGATTTGCTTGGCGCGGAAACGCTGTTCGCCAAGCGAGAGGACGAAGTCCTCGAGCTGTAATAATGTTAAGTTTTTTAGGTTTTTTAGGTTTTGCATTGTAAAAGTCAAATTCTTTAAATTCTTTTTTAGACGAAAGGGCGCGTAAACGCGCCCTTTCATAGGATATGCGGGGCTAAACCCCGCATATAAAGTCAAAGTCAAAAGAAAAAAGCCTTTGACTTTGATTTTATCTATGCGGGGTTTAGCCCCGCATAGCCTATGAAGCCCCGAAGGGGCTTCGTCTAAAAAAGAATTTGATTTTAAAGATTTTAAAGATTTTTAAGATTTTAAAAACGTTACACGTCTTCCCTCTATCTTTATCCTTCCCGCCGCCACGGCTTCTATAGCCTGCCAGTAACATTCGTGTTCGGCTTCCAATACTCTGGCGGCTAAGGATTGGGCGTCGTCATTATCTAGTACGGGGACGACTTTTTGTTTGATTACGGGGCCGTGGTCGTACTCGTCGTCTACGAAGTGCACCGTCACGCCGGAGAACTTGGCGCCGTATTCTATCACGGCTTTATGGACGTTTGATCCGTACATGCCTTGGCCGCCGAAAGCCGGTAATAGGCCGGGGTGGATGTTCAGGATGCGGTTGCGGTATTGGGCGACTATGGCGGGAGGGAGTTTTTTCATGTATCCGGCCAACGCTATCAGTTCAACCCCGGCGTCTTTAAGGGCCGACGACAATCTCTCGGCGTAGGCTTCCTCGGTCAGGAAGTGCGAGGGGGCTATGTGCAATGTGGCGATGCCGTTTGAGCGCGCTCTCTCGAAGGCTCCGGCTTTGCTGTTGTTGCCTACCATTAAAACAAAGTCGGCGTGAGGCAGGTCGCCGGAGGATTTACGGTCTAAAAGGGCTTGGAAGTTGCTTCCGTTGCCGGAGGCGAAGACGGCGCAGCGCATTTAAGCAGACCCCCTGTCTATCTCCCGAACGTCGCCTTTGAAGTCTAACTTGTACTTTATCCCGGCCCACGTTATCGTTCTTGTGGTCCACGTCTTAAAATACGATACCATCTGCGCCAGCCTCAGTACGGGTTGGAAGAGCAAAAAACGCCCGAAGAAGGGCATCTTGCCGAGCGCGGGGTAGAGCATGGCCACGGCGGTGTGGCCGAGGATGAATATCAGCGACGCGCCGCCGCCTTGTTCCATGAAGGTGGTCGGCTCGGCCGTAACATACGGCGCGAAGGCCGCGTAGGGCAAGAGCAGTATGAGCCAGCCGGCAAGCAGCGCCATCGGCAGCGCCGGGAAGACCCACAGAACGCGCTGGTAGGATTTCAGGTACATGATCTGCCGCTCGAACCACGCGATTGTCGCGCCGACGGTGGGCAAGAGGTCGTCGGTCGTCGTGATGCAGTCGGCTACGACCACGGCTTTGCGCCTGTTTTTCAGCACGAGCGTAGAGAGGCTCATGTCGTCCACGGCGGCGCGGCTCCACGCTTTTTCAACGCCGAGCTCGACGTAATCCTTCCGCCTGACGGCCATAGTGCCGCCCCAAAGGCCCACCCCGCCGAGGTAGCTCGCGGCGCAGAAGCAGGTGTAGATGAATATGTTGACGTAGGCGTGGCAGAGTTCGCCTATGGTGCCTTTGGCGGAAAGGAGCCAGCGGAAGCCGGTCGTCACGGAGATCTTGCCGCTCTGAAGCGGCAGCACGATCTCCCGAAGCCAGCGAACCCCCGGCTTGATGTCGGAGTCGGCGAAGACGAAGACCTCAGAGTCTGAGCGCGCCTCGCGCAGCGCGGCGAGCATGTTGTGGTTCTTCTGAGCGCACCGCGTTGACAGGCCCGCGACGGTAAATTTGGCGCGTTTGTCCTCGGAGAGTATCTTTTCGATCTCCGGCACCGCGGCGTCGGCGGCGCTCTCGGTAACGTATATGACCTCGTAATCGGGGTAATCGAACTGCAAGAACCCGCGCAGATTGTCGCCGAAATTCTTGGGTATGCCCTTACAAGGCACCACGATGCTGCACGGCGGGGTGTAAGACGGGTCGTAGGAGGCGCGACGCTTCTTGTAGATAAACCGCCGGTAAGCTATGGCGAAGAGCGTGGCGGCGAAGTCGCCGATCACCATCAGCATACCGAGAGCGAAAACGATTTTTGTTACTGAGCTTGTGCCTAAAATGGCGGTTATTGTCAAGATAAATGCCTCCATCGCTTTTAAAGTCAAAGTCTTTTAAATCTTTTTCAGACGAAAGGGCGCGTAAACGCGCCCTTTCATAGAATATGCGGGGCTAAACCCCGCATATATAGAATCAAAGTCAAAAGATAACGTCAAAACATGCGCCGCTTCGCGTCGCCGCCACTACATTGTTTTGATTTTATCTATGCGGGGTTTAGCCCCGCATAGCCTATGAAGCCCCGAAGGGGCTTCGTCTAAAAAAGATTTAAAGAATTTGACTTTAAAGACTTTGACTTTAATTTTTTAAAGAATTTGACTTTACCCCCGTCCCGCTACCATTGGCCGCCCGATACGCGGCAATCCTATCCCTGATATTGTCCAATACCGACTCGTAGAAGAACGGGATATCCTGTCCGTGCCAGCTCATAGACGACGACGGTTCGGGCAGCGTCACGTTCGGACCCGGTCTCACGATCAGGACGCCCTTGGTGTTGTTGACCTGAGCGCCGACATAGTTGGCGGTCAACCGGCCGTTTGCCATAGATCTCTTGTTTTCCGAGGCGGGGACGTCTCTGGTGTCGGTCGTCCACGTGATGGGGTTCGTTACCGGGCCGCCCGGCGCGCCCACCGCTTGCAACCAAGAGATGTTGTCGTCCACGCACTTCTGCGAGACCGTGTTCCACGAGACGATTACGCCGAGGTCGTTGTAACTTTGGGAGAAACTGAGCGCCGGATTCCTCCTTACTTCGCTCGCCTGCGTCCCCATGCCGGCGGCGTAGGAGGCTATGTGCCTCGCGTTGTGTTCGGGGTGGTCACTCAGAAACCTGGAGGCAAGCTCCGTCACGACAGCCGCGCCTTGCGAGAAGCCGAGGATTATGAAGGGCCGCTCGCCCTTGTTTACATTGTCGAGGTAGTACTGGAAGGCCTCGAACACGTCGTCGGTGCCGGTCCCGCTTTTCATATTCGGCCCCGGGCCGGTGTACCCGCTGGGCTTCGACGCGAACACGTTCGCCTGACGGTAGAAG
Organism: Chitinispirillales bacterium; assembly: GCA_031281485.1. Taxonomy (GTDB): domain Bacteria; phylum Fibrobacterota; class Chitinivibrionia; order Chitinivibrionales; family Chitinispirillaceae; genus GUT77. The sequence continues at coordinate 81,529 of JAITFI010000073.1, read as the reverse complement.
GGCATATAGGCGTTGGTGTACGTGGTGCATATAGAAAGTATGCCGCGGTACCACTGATTAGCGCTGTTGCGCATACCGGAGTGATCTATACGCGCGTACGGGTAGTCTTCTGGGTCTGAACTGCTGATGGCGGTGGGGTAGACAAGGAACATATCCACGCTTTTGGTGCCTCTCGCGTTGTTGAAAGTGCCCCAATTGTTCATGTCGGCGTACTTCGACTCGGCAGGCTCCGCATCGGCGACATCGGGCGCCGGGGCCGAAACAATCTCCACGTCCGCGCCGAGCGTCGGCAGGACGAACCCGCCTTCGCGGTCAGGTGAGTCGGAGTTTAACGAACAACTGACCGTAAGGAGCAGAGCGAGTAGCCCCCCCCCCCCCAATAGGAATTCTCTCAAGTAGTTTTTCATATATCATAACCCCTCCTAAATATGCTTAATAGATTAAATAAAATAGGCGAAAAAAAGACACAAGCACAAAATTCCCATCGAGGCGGCTCGGTGGTTGGCATTATCAATCCTACGAATATGGTCGGTATACCCTCACGCGCTACGGTAGCTATACCCTATAGTTAATATAAGTATGCCCAGCGCAAAAAGCAACTTTTTTTATATTTTTTTTAGCGGCGGCTCGAATAATAAGGTTCATTAGTTGACCGCCGCCCAAACCAGCGCCCGCTCCTATATATCCGGCAAGACCGTAACTCGCGGCAAAAAACCTATTCATTTGGAATTTATATTCAACAAATAGACAAAAAACAACTTTTTTTGCATTTTTTTATGTATATTTAATTATATATATTTAATAAGGATGCTTTTCATCTTAACTTTTCATCATCAACAGAAGGGGCGGGGCTATGCGGGTTCTTGGACGGGCGGGATTGCGGGCGGTCGCGGCGGCGGGCGCGGTTTTGGCGCTTTCGGCGGCGGGGGCGGGCGCTCAAACGGCGGACGAACAGAAGCTCATAAAGCGGATTCCGGCGGGGTATCGCCTACATTCCATAGACGGCGAAAAACAGATGTTTCGCGGCGACCTGAACGGCGACGGCGCGGACGACTACGCCCTAATCATCAAGGAGGCGGCGGCGGCCGACGAAAGCGATGCCAATCGCGGCGTTATGATTTTCTTTAAAGACGGCGACGACTATAAACTCGCGTTGGAAAACCGTCAAGGCTTGGGGACGAAAGGTGAAGAAGATTGCGGCAACTGCGGCTACGCAACCATCTCGTTTGGGGTAGGAAAGGGCAACCTATATATTTATATCTATTATCAAAAATACAACGCCAAAAAGACCTACACGTTCCGGTATAAAAACTCCGAGTTTGAGCTGATCGGTTGGGATTTCGATATGACGAGCATCAATTTCTCGGCGAAAAAGAAGTTGGTGAAAGAGTGCCCGAAAGGCAAGAAATGCACAGAAACATGGACGGCCTTCACAATGAAAGAGCCGATACTGTTACGAAAAATCGTCAATATCCATACCGTAGACGACAATTCTTTCGCCGGCTATATAAGCGAGGCGACGGCGGAGACCGCTCCGACGGATGCGGGAACGACCGGAGCGGCAGCGACATCGTTCACCGACAGCAGAGACGGCAAGGCGTACAAAATTGTGAAGATCGGGAATCAGACGTGGATGGCGGAGAACCTGAATTATCAGACGAAAACCGGGGCGTGGTGCTACGGCGGCGATGAATCGAACTGCAAGAAATACGGCAGGCTGTACGATTGGAATACGGCGAAGACAGCGTGTCCGAAAGGCTGGCGCTTGCCGTCAATAGATGAATGGACAGAGTTGGTTACCGTGGCAGGTTCTTCGACAGCGGGTAAGAAGTTAAAATCAAAGAGCGGGTGGGACGAAAACGGCAACGGTACGGATGATTACGGTTTTTCGGCTCTGCCCGGCGGCTTCCGCGACACCGACGGCGGTTTCTTCAATGTCGGCAAGTACGGCTTTTGGTGGACGGCCTCGGAGAGCGGGGGCAGCAGCGCCTTCACCCGGCGCATGGCCTATGGCGAAGCCATCGTGGAAGAGTACAACGACGACAAGGGCGACGGTTACTCGGCGCGCTGCGTCCAAGACGCGAATAAATAGCGCGGTATAACAATCATAATATAATATTCGGCGACCACCGAAGTCAATTTAATCTTTGGGGGACGGGAGCGGGGACGCGGGGTAACGAATTATTGAAGATAGCGGCTGATTTTTATGGCGGAAAGTGTCCCCACATGCGATGTATGACGACTATCCCGTCGTATAGTATGCCATCGCGGTCTTTTGCCCCATTGACGTTGGATTCTACCGTGTAAACAAAACGATTATAATAGTCCAATCTGCGAGTATATATGGGCGGGTTGTATCCCTTTAACTTTTCAAAACAATGGCTCGGCGTTGATTCAAACGGACTCGCTCGAACCGTATTGAGTATCTCCGCCAGTTTAACCGCAAGCGCGTTGCCGACGATAAATCGGTGGTCTTTCTTGGCTTGCCTCGTCCAAACTACGCTATACATTGAACAACTCCTCCGGCACCTCTTCCCGCTCCTCGACAGGCGCGTTGATTGAGGCTATTATGGACTCCATCATGCCCGGAATCGCGCTCAAATAGTCCGTGTCATTGTCGAAATCGCCGGGGTTGACCACCGGAGAGAATACCGCCGCGCCGCCGCATTGCTGCTGCTGCACTACTATCCGAGACGTACGGAAAAGCGATGATATCGAATCGGGCAATGATTCACGGTCGATTACTATCGTCGTCATGATACGCTCCTGCATGGTATATTATTGATGGGTTAAACCAACCACTTATAAAGATAATATTCGGCGACCACCGAAGTCAAATTAATCTTGGGGGCGGGGAATGAACGAAATCAGACCGACACCACCGAACCCCGCCGAACAAACACACTACGACGGCGGGGACGCGGGGGGTGGGAAAGGTCAATTATCCTGCAAGCAACGTGCAGAAGAATATACATCACGGACGGCGTATTAAGTCAAAGTCTTTAAAGTCAAAATCTTTAAAGTCTTTTTTAGACGAAAGGGCGCGATAAATCGCGCCCTTTCATAGGATATGCGGGGCTAAACCCCGCATATAAAGTCAAAATCAACGTCAAAGGCACAAAAAAGGCTTTTTTTTTAATCCTATAATCCTTTAAATCCTACTAATCCTAGTTCAGACAGTCTTTTGATTTTATATATGCGGGGTTTAGCCCCGCATATCCTATGAAAGGGCGCGATTTATCGCGCCCTTTCGTCTAAAAAAGATTTAAAGATTTTAAAGATTTTAATTTATCGCGCCCTTTTGTCTAAAAAAGATTTAAAGATTTTAAAGACTTTATATCTCAATCGTCGCCGCCAACACCTGCTCAATGGTCGTCGTCCCGTTCAATGCCAGTTCTATGCCGGTTTGCCGAAGAGTCTTCATGTTTTCCGCTGCCGCCGCCTCTTGAATTTCCAGCGTGGACGCGTTTTTCAGTATCAGTTTGCGGATGTTCTTTGTGATTTGCAGCATCTCGAATATCGCCGTGCGTCCCTCGAAGCCTGTGCCGTTGCAGGTAACGCAGCCGTTGCCTTTGTAGAGCTGCGTTACCTGTTCGGGATCGAGTCCGAGGCTTTGTATCAGTTCAGGGGCGGGTTTATATTCTATTTTGCACTTCGGGCATATTTTTCGTATCAACCTTTGCGCCACGATCAGGTTCAGCGACGAGCTCAGGAGCAGCGGAGGGACGCCTATGTCGGTGAAGCGGGCGATGGTGCTTGCCGCGTCGTTTGTGTGCAGGGTTGAGAATACCAAGTGGCCGGTCAGCGCCATTTTTATCGCTATGTCCGCCGTTTCGCTGTCGCGGATCTCGCCTATCAGGACGATGTCCGGGTCTTGCCGCAGAATAGACCGCAGCGCCGCTCCGAAGGTCAGGCCTGTCTTTGTGTTCACGTTGACTTGATTTATACCGTCCATCTGAAACTCTACCGGGTCTTCCACCGTGATTATATTTCTAGCTACGTTTTTGACGGCTTGCAACGCGCTGTAGAGCGTGGTGGATTTTCCGCTTCCGGTTGGGCCCGTTACTATGACGAGTCCGTAGGGCTTGGCGATTTGCGAGCGGAATATCCTCTCGTCGTAGGGGGTGAGGCCGAGGCTTGCCGTATTTTTTTCGAACGTTTTTTTGTCGAGTATGCGCAACACCGCTTTCTCCCCGAAGATCGTGGGGAGTATGGAGACGCGTATGTCGACTTCGCGCTGTCCGATCTTGATCGCCATGCGTCCGTCCTGCGGCAGGCGGCGTTCGGCGATGTTGAGGTCGGAGAGGATTTTTATGCGCGCGATTATGGCGTGGTGCGAGTTTTTGGGCGGCGACATCGCCTTGCGCATATCGCCGTCGACGCGGTAGCGCACGAGCAGTTCGTTTTCCATGGGTTCGATGTGTATGTCGCTCGCGTGGTCGCGGATGGCGTTGGTGATCAGTATGTTGACTAACTTTATTATACCGAGTTCAGCGCCGGCGGCGGCGGATTCTTCGTCGCCGGTCTCCTTCTCCTTGTGCTTAACGTACTCCACGTGCTCGTCCATGTTTTCGGCGAGGCGGGAGGCGTCTTTGTGCGACGAAATGTCGCGGTAGCACCGGTCCACGGAGGTTGCGATGTCCTCTTTTTTGCCGAGGATCGCCGTGATGCGCATATCGGTCATGTCGCGCAGCGTGTCGAGCATATTGAGGTCGAGCACGTCCGTGGCCGCCACGACCAACTCGTTGTTGCCGCGTTTCTCTATCGCGATGCAGTTGAAGCGCCGCGCCGTGTGTTCCGGTATGAGCGCCGCGACGTTGAGGTCTATGGAGGCGTACTGTTTCGGCACGGCCACTGTGGTTTTGAGTTGTTCGGCGAGGCACTTGAGCTTTTGGTCTTCGGTGATGATGCCGAGGTCTATGAGCGCGTCGCCTATGTGCAGGCGGGTCGTTTTCTGGTGATCTAACGCCTTGTCCAAATCCTCTTTCGAGATGAGGCCGCTCTTTACGAAGAGCTCCCCGAGCCTGATCGGCGACGGCGCGAGCGACAGGACGTTTCGGGGCGCCGACGGAGACGCGGTGTCGTTTGAGCCGCCGTTCGCCGCTCCGATGCCGAGGAGGCGGTGGATCACCGTGGCGAAACGTTCCAACTGGATAGGCATGAAGATGATGTGATCCGCTTTTACGCCTATGCGGTAGCTTTCGAGTATAGAGCGGTCGGCCTCGCGCGCCGCGCAAATTATCGGCGGGTTGGAGCTTTTCTGTTTGACGAGCGTGACGTGGTTGTTGTAGGTATCGAGGTTGGAGATATTATCCAGAATCGCTATGGCGATGTCGCATTGGACATTGTGCATCTTTGACAGGTCGCCTACGGACAGCTTTAACGGCTTGCCTAAGTCGATCAAGTTGACTAAGCGTGTTATGTAGTCGAAGTCTTTGCGGGAGTATCCGAGCAGCGCGAGCCTGAAAGCCTCGGATGTTTTATCATTGTTTCCCATTATTTTTCGCCTTTCCCACGGGTGGTTTGCCGTGGCCCATTATTGACATATATTTTGATATATCCGCCGGATTTTGGATTATGCGCGGCACTACTTCTATTATCAGGTTTGTCTTCTTTACCTCTTCGCGCTTGTTTTGGAAGAGCAGGCCCAAAACGGGGATGTCGCCGAGTATAGGGAACTTGCTGACCGTCGTCGCTTTCTCCTCCGAGAGCAGTCCGGCGAGGATTACCGTTTGGCCGTCTTCTACGCGTACCGTTGTGTTTGTCCGGCGTACGCGTACAACCGGGATGTCGGAGTTCGCGCCCTTCCAGCCGGTGATGTTCGAGACTTCCGGGGCCAACGTCAGGGTGATCTGGTTCTTGTCGTTTATGTGCGGCGTCATCTTCAGCAGTACGCCCACGTTCTCCTTTTCTATCTGTTGGTTCACGCCGCCGGACGACGATAGGTTGTAGGATTGGATGGAGTAGGGGACCACCTCGCCTATGTGCAGGGAGGCCTCTCTATTGTTCGTCGTGGTGAGTTTTGAGTCCATCAGCAGGCGCGCGTCGCCGTTTTGCACCATAAGGTCTAAGGCCACGTTCAAATTGATTTCGCCGCGGGTTGTGCCGTTGAACGCCAGACCGTTTTTCAGGGGCGCTTCGGGTATGCGGATGACCGAGCCCAAGTCCCACGGGAGATCCGGGTTGAACTGATCCCACTTTATGCCGATCTGGTTCAGCTTGTCCACGCTGACCTCTATCAGGCGGGTCTCGAGCAGGACGAGGATGTGCGGTTTGTCGAGCGCCTTGACGATACGCTCCACCTCCATGATCACGCGGGGGCCGGCGTAGCAGATCAGCCTGTTGCCGCCCTTGTCGACCTTGATGTTCTTCGACAGGTCGCCGAGGGCCTCCGCGATCTCGTCCGCCTTCGCGTATTTGAGTTCAACCACGTATGAGGAGAGCCCCACGTCGTCTTTAAGCTTGTCCGCCTCCGCGATCAGGATGGAATTGCCTATTATTTCGTAGGATAATCCCGCTGCCCTGACGAGCAGGTTGACGGCTTCGTCCAGCGGCGTGCTGTTCAGTATGATCGAGATCTTCTCGCGCGTTACCCCCTCGCCCACGACGAAGTTCATACCAGAATGTTCGGCGAGTACCTTGAGGACCTCCGTGAGGTTAGCGTCGTGCGCCGCGATGGTGATGGGGGTCTTGAGGGCCGGGTTGACGTTCCCGGAGACGATAGGGGAGTCGCCGTTCCGGTCGGCGGTCGGCGGCGCGGCTGGAGCAACGGGCGTGGCGGTCACGGCGGGCTGGGCGGCCGCCGCGGACGCCGTAGCCGCCGCGGGCGGGGTGCCAAAAGCCGTTTGGGCAATGAAAAGCGCGAAAACCGCGGATTTTGCTATAAACGCTGACTTCTTCAAAGGGGCCTCCTTATCAATATAAAATATATTTATTCTATGCGTATATGTTTCTAAAATTTGTGATTATTTGGGCGTCCTGCTGTTTCCCCCCAAAATCCCGTAAACGTACCTGTAGTTGTCGCTCTCCATGTATATCTCGCTCGTTGTGATTTTTGTGACCCGTCTGTCCGCCACGCGGTCGCCTACCTCCACCGAATACGAGCGTTCCCCGTTCATCACCACCGCCGTAAAGGCGTTTTTGCCGTTGTCGAAAATGATGGCGGTAAGGCGCACCGGGTCGGCGGCCGTCCACGCCCCCGCCTCCGCTTGCACGGCGGCGCGCCGCGTCCCGCCGCCCGCGGCCGGACGCTCGGCGACCGCGCGGGTGGCGCCGGTCATCGGATCCTTTTGGCCGGCGTAGCCGAAACCGGCGCGTCCGGCAAGCTCGTCCTCAAGGCGGTTCACCAAGTCTATGAACTGACTGTCGTAGCCCTCGGAGACCTGAAGTGAGGTGTTGACGGTCGAGTAAAAAGCCGCCTTCTGCCCCCGTATAAGGCACACCGACACGACGGACAAGATAGCCGCCAAGACGCAGGCCGAAACCAAAAGGTTGTACTTGTCCATGAATTTTATGTTATTTGTTCTCATTGACCACCCCCGGTTGATCCGCCTTAGTCAGCGCTTGCCGATCCGCGTTGGCTGCCTCTTGCGGACCTTCTTTGCCGACCCAATACGTATTAACCCTCATTATAACCGATATTCCTTTATTATCCGTCTTGAAATCCGTGATGCTTTGCCTTTTTTCCCGATCGATATCCGATATTAAATTCACGTCGAAGGATTCTATAGACACAATCCGCTGGTTGTTTTCAAACTTTGCGCACAGCTCGCCGAATCGGAAGAAATCGCCCTCTATCACTACGTCGTAGCCGTAAGTGGTTATCCGGCCGTCGGTTACCGGTACGGCTGGCTTGACGGAGACGAGCTTCAGCTTCAGGTCATTTACGCAAGCTGTGACGAACTCGAAAAACTGCGCCTCGCGGTTTACGGTGTCGGGCCGGCCCGGGAGTTCCATATTGTTGAATATCAGGTCGCGGACGTGGTTCAGGTTCTCTTGAACGATCATCGCGGTGGCGAGCTTGTTAGAGACGATTATCCTCTCCTTCTCAATCCGCGTAAACTCTTTTTTGAAACGGGGCATGTAGTAACTATTGGCCAGCAGTACCCCGACAAACGCGACGGCCACAAGTATCAAAAGCAGCGTTGCCAAGTTATTGATACTGCTTTTATTTGTCGCTTTCATCTGCGTTCCGCCCCCTTTCTCAAGGAAGCGTACTCAAAGCTGACGCGTTCGCGCTCTCGCCTCGGGTCTGTCGGCCGCAGTGGTTGTTCGTCGCTCCTTACCGCGGATTTCAGGTAGGTGGCGCCGAAGATATACGCGTATGAGGGGTTTGCGCGCAAACTGTCTAAGTATCGTTCAAGCTCCAAAAGCTGCTCCTGCCGCTGCGTGATGTAACCGTACCCGTTTACGGTAAACGTCTTGCTGTTGTCGTTGTAACCGAACTTGGTTATCCAATATGATATAGGCTCCGCTTCAGGCAGGTACCGCGCCATTGCGTCCAGCTTGCGCGTCCAGTATATCCGGTTTGTCTGGAGTCGGCCTAAAAGCTCGACGTCGGCCTTGTTGACGACGGAGACCTCCTCTTGGTAATTGCGGTACTCCGCCTCGACCTTCAGCAGCTTCAGCCTCTCGGCGTACAGCGTATGCTCCATGAGCGAAATCTGGGCGTATACGTAAATCGCCGCCCCGCCGAGCGCCCCGAAGCAGACGATGAACAAGAGCGCCATCTTCAACCGGCTCTCGTTGTCCCGCTTCTCGGCAGCAAGCGCCGACTTCATGAGGTTCGTACTGTACCTTATCGCCATACCCGCACCCTGTTCCCTTTCTACAGATAAATCACGCCGCCTGCATGGCAAGCGCGATCGCCAAATCGTATTTCCCCGGCTCAAGCGGCTTTTCCGCCCGTACGAGCGACGCGGTTTGAACTACGCGTACCGAATAACCGGTCTTATTTGTCAATTCGTCAAGCGCCGGGTGCGACGCGTACGCGCCCGATATAGATATGGACGAGATACCGTTTATACGATTAGTGTTTTTGTAATAGGCCGCCGACTTGGTTACCTCGTCGGCCAAAATGTTTATTGATGAGGAGATATCCGCCGTTTTATCATCGCCTGCCGTCTTTGACATATTGAACGAGAAGGCGCGGCTGAAAAACGGCGCGTTCCGCCCGTCGATCACAAGGGTGCAAACGTCCGCCCCGAGGTGAAGAAGCAAAACCGCGCCTTCCGGTTCCGCCGCGCCGTCTCCGCAAGCGGCCCAGAAAGCGTTTGCCACGGAAACGGGCAAAACGTCGGCGTGGTACGGCGGCAGTCCCGCCTTGCCGTATATAGCCGCCTGACGCTCCAAATAAGAGTCCGCGGCGGCGCTGACCATAACCGAAACGCCCGCGTTCGCGTAGACGTTATCGTTAGACTCAGTCGGCAGAATCTGATAGTCAATGGTGGCCGCCGAAAGCTCGAACGGCATGCTTTTGCGCAGTTCGAGCCTCAACATTCCCGCCATCTCTTCTTCGGGAATTTTACGCACGTCCATCCGAACGGCGTAAGTTTGCTTGCCGGATAGGCAAACCGACACCTTGTCCGACGGGCGGCCCTTGAGGTTTTCGCGCAAATTTTTCAGCGCGGAAACGGCTTGCGCGTCGTCGAGAAAATTGCCGCCGTTAACCTCCGCCGCTGACAGCAGCTCCCAAGCCGATTGCGTGGAGTTCCCGCCGCTCTTGTCAGGATCAAAAGCGAGGCGTACGCCGCGGACCGAGACGGAGTCCATATCAACGCCTATGAATATTTGTTTTTTTGCCATATCGACGACACCCTATCCGTGTTTATAATCTTTTTAAAAAGCCTGTCTGAATTAGGATTTTTAAGATTTAAAGGATTTTAGGATTAAAACCCGCATCAAATTAGCGTTTTTAATCTTTTCAATCCTATAATCTCTTTTCTAATCTTAGTTAAGACAACTATTAATCACTTAAAGTACACGGCCTTCCTTACTTTATACTTTATATCTTCCGCAATTAAACTGTCCCCGCTTATCGATAACTTATGTTTGGCGTTATCGTAATAAAGATTGAGCGGCGGCGCGTTTGGCGCCGTTATTTCGGGGATCGCCCCCGTTTTGCGCCAATAAGAATTGGCCGCCGCTCCGGCGGCTTCGGCGAGGCCGTCCACCGCGTCTTGACGGGCGCTCTTGATGAAACCGTCGTACATCGGTATTGCCGCGGCGGAGAGGATCAGGACGATTACCGCCACTATTATTACCTCTACTATGGTAAATCCTCTCCTTACGGCTTCATACTTCTCTTTGCTTTGGGACATCCACATCTTTGTCTCCGTTTCTTACCTGCCGCCGTTGATAGCCTCCGTAAAACGGACGCGTCCGAATATATTTGCATCGTTGTTATACGTAACGACAGCGAAGTCGCCGTCGATGGAGGCTTTGAAATCCGTGGGAATCAAAACCCTGTTCACATTAGCTTCGCCCTCGCCGTTGACCTCTAAAACCTGCTGCGGTAAGTCGCCGGGCCTCTCCGGATTAAGGGTACGCGATATCGTGTTGATATCGATCGGCTGCGCTAACCTTCCTCTCTGAATCTCGGCGGCGAGAAATTGCGCGACTTCGCTGGCGGCGTTCGTCGCGACGTCCTTTCTCGCGTCCCGTACATACCCGAGATAAAGAGGAATCGCCACCGCCGCCAAAATCAACACTATCACCGCGACGACGATGACCTCAACAAGGGTAAACCCCTTACTGCCCCTGACGCTCTGTAAAAAACGAGCTTTCATACTACACCTCCTTTTGTTAATGGTTAAAATGAATTTATTAAATCAAAATCTTTTAAAAGCCTTAAAGTCTTTAAAATCTTTAAAATCAAATTCATTTTTAGACGGAAGTGCGCGATAAATCGCGCCCTTCCATAGGATATGCGGGGCTAAACCCCGCATATAAAGTCAACTTCAAAGTCAAAGTCAAAATCGGCGTTTTTATCTTTTGACTTTGATTTTATATATGCGGGGTTTAGCCCCGCATATCCTATGAAGCCGAAGGCTTCGTCTAAAAAAAAAGAATTTGACTTTAATCTTTTAAAGAATTTGACTTTTTAGGTTTTATTTAATTAACTTACCAATAGAGAATACCGGTAAATAAAGCGCAATCAATATCCCGCCCACGATTCCGCCAAGTATCACTATCAATATAGGTTCAATGATTGATGTCAGAGAGTCCACAACGTTGCGGATCTCTTTGTCGTAGAATTCCGCGGCTTTAGTCAACAGTTCGTCTATCCTGCCGCTCTCCTCTCCTGTGGAGACCATCTGGGTGACAAGGACCGGGAACTCCCCGGCTCGGATCAGCGCTTCCGAGAGCGGTTCGCCGTGCTGTAGGTCGTTGTAGACGCCTGTAAGCGCTTTGGAGTAGTGTTTGTTGCTTACCGTCGTTTCGGATATCCGCGTAGCCTCCAATATCGGGGTGCCGCTGTTCATCAGCAGGGACATGGTGCGGCAGTAGATCGCCAAAATGTTTTTGCGCAGTATGCCGCCGAAGATCGGTAATTTCAGTATGTACTTATCAATCATATAGTTTGTGGAGTTCACGTTTTGCAACGTGAAGACCGCGCCGGCTATGGCGGCTATGATCAAGATCGTTATCAGCGCGTTGTTCCGTATCGCGTCGGAGACGGAGATGAGGAACAGCGTGGGCCCGGGCAGTTTGAACCCGAAGCCGGCGTACATGTCCTTGAAGATAGGGACCAGTTTTATCATTACGCCGGCGACGATAACGAAGACGAAGACGGAGATGGCCGTCGGGTAACGCATTGCCGCTTTTACCTTGGATTTCATGGTCTCTATGTTCTCCATGTAGTCGGCGAGCTGGTTTAACACGGTGTCCAGCGCCCCCGCCGTTTCGCCGGCGCGGACCACCGAGACGAACATGCCGCTGAACGCTCCGGGGTGCTTGGAGATGGCGTCGGAGAAGTTGGAACCCATCCCCAAGTCGTAGCATACCTGCTCCAGCATGCTCTTGAAGGTCGGTATCTCGTCGCGGCTCAACTGCTCGACCGCTCGCGGGAGCGGTACGCCGCCGTTTATCATTGTGGCCAATTGCCTCGTGAAGAACACCACGTTGCGGTACGGTACGCGGGTCTTCATTGCGCGGAACCGCACGGCGACCCTTTCGGAGAATGTGCCGTCCGTGCCGTCGAAGTTCAGCTCTTCCACGGCGACCGGAAGCAGGCCCCTCTCCTCGAGGCGTCCGGCGCACTCGTCGACGGAGCCGCAATCCATTGTCCCGCTATGCAGACGCTCCTGCGTGTCACGCGCCTTGTACGAAAACTTTGCCATTTGGCGGCCCTTATTCCTCGGTTGTCGCGGCATCTGCCTCTTCGCCGCCGGATTCGGTTGCCGCGACGTCCTCGTCATTGGCTTTGGTTACAGCAGCGTCTTTATTGACGGCCTCGGTTACAGCCCTCGGCGGCGTCCCGTTACTCCCGCGGCGCGGCCCCCGGCCGTGCCGGCGCCGCTCGCCGCGCTCCGAACCGTAGTTCAGCGCCTCGGCCATGCGCTCTTCCCTGGCTTTGAGCTCCTCGTAAGCCCCGCCGCGCCGCCGGTGCCAGAAACCGTCGCGGGGCTTCTCCCTCGGATCCCTCATTATAAGGCCTATCTGCCCCCAAACCGAAAAGTTCGGGAGGATCGTGTTATCGTTCTCCACCGCGTTTGTCAGGGCGTAGCTTGCTCCGCCCGCGACATACGCGCCGCTGTTCCGCTCGTGGAGCGTCACGGCGGCATAGAGGCGCGTCTGATCGGTAAGCTCGCCGCCGGTGCCCGTCGTCTTATAGTCGGGAGCGGTGACCGCCGCCCCCTCGTCGTCGTAATCCGTGACGGTGACGGCCCTATCCTTGTTTTTTATGTTAAAGTAGTGATAGACCCCGCCGATCTCGCAATCCGCGAACCTGCTCAGGCGGAGGATAATCCCCGCGCTCGGAGCGTGAAGGACAGCCGTCGTGGCGCCCCGCTTGGCCTCGCCCACGTAGACGACGGTATCGAACGTTGTCGCCCCGGTCGCCTGATTTATACGCGGTATCGCGTGCGAACGGTAGATTTCGCTTCTTTCCGCGGCGGTCAAGTATAAGCAGTCGTATCCCGCGGTGAGCGACAGGAACCTGAAGAATTTTGGAGTGTAGAACCCGACGCCGCCCGTCATGGAAAGCCCCATCTCGGCGCCGTAAATTGAGGGCGACGCGTAGGCGCGGCTGCCTCCTAAACCGCCGCTCAGGCGTAGCCACGGGGTGGGGGAGTAATGCAACCGCAAGAAGTGCGCCGACAGCGCGGAAGAGTCGAAGTCGTAGAGCGCGAAGTGTCCGTTCAGCGTGCCGTAGTACTCCGCGGCCAGCGAAAATACCGACATATCCTGCACCGGAACAGCCGCCGTCCGGTTTGGGAGGGCGCATAGCCCCCACGCCAGCGCCGCGGCGGTCAATAGCATTCTTTTCATATCGGTAGCCTTTCTTATAACAAAGCTAAATCCATGATAAATATACATTAACGCACATTAATTTGCAAAAATATAAGAGTGATAAATATAGTTTATTTGTAGTGAAAAAGCAAAAATTATATGTTAAGAATAGGTAAAAACTGTGTAAAATCCATGTAAGGCCGGTGGTTAGGGTAATAATTCCGGCTTTGTCGGGCACTGTCCCAATAAAAGGACTTTAATTGTTTGACTTTAAAGAATTTAAAGACTTTGACTCTTTTTATTGACTTTCGTAATCCCCGTTATTATATTTATAGATAATGATGCCATCGTTATGGAACGGCTTTTGCGGCCTTGGCTTTATCGGCGGCGACACCATATTTTTTACTTGAAAAAGGAGTGAGGAATGAGGAATTTAATTGCAGGCGCGATGGTTGCGGGGTTGATCTTGGGCGCGGCGGCGGTTTCGGCGGTTTCGGCGCAGGATTGGAGCATCGGTTTCGAGGGGCGGTTCAGCGATAATTTCGGCGGCGGCTTCAAAGGCGATGTCACGTCGCCGGTGACGGATACGATTTTTGTGAAGATCATGCCGAAGTTTGTGTCGGTCAAGACCTCTGTTTGGAATGGGATAAGGACTGAGACCCCTATTATAGTGGGTGGTGAAACCGTAGGGGTAAATGTGAAAGATTCGACGTGGTGGGTGATAACGGCTGATTCGGGATTAGTGGGTGGGATTACTGATTCGATAGCGATAATAAAGAGGGCGATGCCGGATACCAAAGAGATGTTAACTCCTCATTATAGCGGCGGCGCCGGGGTCTTTTTCGCCTCTAAGTACGCCGAAGCCTCTTTCGGGCTCTCGTACATGGGCGGCACTTGGAAAAGAAAGGTGGTCGGACAGAATGAAGAGGAGCCTACTTATACCTTTGAAAGAGTGGTGACCGATACGGTAAGGAGTACGATTGCCGAGGGGGATGATAATACGACTATTACCGTTACGTATGATAGCATCCGCGTAATCAGGGATGGGCCGGCCCGCACCAATTACGTGGCTATGAATTCCGAATGGGAGCGGGATATATCCGCGCTGAACTTTAATATAGGACTGTGGCTGAAGTACCCGTACGATCTGTCCGACGCCGTGAAGCTGTTCCCTATCGCCGGCATTGAGTATGAACTCTGTACCATTATATCGAAGGAGATAAGAAGGGTTTGGCCGGCCAATACTTGGAGCCGGACATGGTTTAAAGCCGGCATAGGAAGCGATATAGATGTGAGCGAGAGGGTATATATCCATCCCGTCGTGATGTACGGCGTTGGGTGGAAAAACAGCATTGAAAGAGACATCGTGAAAGAGGGCGGCGTTATGGTGGACACGAGAATCAGCCACGGGCTCTCCGCGAGAGTCGGTATAGGCTATAGGTTTGACGCCGATTGAGTTTACGGTTCAGGCGCGGGGGCTGACCTAAAGGCGGTCCCCGCCCCGCAACCTACGCTATGACCTTGCTGATCGGATACTCAATAATCCCCGAAGCCCCCGCTCGCTTCAGAAGCGGGATTATGCGCTTGGTGTCTTTGGCCGGAAGTATGGTGTCGACCGCGCACCAGTTCCCGTCCGACAGCTTCGACACCGTAGGATTATGCAACGCGGGAAGTATCGATATTATCTCTTTAAGCCCCGACTCCTCAACGTTGCACTTCAGACCCACGTAGTTCTCCGCGTCTAGCGTGCCGTGCAGCAGCATGGTCAGGTTCTCAAGCTTTCCGCGCTTGCCCTCGTCCGACCACGCCGCCTTGTTGGCGATTATGACCGTGCAGGTCTCCATCAGCGTCTCAATAATTCTCAACCGGTTCGCCTTCAGCGACGACCCCGTCTCGGTGATGTCCACAATCGCGTCGGCCAGCCTCGGCGGCTTGACCTCCGTCGCGCCCCACGAGAACTCGACGCGGACGTCTTTCACGCCCTTGGACTCGAAGAAGCGCTTTGTCGTCCCCACGAGCTCCGTGGCGACGTGCTTGCCGGCCAGATCCTCGGCCCGTTCGAACGGGCTGGCCTCCGGTACGGCGAGAACCCAGCGGCACTTCTGACGCGAGGCCTTGCTGTAGTGCAGCTCCGTCACCTCAACGATGTCCGCGTCATTCTCCGCGACCCAGTCCTGACCCGTTATCCCCGCGTCGATGATCCCCTGCTCGACGTAGCGGGGGATCTCCTGCGGACGCATCACTATGAGGTCAAGCTCCGGGTCGTCGCACTCAGGATAGTAAGAGCGGCTGCCGCGCTTTATGTTTATCCCCGCCTTGTTGAACAGGGAGAAGGTCGCCTCCTCCAAACTGCCCTTCGGCATTCCCAACGATAACAGCGGTTTTCCCATGTCACTTCCGCTCCTTAAAGGCCTTCGTGAGTTCCGGCAAGACCTGCAAAGCGTCTCCCACCAGACCCAAATTCGCTATCTGGAAGATGTCCGCCGCCGGATCCTTATTGATGGCGATTATGAAGTCCGAAGACTGCATCCCGGCCATGTGCTGAACCGACCCCGATATGCCGCAGGCGATGTACAGCTTGGGGCAGA
This sequence comes from Chitinispirillales bacterium, assembly GCA_031281485.1. Classification (GTDB taxonomy): domain Bacteria; phylum Fibrobacterota; class Chitinivibrionia; order Chitinivibrionales; family Chitinispirillaceae; genus GUT77. The sequence goes on along the minus strand of JAITFI010000073.1, from coordinate 65,489 downwards.
CCGTCTTCCCCGTCTGTCCGACCTGATGGCTGTACGGAATCCAACCCGCGTCCACCGCCGCGCGGCTCGCGCCCACAGCGCCGCCGAGTGCCTCGGCCAAGTCGCGGATGTACGAAAAATTCTCAGCCTTGCCCATGCCGCGCCCGCCCGACACGATGATGTCCGCCTCGGTGATGTTCACGGTGGACTCCACCTCTTTGACGAAGTCCAGAATCTTAGTCCGCTCGATTATCTTGCCGGCGTCCACCTTTTTCACCACAACCTCGCCCGTGCGGCTGTCGTCGCGAACCGCCGCCTTCATCACCTTGTGGCGCACCGTGGCTATCTGCGGCCTGTGGTGCGGGGCGATGATCGTGGCCATCAGGTTGCCGCCGAACGCCGGGCGGGTGCCGAGCAGCAGCCGCTTCTCCGTATCGATATCAAGTTTCGTGCAGTCCGCCGTGAGGCCGCCCCAAACCCGCGCCGCCACCTTTGGTATGAACGACCTGCCTATCGCCGACGCCCCCGCCAAGAGGATCGCTGGCTTGTCGGCGTCAACGAACTCGCACATCAGCGCCGCGTAGGTGTCGTCCCTGAACCTCGCAAGCTCCGGCGAGTCGAAGTACACCACTTTGTCCGCCCCGAACTTCACCAAGTCGCCCGCCGCAGCCTCCATTCCCGAACCGAGCAGCACCGCGATCAGCTTCTCGCCCAGCTGGTCCGCCAGCTTGCGCCCCTCGCCGAGCATCTCGAACGACACGCCCGCGACCTTGCCCTCGTGCTGCTCCGCGAAGACCGCCACGCCCTTCCAGTCGTTCACGTCTATCTTAACGCTCGAATCCTTAGTGATCGTGATCGCCTGATACTTCTTGCAAGCTTCCAAACAAGCCGCGCAGAGATTGCACTTCGCGGTGTCGATAACCGCCTTCTTTTCGACGACGGTTATCGCGCCGAGGGCGCAGGACCGGACGCACAGACTGCAACCGATGCACTTCTCAAGAGATACTTGTATTCCCATTGTTTAATCGCTCCTTTACTTTACAACGCCGAGGTTTTGGATGACGGACGCCGCCTTTTGCGCAAGTTCCGCGGCCTCCCCGCTGATTTTCTCACCGCCGCTCTTACGCTCCGGCACAAACGAGCGGAAGACCTGCGTGGGGCTGCCCTTTAGCCCGATACGCTCGGGATCGACCGTCATATTCGTCGTGTCGATCTTTTTTATCTCCGCGTTCTTGGCCCTCCCCTTGCCCTTGAGTCCGGCGATACGCGGCTCGTTGATCTCCTTGACGACGGTGATCAGTCCCGGAAGCGGCATCTCCACCACGTCGTACCCCTCCTCCATGAGCCGCTCCACCTTTATGGACGCGTCGGTGACCTCCTCCACCTTCCTCACCCACGCCACGAACGGGATGTCGAGCATCTCCGCCACCCCCGGCCCCACCTGAGCCGTGTCGCCGTCGATAGCCTGCTTGCCGCAGATGATCAGATCGACCTTGCCGAGCGTCTTGATGGCGCTCGAAAGCGTGTATGACGTAGCCCAAGTGTCCGAACCCGCGAACGCGCGGTCAGATACGAGATACCCCTCGTCCGCGCCCACCGAGATGGCGCTCCGAAGCGCCGCGTCGGCCTGCGGCGGCCCCATGGTGATAACTTTAACCGTCCCCCCGACCCGCTCCTTTATGCGGACGGCCTCCTCGATGGCGTACTCGTCAAACGGGTTGACCACTGCCTCGACCCCGTCGCGGATGAGCGTGCCCGTCTCCGGGTTTATCTTCACCTGCGTAGTGCCGGGAACCTGCTTGATGCATACAACGATATTCACGCGGGTAACCTCCTTGCCGTTAAGCCTTGTATGTTGAAATTGACGTTTTTGCATCGGTAATGACGCATGGATATAATAGATATAGGGGATAATATAATTCGCGGCGGGGCGGAAAGTCAAAATCTTTTAAAATCTTTAAAATCATTTTAAGACGAAGCCTTCGGCTTCATAGGATATGCGGGGCTAAACCCCGCATATAAAATCAAAATCAAAGTCAAAGGCTAAAAACGCCGATTTTGATGTTGACGTTGACTTTATATGCGGGGTTTAGCCCCGCATATCCTATGAAAGGGCGCGATTTATCGCGCCCTTTCGTCTAAAAAAGATTTTAAAGACTTTGATTTTAAGCGCCCTTCCGTTGAAAAGGAGGATTTATGAGCAAGTTTATGACGGTATTGTCGTTGTCGTCGGTCGCGGCATTTTAAAAAAAATTATACCCAATCCGATCTACCAAATATTATATTATGTATAGGTACCGTAAAAACTTATTTTAAGAATCAAAACTTAAAATACGGAGTGTCGGCAATGAAACCATGTGTAGCGAAAAGCAGGTCGGTAAAACTTTCTGCGGATATTCTAAACGTGGCCAAAACGTGCGCCACATTGAATTCCTGTTCCGTACCCAAACAAATAGAGCGCTGGGCGAAAATCGGCAAAATTGCGGAAGAAAACCCTGACCTGCCGTATGAGTTCATCAACGGCGTACTTGAGGGACACAAGGAAATAGAACGCGGGGAAACCTCCTCTTTTGAGTTTCGGACCGGCGAATGATAGTAATTCAGACCAATCGCTTCAAAAAGAACTATAAACGACTACATAAGAACTAGTTAACTGATGTAAACAAGGCAATTGAAGCGGTAATTGCTGACGTTAATATCGGTGAACGAAAGAACGGCGATTTATCTTGGTTGCGCGTCTATAAATTCAAGACCTGCGGACGACTTACCTTGCTTGGATATATGGTTAATACCAACGACGAGATCGTCCTTACATTTGTCGATATTGGCTCGCACGAAAATTTTTATCGAGATTTGAAGAAGTAACTGTCATTTAACAGTTGGATCAACCCTAATGCGCAAACTCATACTGACTACGGCGGCGGTCGCGGCTTGATTTGTATTAGATACATCAAACTCCCCGCAATGCCCCGAATTCGACCGAATTCCGCAGAGTACCCGCCCGACGACGGGCGCAGAGTCAAGTATATAATTCCATAATTTTTTGGCAGCGCGGAGCGGCATGATTTATATTTGATATATAGGGTTTGAAAGTCGTTTTAAGGTCATTTTCAACTAAGAAGGAGGATTTATGAGAGGATTTATCGGTGCGGGACGGACGTTAATGGTTGCGGCGGCGGTAGTCGGGTCGTTATACGTACTGGGTTGCGGCGGGAATAATAATACGTCGGTCGGGGGAGGGTATATCGGCGTGGATACTACCGGCGGAAACAATACAGGCGGGAATAACACTGGGGGCAACAATGATACGCTTACTTACGGCGGTCAAAAGTATAGGACGGTGGTAATAGGTGGGAAGAGATGGATGGCTGAGAATTTGAACTTTCCGACATCAAACGGTTCGATGTGTTATGGTAGCATTGCGGACAATTGTACTGAATATGGAAGGTTGTACTCTTTGGCGACGGCGCAAACAGCTTGTCCCGCCGGATGGCGCTTACCGTCTCGTCGGGAGTGGGGAGATTTGGCTATTGCCGCAGGCGGTACCGGCGAATATGGTACCGGCGGAGAGGCTGGGTATAAATTGAAATCGAGTGATGGTTGGAACCAAAGCGGTGATGGCGATGATGCTTTTGGATTTTCGGCTCTGCCGGGCGGCATATACGAAAACACCTTCACCTCTGTCGGCTACTCAGGCTTTTGGTGGACGGCTACGGAAGATTACTCTCGCGGCGGATATTACTATCGGCGTATGGATTACAACGGGGGTTTTGTGATGGAGAATAATGCGGGGGGAAATCTCTACTTATCGGTGCGTTGCGTCAAAAACACCTGATTCACGTCCCCCCTTGCCCGCGGGGGGGGGGGGACGGTATTTTGGACACATTCACCGCCGTCCCAGAATCGGGTCGGCGGTTTGTCGGTGTTGAGGCTGTTGCGGCGGTATTCATAACCTCTATTTCAAAGCTTCGCTCTCCGAAGCCGTATAGAACCCAGCGTCGACCGGAATGTTTATATTCTCTTTAGTTATCAAGATCGGGTCTATCAAATACGTCTTCACGGTTTTCTTCCCCGTGTCCCCCAGCTTCGCTTGCGGCCCCTCGGCCAAGTATGCGCCGGGGATGTCCGGCGTTTGCCCTTTCAGTATTTGATCGGCGAGGATGATCGCCGCTTCGGAGAGCTGCGTGGTGTTTTTGAATACGGTGCAGAGCTGATCCCCGCTCTTCACGAGCATCATTGACTCGAACTCCCCGTCCAGACCGGTGATTAACGGCAGTTTGTTCTTGTATTTCGCGTCAGTCCGGCAGACCTCTATTATGGCGCGGGCTATGTTGTCGTTGGGGGAGAGCACGGCGTCCAATGTCAGGTTCTTCGCCTCGTTTTTCAGGAGGGCGCTCATAAGTTCCTTGGCAGTTGAACTCTGCCAACCGGTGGCGATCTTCTCGAAAGCCTCTTTGTCGGCTGAGGTCTTGGGGTACGGCCCTACTACTTTAAGAACGCCTTTCTCTATATACGGGTTGAGAACGCCCATAGCGCCGTCGTAGAAAGAGAAGGCGTTGGCATCGGTTATCGAACCGGCGAACAAGGCGACGCTCTTTGGCGCTTTTGGGTCGGCGTTTTCAAGTCCGAGCGCCTCCGCGAGGCTCCGCCCCTGCAGCTCCCCGATCTTGTCGCCGTTGAAAGTGATGAAGTAGTCGTAGTCCGCCGAGTTTTGGATCAGCCTGTCGAAAGCGATAACCGAAACATTCTTTTTCGCCGTTTCGGCGATCGCGGGGGCGACCTCCGCGCTTACGCTACCGACGATCAGCAGCTTGGCGTCCAATCCGATCAAAGTCTGAATCTGCCGATTCTGTATGGCTTGGTCGGCGTCCGCGAATTGAACCTCCGCACGGTACCCGCGCTTCTCCGCCTCCGCCTTTAGCGTGGCTCCGTCTTTTACCCAATGCGTAACCTGCGTCTCCGGCATCGCGATGCCTATCAGCGCGCCGCTCGAAGACGAGGAACCGGATTGCTTGCAACTCGAAAGAAAGAGAACTGCCGTAGCGACCGTAATGAAAATAGCTGTACAACGTTTCATAATAAACCTCCGTGAATATGATGTGATAATGGAAAAACAACAGCGATTATTCCTCAGCGATTATTCCTCCTATACGCAACATAATGAATACAATATTTGTCTGCGTGATAATTCGAAAGAAGCCTACTGCCCTTCGGCCTCCTCCGCCTCCGATACCGCCGGATCAAGTTCGTTTCCGGCGCTCGCGGTTCCGTCCTTGGCGCTTACCTTGGGTATCCAAATGGTGTTGCCGGGCTGCATGGCGTAGAAATTCACTCCGCGGTTGTACTTTTTGAGGAGCCACATGGGAATCTGAGCTTCCCGGCATATACGCCATAGGTTCATGCCGGATTTAACACTCCGCTGCTCGAAGTCCGTCACATGGAAATTCGCGAAGAAGTCCTCCTCGATCGCCAAGTGGTACTGCAGGCGATTGACCTCGAAACGCTTGATGTTTGTTGATGATTTTATGGGAATAGAGATGAACGCCCCAAGCTGCAGCGCCTCGTTTTCCGCTATATTGTTGGCGGTGCGGATATCGCTTATATTGACGCGCATCCACTCGGCGAAGCGCCCGATGGACTCGTCGACTGTGACGCGGACGCGGACGCTCGAGCCGCCGGGGGCCACGGTCATGCCGAGATCGTAGACGTCGGCGTTGAAGGTGGGGTCGGGGTCGGGCTTAACCTTCGGGTTGATCTTTGTCGGTTTTGCGGTGGCTGTATCGATAGGCGCGGTAGGGGCGGCGATAGCTTGCGGTGTTGATACCGGCGGTGTTGTTGATATAGGTTGCGTTGATACAGGCGGTATCGATACGGGCGGTGTTGACGCAACCGGCTGTGTTGATATAGGTTGTATCGGTGCGGGTTGTGTTGTAGATACCGGCTGTATTGATATAGGTTGCGGTTGTGTCGATACAACCGGCGTCGTGGCCGCGGTACGCTCAAAGGACGGTTGCTTTATCGTTACCCGAAGATTATTGAGCAGCACCGGTCCCGTCGGTTTTACGGGTTCGGCGGGTACGCCGGCAATCATCTTCGCCGTATCAGCAATAATAGGAACTTTTTTAGCGGTATCAATTGATATTGTACCCGCGGTATTGAATGACACGGCCATTGACGCAGATTTAGACGCGGCGACAGTTTTCGCGGTGTCGATAGGTACTGCTTTGACGGTATCGGCGGCTCCGGCCTTTGCCGTTGATATAGGCTTAGACGCGGACGCGACGGCCAACGCTTTCGCCGTATCGGCAGCCCCCGCCTTAGGCGCGGGCTTGGACGCCGTGATCGTCGCCCCCCATCCCGCTCCGGCGTTTCCCGACGGTATCAACAGCACCTGACCCACCTGTATTTTGCTTGAATTCGTTATGTTGTTCACCGCCGCGAGATCGCTCATTTGGACACCCAAACGCTTCGCTATTCCGGCGAGGTTGTCGCCGCTCACTATTGTATAGTAGCCCTCCGTCTCCACCGCCTCCGCGGCCTCTTTCGGCGTTGTCCGCATCGGCAGGGGGGTGCGGTTAAGCGCGGCGACGGCCGTCTCGGCGCTTATGCTGCTCGGCACGTTTACGTTGTAGCCGGCCGGTATAGGCTTCTTCTGCGAGAATACCACCGGGCGCAAACTCGGGTTGAGCGCCTTGAAGTCGTCCTCGTTTATGCCTAAAGCCTTGCAGAGGGCGTCGGGCCTCATAGCGAACGGCAGTTTGATTCCGGTCGCCGAAAACTTGGGGTAGTATTTTATGTCTTTGAAGTACTTGTCAGGCTTCTCCGTTATCTGCAATACGGCGACGAAGCAGCTGTAGAAGTTTTTCGAGGCGAAGCGGAAGGAGGCGCTCTCGTGCTTTTGCAGAATGACCGCTATGTCGCGGGTGCCGAGCTTCTCCACGGCGCCGCGTATACCGTTGGGGCCGTGGTTGTAGGCGGTTATCGCCAGCGGCCACGCGCCGAGCATGTCGTAGTTGGCCTTCAGGAACTTCGCCGCGGCGTTTGTGGAGATGATGGGGTCGCGGCGTTCGTCGAACATGTAGTCGACTTTCATGTAGAGCCTGCCCGTAGAGCGCATAAACTGCCACAGCCCGGCCGCGCCCACTTTGGAGTAGGCCTCGGCGTCGAACGACGACTCCACGTGCGGCAGGTATTTCAGCTCGTCGGGGACGCCGTTTTTCTTCAATATGGCGGATATCGTGTCTAGGTACATCGTTGACCGTATAAGCCCGAGCCTGAAGCGCTCGCGTTGGCCGCCTTGGTGGCGTATGCGCTCCTCGGCGCCGACGATCGCTCCCTCCGGCGCAAGCTTGAAGAGTTCCGCGACGTGCTTCTCCGTAGCCCCCCACTTGGCCGGCGCGGAGTCCCTCACGGCGGCGATGGCGTTGACGTAGATCTTTCGGCGTTGGTCTATAAGCTCGCCGAGCTTCTTCCCCGTCCTGTCGCCGTTGGGAATCTTCTCGTAGACCACTTGCGGATAGTCGCGGTCGTGCAGAAGCCCCTCTTGCAGGGATACCTCCGTATAGATGCGTATCCAAAAGGCCACGTTGTTCTTTATGACGTCGGGAACGGGGAAGAGGTCTGACTCCGCCGCCGCCGTTTTGATGGCGGCGGAGCATATCAGTATCAATACTGCTGACGACAGAAGCGCGGTGAATCTGCTGACGGATGGTGACTGCAAGGCGGTATCCTTGAAAAATTTTAAAACTACATGCCTTCCTTATAAACGCAAATTCTGTTCCTGCCGGATTCCTTGGCCTCGTACAGCGCCTTGTCCGCCCTGGAGACGAACCCGGCCGCCGGCAGGTGTATTATCGGGCGCTCGGAGTTGACGCCTATGCTGACCGTGGCGCTCGTGGACGTGCCGTCGATACACGGTATGATCGTGGATTCAACCGACGCCCGCACCCTCTCCGCCACGTTCATCGCGCCCTCTAAGTCGGAACCGGGCAAGAGCATTATGAACTCCTCGCCGCCCCAACGGGCCACGAAGTCGGCGGGGCGCTTCAGCGACTCCTTGAACACGCCGGCCACCGTGTGCAGCAACGTGTCGCCCTGCGGATGGCCGAAAGTGTCGTTGTACACCTTGAACTTGTCTACGTCTATTATCAAGAGGCTTATCGACAGCGTCTCCCGTATGGCGCGGCCCCACTCGCGAGCCAGCTGGTCGTTGAAGTAACGACGGTTGGGCAGCTCGGTCAGCTCGTCCATTATGCTCATACGCTCGATTATGCGCATCTGCTCCACGATCTTCATGTGCGTGTTTACCCGCGCCTCCACTATCATGCTGTGGAACGGCTTCGTTATATAATCCACCGCGCCCTTGTTGAGCCCGTTGATCTCCGCTTCCTTGCTGTCCTGGCCCGTGATGAAGATGACCGGTATCTTGTTGGTGTGCTCGGATTTCTTTAGCTCGGACAATACCTCGAAACCGTCCATTTCAGGCATGATGACGTCGAGGAGGATGAGGTTGGGCAGGTTGTCGCGGGCGATCTTCAGCGCGCCTTCGCCGTTCTTCGCGATGTAAAGTTTGTACTTGTCCTTGAGGATATGGCTGAGCACGTCGATGTTCGACTTCTCGTCGTCGACTATCAGGATGCTTAGTTTTTTCTCAATAGATAAATCCATTAATATTTCCCGCTCCTTTGTTACATCAGCCCGCTAAATTCTTCCTGATCTCTTCTAACGTTTCTAAAGCCGGTTCGAAATCATAGTCTTCCACTTGCTCTATCAGCTTCTTTGATTCCGGTATGGAGCGTAGGCCGTCTATCAGGCTCATGCAGTCGGAATCGCCGTTTTCTAGTAGGATGCGGAGCTTGTCTATAAGCTCTAAAGCCTCGAATTTGTCCAACGTTACCGCAGGTTCAGTTTTGACCGCTTCCTGCTTTTGCGCGGAATCGGAGATCACGGTCAGTTCCGCCAATGATTTTTTCAGCTCCTCCGAGAGCTTTCCGAGGCCCTTTGAGGCTGTGTCGGTGTCGCCGGAGTTTAGGGCGTTTTCTATTACGTAGGAGGCGCTCTGCAAGCCGGGCTGGGCTACCAAGCCCGCTACGCCTTTGAGCGTGTGCGCCAAACGGTGCGCCAGTTTGATGTCGCCGGCAGCCAAGGCGTTCTTGATCTCCTCGTCCTTTGTTTTGTTGTCCTTTAGGAAGTTCGATATCAGGCGCATCCGCAGCCTCGCATCCTCTTCGGACTCCACCGGCGGGGCCGGCGGGGCAGCCGCCGCTTGCGATGCCGGCGCGGCGGCTGCGGCTTGCGGCGCAGGGGTTGCGGTTTGCGGCGCCGCCGCGGCTTGCAGCGCCAGCGCCTCTTCCCGCTTTACGGGCTTTATATAGTTGAGCAGGCAATTCCAAAGGTCTTGCGTCGCGAATGGTTTGGAGAGGTACTCGTTCATGCCGTGCGCCTTATAGGCCTCGCGGTCGGTGGTCATTATGTTCGCCGTCAGAGCCACTATGGGGACGGTGTTGCCCATCTCGGCCAGCTTCTTAACCGCCTCAAGGCCGTCCATAACCGGCATGTGCACGTCCATGAATATCAGGTCGAAAGGTTTCTCGCCTTTGGCCGTTTTCGCGGCCACGGCCTCCACGCCCACCTTGCCGTTCTCGGCGATCACCGCTTTTATACCCACCCGCGCCAAGTGGTCGGTGATCACTATCTGGTTCATCTCGTTGTCCTCGCAAACCAATATCTCGGCGTTGAAGTAGGGCTTCTCCATGTCGGCCGCGCCGCCGCCGGTGCCGTCGCCGAAAGACTCGGTCTTCGTGCTCTCGTCGCAGGTGGGGAAGGTCACGTCAAAATGGAACTTGCTGCCGATGCCTATGACGCTCTCGACTTTGAGGTCGCCGCCCATTAACTCCACGAAGTTCTTCGTGATGGTGAGCCCCAGACCCGTGCCGCCGTACTTGCGCGTGGTGCTGTTGTCGGCCTGCGTGAACGGCTCGAACACCTTGGCCAGCTGCTCGTCGTTCATCCCGATGCCGGAGTCCTTCACCTCGAAGTGGATGGTCGCGTTCTCCGTAGTCTGGTTCACGACCGACGCCAGAACCTTCACCATGCCGTAGTTGGTGAACTTCACGGCGTTCGTCAGCAGGTTCAGGATGACCTGGCGCAGACGCACCGGATCGCCGATGAGCTTCTTCCCGAGCGTCGGCTCCGAGTAGCAGAAGAGGTTTATGCCCTTCGCCGTGGCTTTGGGAGTGATAATGTTTTGGCAGATTTTGAAGACCTCGTGCAGATCGAACGGGATGTTCTCCAAGACGACCTTTCCGGCCTCGATCTTCGAAATGTCCAAGATGTCGTTGATGATGCCGAGCAACCCCTCAGACGCCGATTTTATCTTGTCTAAATAGTCCTTGGTCTTCGCGGAGATGGACTGGTCGTCGAGAGCGAGTTCCGAGAATCCGATGATACTGTTCATGGGCGTGCGTATCTCGTGGCTCATGTTGGCTAAGAACGAAGACTTTATGCGAGAAGCCTCTTCGGCGGCGTTCGCCACGTCGCTGAGCTTCTGCATGTGCTGTTTCATTATCGTTTCGTCGGTGTACGCGTTGAAGAGTACGAGTGACCCGTCCGTCCAACGAATGATGGAGGAGCGGCAGGCGTACCACAACTCCTGCTTTGTCCCCGGATCCTTGCCCGTAACCATGAGCGGTCGCTCCCACTGGCATGTCGGTAAGGTCTCTTTCATTGGAAATAGGTCGGGCAACGGGCAGAAAGGGCATGGTTCGGTCGAACCGGCGATTACCTCGAAACACTTCTTGCCCAAATTCACCGACCGCTCCACTCCCAGCAATTTGCAGCATAATTCGTTCAGGGATAGGATATTGTACTCCAAATCCGTTATAAAAACCATAACGTCCAAATTATCGAGGGTCGCGATGGAAGAGTTCATCTCCGCGATCTTGTCGACCATGTCGCCTATATGGTTGGACAATTGCCCGATCTCGTCCTTGTGTTGGAGCCGTACCCCATACTTCAGATTTCCCCTCTCAATCTCACCTATGGAATGGTTTATCTTTCCGATCGGCGACGTTATGAGGTATGAGACCAGTAAGTCGCGGAAGAGCGAGAGCGCCAATATACCTATGGCTAGGGCTATTATGACCGCGTCCGCCTCCGACGTCTTCCTATTGGCCTCGTTCATCTGGAAGTCTATAAACGCCTGCGTCATGTTGCGGTTGCCCCCTATTTGGTTCACGAGCTGTTCGCCTATGGGGGTGCACTTGACGTATAACTCCTCCATCCTCTCCTTGTCGCGTTGCAGCACCATCGCCTCGTACATATCTTTCACATACGCCATATACCTCGTCAACTCCCTAAACACCTCTTCGATGATTTGCAGTTGCGTGTCCCGTTGTTCGGCGGTCATGGTGGGGTCGCTCTGAAGGTTCGTCTTCCAATCGCCGAGCAGCTTCCGCAACGTCTCGCTGTAGTTGGTGCACCTTATGTAGTGGAGCTTCGCCGCCTCCGGATTGTCGAAATAGGTGCTCATGGTGGTGTTGGTCCTGCGGATGTTCATGAACTCCACGGTGGCGTCGGAGGCGTATAGAAGCCGCCGGTTGGGCCCCTCGGTGATACGCACGTATTTGGCCGTTACGGTCTGTATGGAGAAGACGACATAGGACATCCCGCCGCCTACAAGGAGGAGGAATAGCCCGAAAATCATAAGAAACTTGTTGCGTATCTTGGCGTTTTTAAACCAATTCATTGCCTAAGCAATCCCTCGAAAATTTTGCGTAAACAAAGGTTCCGGCGCAACGGATGCTGCCGAGTCGTTTTATAGAATATATACAATGCGTAGGAAAATTGCCAAATTTTTTATGACGGACGGATTTTTTTACATTGTCCGTTAAACCGCGCCGCCCATGTATTATATTATACCCGTAGGCGATAGGGCTCCGCCGCAAGGCCTAAATACCCCGGACGCGGTGTAAAAGCGCCCGCCGCGCCCCCAAAACAGCACGAAAGAAAGGATGTTAAGCATGACGACCAACGGCAACGCCCCCAAAATCGGCCTGATCGCCGGAAACCGCCGCCTCCCCTTCCAGTTCGCCGATTGGGCGAAACGCAAGGGTTGCGACCTCTATATCGCCGGTATCAAGGGCGAGGTGGAAAGCAGCCTCAAGAACGAGGTCGGCAGCGCCAACTATGAGGAGTTTTACGTCACCCAAATATCAAAAGTGATAAGGTTCTTCAAACGCAAAGGCGTTAAAGACGTGGTGATGATCGGCGGCATCGCCAAAGCCAAGATCAAGCCGACCCTCGACCTGGCCAAAATCATCGCCCGCCTGCTCGTCATGAAAAACAAGCACAAAGGCCTCTTCACCATAATCATGTCGATGTTCGACCGCAGCGGCCTGACCGTCAAGTCCATCCAGTCGGTCATGCCGGAACTCCTGATAGGCACGGGCGCGCTGGGCAAGGTAACCCCCGCCGACGAAGACGTCGAGGCCTTCAAAAAGAACTGGGAGGCGATCCTTAAATATATACGCACCGGCACCGGCCAAGCCGTCATCATCTACAAGGGCGAGATCATCGCCTACGAAAACGTCAAAGGTACGGACGACATAGTAAAACGCGCCGTGGCCAAACGCCGCGAACTCGGCGGCGGTAGCGGCGGGATCATGGCCAAAATCATGGAACCCGGTCAGGACGATAGGGTAGACCTCCCCGTAGTGGGCACCGGAACACTGGAAACGATAGCCAAATACGGCTTCACCGGGGTGATAGTGGAGGCCGGGCGCACAATAGTGGACGACATGGCCGACACAATCGCGCTGGCGGATAAACTTGGGGTCTTCGTCTACGGGGTGACTCTGTAGGCAGTATTGCGGCGGCCGATAAATTCAGTTGTCCCGTCGGCAGCGTACCGACATGCCGTAGCCTTTGTTGCCGTGGAACTCGCTCACGATGTCATGGTCGTGGCGCATATTCAAGAAGTAGGCGCTGTCTCTGCTGTTACCGTAATCCGTATCTGTCCACCAGAAGCCGAAGTAGCCGGAATTAACGAAACGTCCGTTGTCAGAAAGGCGGACGCCGCCCGGCATGGCCGAAAATCCGTAATTGTTTGTACCGCCGCCGCTATCGTACCAGCAAATTTTCGCTTTCAGATGCCTGCCCAAACCGTACCAATTAACATTGCCGTCTTCATCCGGCTCTCCCACGCCTCCCAAGGCTTTCCCGAAACTCTCCCAATCCTGTTTTGTGGGTAGATGCCAACCCGAAAAACAAGCTTTCCTAGCCGTGTTCCAGTCGTACAGCCTGCCGTAGTAACCGCAGTTGCTGTTAATACTGTCGTAGCACCAAGAACCGCTTGATGTCAGATAATTAAGATTCTCCGCCATCCACGTCTGCTGTTTGATCGTTATTATCTTGTACGTCTTCCCGTCTCTGCGGTCGGTGATCGTATCGTGTGTTACAGATACGGATTCATGCGCAGGCGTATTCGAGCACCCTGCCAAACAGAGCGCCGCCGCCAACACCGCCATCGCCGCCCGAACAACTCCGCGCATAGCCTTGCCCCTTTCGGTTAATCGAGATTAGGTCAGCCAAAACCCCTCCGTATAAATATACATTATGCCGAGACAAAAGCGGGCGGAATCTGCTCCTGTACAACGAAAATATCGGCAATTCAAAGGATAAATCTTTAAACCTAGGATTGGCTGTTCTTCTATAAACCCAATTAAACGTAACGCATCTTCTTTGACGGCAATGAGTCTCTTAAGATAGTCTATTGTTTCCGAATCCCCGTTATAGAAAACTACTCTGTCCGTAATAGTATTTGCCATAAAAGACAGAAAGCCATCCGCTGCGCTTGGATTATGTGAGCGCTTATATTTCTCATTTGTATTAAAAGCCTAGTTCCATTTATCGGGAGCATATAAAATCTTCTGTACCTGAAACGTCTGCCACGACGACACCGGTAGTTGGCGTTGGAGTACTGTTATTACAGATATGGCTTCCGCGCGGTTGCCTTGCAGCAGGAGTTTTCGCGCCACGTAGTAGAGGCCCCACGAGTCTTGCGGCAGCAGGTTGTCCCAGATGCTCAGGAATTCTATTTCCGTTATTCTGTCTGTGTAGTATGCGGCGATGATTCTCGGCATGAGGAACGGGTGCGGGCCGTCTACCGTTTCGTGCAGTAGCTGGGCTGTCGCCAGTGTGGCCGTGTCGCGGACGGATTGTTCGGCGCATTTGATTTTGGCCATCCAGTGCATAACGGAGGCAGGCGGCGCTTCTTTCAATATCTTGTTATAGATCTTTTGGGCGTGCTCGTAGTCGAAGTTGTACTCGTATAAGTCGGCTATCGCGTACCATGAGCGCCATACGTTGTCGGAGGCGCTTTGGTTGATCGACTGGTTGTACATGTCCGACGCGGTCGCCGTTTGACCGGCGTTGAGGTAGGCGTCGGCCACGGCTATTTTGGCGCGGGCTTTTATCTCAGGGTAGTCGCCGTAGAGCGCGTTGATAGAGTTTGATACGCGCGAGGCTCCGTCTACAGCGCCTTCCCTCGCCATTTTTTCCAGAATGCTCAGGTGCAGCGCGCCCCAGTGGGGCGTGGCTTTTGGATAGAGCGTGGCGTTGGATACTATATCCCTCAGCGCCCAATCCGTTTCACCGGCGTTCACAAGTTTGGCGCATCGGGCGATCTCCGCCGCCATTATCGAAAATCCGACGGTGCTCTGTTTGTAGTAGCGCGTGACCACCGCGAACGCCCCCTCGGCCCTTACCGTGTCGCCCATGAAGAGGTAGGAGAGCCCGCTAAGGTATCTTGCTTTGGCTTTCAGGGCGTCGCTGCTGTGGAGTTGCGCGCTCTTGTCGAGGATGTTTATCGCATCTTCGTATTTGCCTAAGCGTATCATGCAATCGGCAATGTTCAGGTGCAGGTCTTTCGTCAGGTTGAGCGCCGATTGGTCGATCATCAGGCCGTTGTACTCGTCGATGGCGGACTCGAAGTCGCCGCGTTCGCGGAAGCGGTCGCCGATCAGCGTCGGGCTGGGTATCTGCGGTATGGCGCGGCGGTATACCCTGACGTTTGAGATGGTGGCTTCCGAGCCTTTAACGAAGAAGCCGATCTTCTCGTTGTGTTTGCCGATGGCCGGAAAGAAGTCGTACACGCGCGCGACAGGCATTCCGTTTATCGTCAAAGATATGGAATTTTGCTGGCGTTCCACGGAGATCTGGTTGACGTCTTGCCACGGGATTGTGCCGCGTTCCGCGTCGCTGAAGAGAAACTGGCTCCCCGGATATGTTATTCCGCTCTCCCCGAAGCCGTCGCGGTTTATGTGTACGCAGTGCGCGTTTTCGGGGCTGTCGCCGAATAGGAAGAGGCCGGCCCTATGCAGATTTTTGGATGGCGCGGATATGTCGAACTCAATCATCACGTCGCGGTTGAAGTGCTGTTCGAGGCGCATGAATGAAAAGCCCGGCGATGAAATGGTGAAAGATCTGGTGCCGTCTTCCAGCTTGCCCTGAAGCAGGCTGTCGCTGTTTACAAGCGTCCATTCGCCCGACGAGGTGCTTAGGGATTGCGCGTAGAAGAGTTGCCAGTACGAATACACGCGCTTCCTCTGGATATAATAACTGCCGCCGATGATTCCGGAGAAGATCAGCACGAGGAGCGTGATCGCGATAGGCGCCCACCGCTTGCGCATGTAGCTTGCCGTTCGTTTTTTGAGCGATGGCGGCCTCGCCATCACGGGCTCGCCGTTTTGGTAGCGGATTATGTCCTTGCGCAGTTCCTCCATGGTCTGGTAGCGCGCGGCCGGGTCTTTGGCCATCGCTTTGAGGGTTATGGCTTCTATTTCCACGGGGAGCCACGGGATGAGCTTCTTGGGCGGGATGGGGTTGGCCTCCATGACGTTGAAGGTCGTCTGGTGGAGGTTGCGCTGGTCTAAGTACGGGTTTTTGAAAGTCAGCATCTCGTATAGCATTATGCCCAG
The DNA here is from genome assembly GCA_031281485.1 of Chitinispirillales bacterium. Taxonomy (GTDB): domain Bacteria; phylum Fibrobacterota; class Chitinivibrionia; order Chitinivibrionales; family Chitinispirillaceae; genus GUT77. Next base: position 49,533 of record JAITFI010000073.1, on the reverse strand, counting down.
CGAGCATATATCGCTTCGGTGGTCCACCTCTTTGCCCATCAACCGCTCCGGCGCCATGTACGCCGGCGAACCCATGATCTCGCCCGTCCGCGTTATGCCGCCGCCGCTGTCGGACTCCTCGAGCGCCTTGGCCAAGCCGAAGTCTATGAGCACTGGTGTGAGCGGGTCCTTCATGATGACGTTGTTCAGTTTCAGGTCGCGGTGGATGATCTTCTGGCTGTGGGCGTAGGCCAGCGCGTCGGCGAGTTTGGAGACGATCTCCAGAACGTCTACCAGTTTGGGCTTGTTTTCGTTGAGGTGCTGGTAGAGGTTTGTGCCTGTTATGTACTCCATGGCGATGTAGTAGACGCCGTTTTCGGAGGACATCTCGTAGATGTTGACGATATTCGGGTGGCTGAGTTTCGCGACGGACTGCCCCTCGCTCAGGAAGCGCTCCACGAATCTGTAGTTGAGGGTGATGTTCGCGGGCATGACTTTTAGCGCCACCTCGCGTTTCAGGTCGGTTTGCAGGGCCTTGTAGACCACCGCCATGCCGCCCCTGCCTATTTCTTCTATTATATTGTACTTGCCGAGAACCGCTCCGGCTTGGAGTATCGTGCGGTTGACGGTATTGAGCACGTTGCGGATTTTAAAGCCGCCCTTGGCGCCGGGTTGGCCGGGCTGCGCTCCGGACGGCGCGCCGGACTGGCCCCGCCGCGGGGGCGGTCCGGGTTGCATCGGCGTCGGCGGAGTCGGCGGGGGCGGGGGAGGGATGTTCATTCCTCAGTTCTCTCCAAGCGAAAACATGCTTTCCAAGTCGTGTTTAGAGTGTACCTTGAAGGCTATTTGAGTTTCGGAGTCCAGAATGCCTTCAAATTTCAGCATTTTGTTCGTGACGATGTCGGCTAGATCGTCGCAGTTTCGTACGCGGATTATGGCGATTATGTCGAAATGGCCGGACATTGAGTAGACCTCGCTCACGCCGTTTATGTCGGCGAGTTTCTCGGCGATACCGTTTATGCTGTCCCGCCGGACTCTGAGAGATACAAACGCTGTCAGCATTACGCCTCCTCCACGGTTTTGAGTTTTTGGATATACAACGCAATATTAAAAATAAGATGTTGAAACGCTAAAAGCAACGTCCGCCGAAAAAAAAGGCGGTGGTCCCGCAGGCCCGCCGCCGCGCGCGGTGATTCCGGCGCTATTTACAGCACAGAAACGTACACCAGCGTCTGGTTCACAAGCTGGTACGCGATCTCCCCGAATGTTATCGGCCCCCTGAACAGTTCTATGTTTTTGCCCTCAAGCTCCCCGTATAGGAAGTTTAGGATACAGTTGCATGAGAAGACCGAGTGCGCGTCGTGGAAGTCGGCCAAGTGGTTGTTGAGTTCCTCCGCGTAGTTGGGGACCGCCTTAGCCATTCTGTACTTTATGCCGGTGAATACCGGCGCGTAAAAGTTCACCATGCCGCTTCCCACGGACTTGAACGATATGTTGACGCCGTTGCCGGAGTAGTCGCCCACGAGCGGCAGCTTAGTGTCTATGCCCTCCTCGGCGATGTAGTCGGCGAAAGAGCGCTCCTTGCCGTTGATCAGGCACTTAATCGCGGAGAAACCGTCTTCGAGGAACTCGATGACCGGCGACTCCTCGTCTTGGGAGAAGATGTTTATGACGCCGATAGTCACGGCCTTGCCCTCCGGCACCCCGATGTGCAGCACCGCCGCTTTGTCGGCGTGCGCCTCCCCCGTTTGCCCGTTGACGGCGATGGGCGTTTGCCCGGTTTTGCTCAAATTGAGCCCGGCGATCCACCCAGCCACGTTTTTTATGAACATATCTTCGAACCCCGGCGCCTTTTCGGCGTAGGTCTTGTGGACGGCGCTGTCGAAAGGGACAATGGCTATTGAGAAACCGTTGTCGAAAGCGTCTAGAGCCACGTTTTTTATGTCGTCGTCGCCGTAGGATTTGACCGAGAAATCCGTGTAAGGGAGGGCCGTTACGAAGAGCAGTTCGCCGGAGACCGTGCCCCCCTCCTTGGCCATGAAGTACTCCGTGGAACCGCCGATCCAATTGCCCTTGGGCAGCTTTCTGAGAAGCTCCTCCGTACCGGCGATGTGGAGCAACTCCCCGCCGCTGATCTTTTTTGATGTTTCATCAAAAGTCATTAACATAAAATACTCCCCCTCTCCGGTTTACAGTTTCTGCAAAACCGCGTAATCGTTGCCCATTACGCTCTTGAACTTGTTGACGAAAACGTTCATTTCGCCGGTGCACTTCTCCAAGGACGAAGGCGATGAATCATTCGCGTATACTCCCTTCAGGCGCGTTATGAGCATAGACATGCTCCACAAGGAAAACGTATAGTTTCCCTTCAGAAGCTTAACCATTTGCTCCTGCGATAGTTGCATGATAGCTGCCCTCCCAATAGTGCTGAAGTTGAACAAACCCCATACATAAATATATTATATGCGGGATATGGTGTGTCAATAATTATTTTTTAAAGTATTTTTCAGGCGTTAATTTTGACTATAACCGATCGATAGTATCAAATTTTCAACATTCGCCCCCAAAATTAATTATATTAATGTTATGTTGGTATTGATACAGAAAAATCCGGCCCGTCCGGCCTATGCGCCGCCGTTCGCGTTTATCCGCGCCGTAGTGGCCGTATCGGCGTTGCTGCTGGCGGCGGTCAAAGCCTTTGCCGTCCCCGTCCAGATCAACTCCGGCGATCCGGCCTTCCCCTTTCCGCAGTTCCTGCCATACGAACACCCTGACGGCGACGTCCTGCCCAACTTGGGCACGCATAACCCGGCCGGGGTCACCCACGCCGAGATGGAGAAGACTATCCGCGACGCCTACCAAATAATGATGAATCGCGCCTCCTATTACCAAAATATCACTTTGAACGGGGTCAAATACATAAAATACGCCTCCAACCCCGACTGCTCCGAGGGAACGGGCTACGCCTTGCTCGCCGCCGCGATGATGGCCGACAAGACGACGTTTGACGGGCTCTGGCTCTTCACCCACGATTACGCCATGAACAAAGTCGTCCGCTACCGCGACGGGTCGAACGCGCCTCGGTACGACTACAGCGTCCTACCGGGGTGGCAGAACGCCGCCGGGGGCAACAGCGCCGCCGACGGCGACTTCGACATCGCCATCGCGCTCATGATCGCCCATAAACAGTGGGGCGAGTTCATGGGCATAAACGACTCGCGCGGCAATAAGATATCCTACAAGGCCGACTTCCTTCAGTTCATAAAGGGGCTGAGCGACACGCTCTCATACACAAACGGCAACCTGCTTAGCGGCGACATCGGCTTCGACGGGTACATAAAGGGCGGCGACAGCTGGGTGGAGCTTACAAGATGGGCGCAGAACGCGCAGAACCTGAGCGTGTCCTTCGGGATAACCAAGCGGGTGGAGACGAACGGGCCGACGGATCAGCACATAGACTACGCGGCGCCGGCATACTTCCGGGAGTTCGCCGATTACATGGAGACGGACAACGCCTCGGCCTACCGGTGGAACATCAACCAGTTCCGTCGGGCCGAGGCCTCCAGCGACTGGCTGATAGGCAAGCTTATCGGGCAGAGCCAGAGGAATATCCCGATTGCCGGATGGGTGGAGATGCGCAACGACACCACGCCGGTGTTCAAGACATTCAGCGACGGCGAGGACTTCCGCGCCGCTTGGCGGACGGTGCTCAACTATGTATGGCACGGTAATCCGCGCTACACGTGGGACCCGGTCAATCACGCGGTCATAAACAGAGCGAATACCTCCGAACGCGACGCCGGACAGCGCTTCGCCAAATTCTTATGGGACAGGCGGCAGGCGCCCTGGAACGACACCTGCGAGAAGACATTGGGAGAGGGGTCGTGGTGGGGCCCCTCAATGCTCAAATACCACTACACCCCGGACGGCAGGGCGCTGACGGTCTACCCGCTAAACTGGATTCACGGGACGGGGTCGCCCTCCGCCGTCGCCGCCCGCGATACAAACTTGATGGCCGAGATGTACCGCCAAGCCGAACTGGAGTGGGACGTGGCGGAACCGGGCGACAGGTATCTGACGAGCACCCCGCAGTACTTCCACGGATTTTTCAGAGTGCTTGGGCTGAACGTCCTCACCGGCAACCACCATGCCCCGATGAACATTAAGCGGTCGGCTAACATGAAGGTCTACTTAGACGTCGACAAGACATACGCCTTTGAGGACGACACCATCACCTATACGATAGACTATAGAAACTACGGGGCGGAGGAAGCGAGGGGTGTGCGGGTCGTCAACCGTCTGCACGGCGACTTCGAGTTCATCTCCGGAACCGGATCGCCGTCGTACGACGCCTCCGCTAAGACCGTGACTTGGAACATAGGCAGCGTACCGGGATTCAAGACGTCGACCGGCGTTAATCCTACAAAAGGAAGCGTAACGCTGAAGGTGAGGATCCCGCGCGCCACTCTAAAGCGCTACGAGAACAAGGTCACCGTATCATGTACAAACGACGGTACGAGGCCGTGGACGTCCAACGAGTACCCGAACAAGATTTCCTCCGTGATGAAGCGCAACGGGGTGGACATTGCCAAACGGGCGTTGCGCGTTAATCACACCGTATACAGGGACACCGTTAATCCGGGTATGACCGCGGTTTATACGATAGACTTTGAGAACAGCGCCGAGGCGGGGTGGCTCAACGGCGGGAGGCCGGGGGTCAACTTTTCTTACGCGCACAACGGGACGGCGGCGAGCGCCGGCAGCCATACGTTCATGTTGCGGGCTTTCAGCGACGCGCACGAGGCCTATATAGATTATGGAAATTATCGGATATCATACTTTCTCTTCGACAATAATTATAAGGGGTTGGGGGCGAACGGTTGGAATGTCCGCACCGATATCCTTTACGTCCCGGAGGCGGAGCGGTCAAAGTTCAAACTGCTGCACGAGAACATCACGCCCGGCGAAGACTCGCGAGGCAAATGGAATCAGCGCTTAATATTGCAGATTGCCGACGTTCTCGACCCCACTCGGAGCGATACGAATTGGGGAACTATGGCGGCGCCCACGCAGTTTCTCATAAACTACAGCGGCCTTGACAACCGCGTCCACCGCGGCATCAGCACGCCGTTCAAGGGCGTGTGGGCGGTGTACGCCGGTAATTACGCCAACCGTAATTGGGGCGGGGACTGGTCGAACAATTCCCGCGCCTCGGGCACTATAAGCAACGACGCCATGACCAGTTGGGGTTACCCCATAACGCCGGATTTTACCGAATCCACGGCTGGAGACACCATAGGCAAGCCGGTGAGGCGGTTGCATAGAAAGCTGTGCGGTTCCGACGCTTCCGTAACCATAAACAATGTGTTGATAGAGGAGTGGGACGGCTACACGTGGAGGCGCGTATTCGGCAACGGGCCGCTCCCCGGGCGTGAGGTCAACAATGTGGTCATACGCGATACGCTGCCCGCCGGCGTGACATTCCTCAATTTCATCGGCGCAAATCCCATGGGTATCGCGCCCAGAATAAACGGGCGCGTAATCACTTGGTCGATCGACAAACTGCTGGTCGGGGAGAAGGGGAAAATCCAGTACAGCGTGCGGGCCGACACGCCCTCCGTCTTTACAGACGTGAGAATCCCGTCTAACGCGTGGGCCTCCGCCGACAGGGAATCGCCTATGAAGAGCACGGCGACGCTTGTGGTAACGAGGGACTCGCTACCTCCGCCGCCGCCCGAGCTCACCACCATGTACAAGAGGGCGAATAAAAACACCTATTCCCCGGGCGACACTGTGGTCTACACCGTCGCCTACAAGCAGACGCACGGGTATCCCGCGGTAAGCAATTCGTCGAATCAGTGGACGGGCACGAAGCCGTCCGGCTTCGACGGGAGAACAATCTCATTCGGGACAAGTTCTTTCGATATGCGCTTCACGCCGGCGGCCGGCACGAACGTCACGCTTACCGGTACTATGGCGCCGCAGTCGTACGGCCCGCCCCTCTACATTTTCGCGCGGCGTACCGCTCAAGGCTCGGTTGAACTGAAATTTGATCGCAAGTACATACAATCGGAGAACTTCGCCGGCATAGAGGTCGTCATTACCTCGAACGGCCGGGCCGTCGATACCGTAGGCGTGCCGATGGCCGACGCCGCTACGTCGATTAATTATAAAGTAGTCCTTAAAAGCGACAGCCTGCTGTTTTGGATGGGCGACACCTCCTCCGTTATACCTTTTTTGCTGCTTAGAGGGATCGCCGTTCAGAAGGGCGACGCGGGCGTGCGCTATGTCTCTACGGGTGGCGGCAGTTCGTCTCAGATTACCAATTGGGCGAGCCGCACCGATTTGGCCTACAACGTGACAATACGCGACACCGTTCCATTCGGCGTGAGGTACGTAGCCGGATCGGCCGCTGGCGCTGTCAACACAGTAACGCCGCCGAAGCAATTATCCGGCAGCGTCAGCGGCAATGTAATTTCTTGGCCGGTGGTAAGCGGCGATTCCGCTTTGGGCGCGAACGATTCCCTCACGGTGACGTGGCGCGGCGTCGTAGACACCTCCAAGACGGGCTACGTCGTCAACACCGCCTACGCTGATCTCGGCGGCCACCCCAAGGACGCCGTCGGCGCTCAGATACGGTCGAGATTCTCGCTTGTCAGCGGGCCGGACGATCCCGATCCGCCCCCCGAAGACACGCTTGCGGTCGACACGCTGAGGAGCGATTTGACTTTATCGGTTACTCCGTCGGGGTATCCGTCGCCGTGCATGTTTGCCGGGTCTGTGAGGGTTACGCTGTCGTCGCGGCCCGACGCCTCCATTTGGTATACCGTAAACGGTTTGGAACCGGATTCGATGTCGTTTGCCTCTCGGCGCTACACGGGGCCGCTTGAGTTCATCATGGACACCGAGCTGCGGGCCGTGGCCTACGCCGCCGGTTTTAAGCCGGTCTTTACGGATACGCATAAATACGTACCGGTCAACACCGTTCCGATCGTGTTTGCCATGTTCTACGACAACGTGGGCGACGGGCTGGCGCACGGGGTTAAGTTGATAGTCTATCCAAATTGGGCGTCGAGCCTGAATCAGTCCGTCGTCAAGGCTCATCCGGAGCTGCTGTCGCTTCCGGGATTGCCGGCGATAGACTCTTTGAGTTTTGCCGGCGATACGATAGTGATCCTGTTCAGAAACGGCGCCGGAGTGGACCCGCTTGGGGCGAACTCGAAGCTCATCATTACCGATCCGCCGCTGCCGGACCCGCGATACGCAAACGCGGACGGTTACTTGGCGGCGGGAGAACACAACATCAGGGACGGCGTCGTTCCTGTCATTACTCAGGCTGTATACTATGTGACGGTGAAAGGCGGGACGCTGCAAAGCGGCGTCGTGGAGGGAGATACGTTGGCGGTCACGTTTAACAAACCTCCGAGCGTGCACAACAGCGGGGAGTTGGTGCCGTTTGTCCTTTCGTACGTGTCGTCCGGCGTGACCTACAAGTACGAGTTAATGCTCCGGCCCGATACGCGGCTGGATGGCAACACCTGCTATTTTACGGTCGCCGGCATATCGGGTAGCACGCCGCCCGGCGGCGTGCCGTCGGAAGGCGACTCGATCCGCGTAAAAGTTGGCGGCAGGGGAATATGGCAGATGGACACCGCCATTGTCCAACTGCACGAAAACAACCCGGCGGTGGCGCTGAATATAAGGTATCCGAATTTCAAGTACACCGTAAAAATTGGGCCCAACCCGTCACATAATACGGTGCGGATCGCCGTCGCTATGGATCCGTTCCTGCCGGCGGCTTTTGATAAGCTCGCCCCGAAAGCGGTGATCTTTGACAGGATGGGCAGCGTGGTGGCGGTAAAGAGCGACACCGCGTTCAAACTCGGAGACGATCATTGCGAGCAGTGTCATGTCTTAGTTTGGGACGCTTGCAACCAAAACGGCAGAAAAGTCGGCACCGGCACCTACAGGATTGTGGTGACAATGACCGACCAAGACGGCGGTAAGAAGACGATTGGGAATAAAGTCTATATCATTAGAAGAAAATAGGGGGAGGCCGCTTGGAATCGGTACACGGCGTGTTGGAGTGGTTTATAATATTGGCGATAATAGCTGCCGGCATCGTCGCTGACCGCGTCGCGCCGTACAAGAGGATACGCTATCCGCTTTACACTATGTTGCTGTTGACGCTTTTTATCTTTGACCTGAATAAGGCGTCGTTTCGCTCCGGCGTTGCAAACGCGGTTATTTATTTTCTGACGATGGTGATAGTCGTCGAGGCCTTCTTGATTTGCGTTCGCAAGAAGAGCCTCTTATTGATCGGAGGCGCGGTTGTTTTGCTCGTCCCGGTATTCTTATACGTCTACGCGGCGTGGTTGCTGACCGTTCCGTTGCCGTGCCACGATACGAGCGGCGCGGTTGTGGGCGTGTACGAGGCGTGCGGCGGTAAGAGATACGTGTTGACAAAACGCCTGTCGTTTGACCCGCTCAAACCCGTTTGGGTGTACAGCCTCAATAGGGATATACGCCATACGCCGCTGAGAAAGCAGGTGGACAGATACTCCGCGCCACAAGGCTACTTAGAGGCGGAGTTTTCCCCGCGGTGGCGGTGCTTAGACGGGCGCGCCCAAGCCGAACTGATTGTCGACGGGTACACCATCTGGGTGTTGAAGGATAAGGCGGAGGACCGGTAACCGCCGCCGATTACCCGTAGTTGTTTTTATCGGCGACCATATACTCGGTCGTCGTCTGGTGACGCCGCGGTGGCGCGGCGCACGCCGCAGCAGGTTTGTTAACATTGCGTTTCCCCATTAACTTTTTTTCCGACGCTTTTTTCCCCGGCGCTTCCTCCCTCTCTTTAATTGAGTCTCTTCCGGTAGCCACGCTGATCTTCAGAGTTCTCCCTTTGAATACCGTGTTCCTCAAGTCGTAAAGCGCGTTGACGGCCTTTATCTCGTCAAGTTCGACGAAGCAATAACCGCGCGGCTGGTCGGTCTCCTTGTCGATAATCGGTACCAGCGAGTGAATGGGCCCGTACTTCTTAAAGAGCTTGCGCAGGTCGTCCGTCGTAGTCCTGTAAGGCAGATTGCCAACGTACAATTTCAGCGACATAGCAGTATTAACCTCCTTATGATTTTTTGTGGATTTTAACTAAATCGCGCATATAGACAACGGATAGACTATGCAAATGGCGTGCCAATTTTAAATACCTAGAAATTAGTGGGAAAAACGGGGTTACGGCACGGAAATATTGTGAAACCTTTTTTATTTTGAGAAGTGTGAATCGCAGATTGAGAAAAATTTTGAAGCGGTATTCGCAAAAATCCGGTCTTTCGTCGCCGTCCGGTTGGCGCGTGTTTTTTTTAATTTTCATTTTAGGAATGGACGGATTGTCCGTCCATAATGTATATTATAGGCACATAATTTAACGGCGGGCGGAATCCCGCAGGAGGAAGAGATGAGATCTAAATCCCACAAAGTCTACAGCCTCGCGCAAGTTGCGAAGTTGTTGCACCGCAGTAGAAGCACCGTTTACAACTACGTGATCGTCGGTCTGATAAAGGTCTCGCCCGATGCTCGCGTAGGGAGGGCGGGCAGGATGGTAACAGAGGCTGAATATCTGCGTCTTAAACGCGACGGAGTTGATCCTACCGGAGTAAAAGACGAGTTAGCCAAGCGCGGCGTCGCCGGCAAGACCGCGAAAAAGAAGCAGGTAAGGCGCAGCGCCTCCTCCTCCGCCGCTAAAAAGCGGGTGAAGCGCAAGGCCGTCGCCGCGGTCGCGAAGAAGCAAGTTAAACGCGGCGCCGCACCCGCTTCCGGCAAGGCCGTCAAGAAGAAAGCTCGGCGCGGCGCCACCGTCCGCCGTTAACCCGCGATCCGTTCCCGCCGCTTATGTTCGCGGCGGGGTATGGTTAAGGATTTCAACCGCTAAAGTTAAAAGATTTTGACTTTACCTTGAAATCCAGAAAAACAGATTATAGGATTAAAAAGATTAAAAAACGTTGATTTGACGGTGCTTTTAATCCTATAATCCTTATAATCCTAAAAATCCTAGTTCAGACAGGCTTTTAAAACAGATTATAGGATTGAACCAACTTGCGCTCGTCAACATTATTAATACTGTGTCTGCTGTACGGCTGCGCTATCGCAATCGCGCAACCCATACCGTCGCCTGCGACATCATCAGATAGTATTGATAATAAAACCGGGCCGTACATACGCGGCATAGAGATATACGGCAACGTCACCACACGCCCCGAAATCCTGAGGAGCTATTTTGCCTTTGATACCGGAGAGGTTTTAGACACATCCAAGCTGCGCGTTACCCGCTCCAAACTATTGGCGACGCAACTCTACGAAAAGGTTAACATTTTCCCGCATCTGCGCGAGGACGGCGCGCACATATTTCTTATCTTGAAGGAGTCGGTGCGTCTGGATCTTGGATACGGGATAGAGTACAGCACGCGCAAGTACGGGGAGAAAGAGATTTGGTACAGCGCTCAGATCGACGCGACCGTAAACAATTTTCGCGGGCGGATGGAGACCTTTTGGTTCGGGGTGAGCGCGTGGGAGCGTTTGGGGTTTGACCTCTCTTGGTACAAGCCGTTTTTGCCGACGCCGTACTATGCTACGCTCAGCGCGGGCGTCGCCGATTACCCCGACGACGCGCTGCCCTTGGACTATACTGACGTGTACGGCAAGCTGGCCTTCGGGCGCAAGGTTTTAGCGAATTCGCGGGTCTTCGCGAGCGTCGCGCCCATTTACCGCGTCAGGAACATTGTCTGGGAGGATGTCTCCGATTCCGGCGCCGGCGGCGACCAGCCGTCCGATTCGGAACCGATCGAGACGTCGTCGTCCGGCATTAATAACAAAGGCTTGGCCGAGGTCGCGTTCCCCGACCGAAACAAGTTTTTCGAGGCTTTCGCGGCGGTAGGTTTCGCCGTAGACCGACGCTCGGCGCGCTTCGACCCAAAGAGCGGGTGGCTTCTGAATACGCAAATTGCCACGAACCGCCTATACAACGGAGTGAATAACCGTTTTTTCCAATCGACGAGCGAACTTAGATATTACGTGCCGCTGTCGGACGACGTCGCGGCTTTTCGCCTTCTGCTCACGCTGCGCGATATCGACGCCGGGATATATCACAGGCTTACATACGGCGGCGCAGGGGAGATACTCGGTTACGCGAATAAATCGCTTGGTTGGGACTTTTCGGCGCAGAGCTCGATTTTAGCGTCTGTCAAGTACTACAAGCCGCTCTACGCCACTCCGGAACTGCCGGTGCCGCTTGTAAGCACGCTCTTCTCCGGTGTTCACAACTTAACATTCAGAATAGACGCGTCGTTCATAGCCGACGCGGCTATGCTCTACCGAGAGCCGCAGGGGGCGCTGACGCAGCGCGGCCAAACGCAAGGCGGCCTGTCTTTCGGTTTCGGAACAAGGATATTAGCCCCTCGAATCAGGCAGAGCGGATGCATAGACTTGGTCTTCGGGCGCACCGAAACGGAGGACGGCGGATACGAATGGGAACCGGCGCTGCATTTGTATCTCGATCTGTTTTATTAACGTTAACACAGGCGTCATTTCAATAAAAGCGGACGCAGGATCTGTAAGCCGGGTTCTGTCTTTCCCGTACGCTTTACGGCGGTTGGGAGAGGCAGCCATTTGTCTGGCCCAAATCGCTTTGGGCATTGAGCGGCCTACCCGGAGGGATGGTCTGGGAACGGCGCCGCCCCCTCCCCGGTAAGGGGATCCCCCCATGCTTGGCCTTGCGCCGGATAGGGCTTGCCTGCTCCCGAAGATCGGGACGGTGGGCTCTTACCCCACCCTTTCACGTCTCGCCCCGCGCCGAAAAACGGTCTTGGCGAAGAGCGGTCTTCTCTCTGCGGCGCTTTCCGTACCCTTGCGGGCCCCGCGCTTCCGCGGTATCCTGCCCTGCGGCGCCCGGACTTTCCTCCGCAAGAACCGCAAGGTTTTGCGGCGGCTGCCCGATCCTCCGTCCGTATGTAAAATAATTGATGCCTTGCCGAATCCTATAAAAAGTTGCGTTTTTAATTGAAAGATTGTATTTTAATATATATTATAAAGAATATCAATGGCGCGACCGGCGGATCAAGCGGTTCGCCCGCGATATTTGGCAACATTGTGTTTTTTTAAGTTATAACGGAATTCTATCAAAGGAGGTTATCGATGAGGGTCATTAAACAGAGGTGGCCGGCGTTGCTGCTTGCGGCGGTGTTGGCGGTCTTGGCGGTTTGTTTGCCGGGGTGCGGCGGGGGAGATTCGGGGACGAAGTCGGACCAAAATAATACTGCCGGGACAGATCCGGGGACAGATTCGGGAACGACACCCGGAACCGATGCCGGTCCCATAGCCGAACATGCGATGAATCCCGACGGAGCCGGAGGCACGCTCACCTACGACGGTAAAAGATATAGGACGGTGGTAATAAACGGAAAGACGTGGATGGCGGAGAATCTGAACATCGCGCCGTCAAGCGGCGGCAGTTGGTGTTACGGCGGCAATGAGGCTAATTGCGATAGGCACGGCAGGTTGTACGATTGGGAGACGGCGAAGGCGGTGTGCCCGTCGGGGTCGGGGTGGCGGTTGCCGGATAGGGCTGATTGGAACGGGTTGTTGAGTACGGCGGGCGGGGCCGCCGGGGCGAAGTTGAAATCGGCGAATGGTTGGAATAATCGTGAAGACGGCAGCAGCGGCGGCGGGACGGATGCCCTTGGTTTTTCGGCTTTGCCCGGCGGTATCCGCGATCCGGGCGGCAATTTCTACTTTACCGGCCAATTCGGCCGTTGGTGGACGGCCACCGCGGAGAATAACTTAGGTTTCGCCTATAGTCAGGGTATGGGCTACATAGATGACGAAGTTGAGGAGCGCAGCAGTGGCGATAGGAGCGGATTTTCGGTGCGTTGCGTTAAGTAGAGCGGCGCGTGGCGCGGATATGACGCGTCGGAAAGATCAAGTCTGATTAGGTGTCAACAATATAAAGGTTGAAAAATAAGGAGTCTGTTTTGTCCGACCTCGCCGAATACGCCTGCCGTCTGCACGAGTCCGAGCGCCGCGTCTATCCGCGCCGCCTTACGCCGCTTAGGCGCGGTTCGGCCGTTGATACGCTCAAAGGCGTTAGGGCGGTTATCGTCGACGTCTACGGCACGATGGTCAACTACTGGCGGCCCGGATTTGAGGAGCGTGACACTCGTGAGGCGTTGCTCGTCGAGGCGTTTTCCGGTATCGTCGACAGGTTCGGAATGGGGGGGACGCTCGCCGCGATGAATCCCGCCGATCCGCCGGCAAAGACGCTCTGCGACTTCTACAACGGGCTGCTTGCGCTGAACCGCCAAAAATCCGCCGGCGAAGGAGCCGCGCTGCCTGAGATACGTGTGGAGGAGGTTTGGTCTGTAATAGCGCTTATGCTAAAAAGGAACGGTTACGACGCCGACGCTCGCGCGCCGTGGCGCGGCGATCCGGCTGGCTTCGCCCGTTGCCTCGCCTACACCTACAACTTCCTGTCTATGGGGCGCGAACTCTATCCCGGCGTGGCCGTCGCGTTGAAAAGGCTGAAGGATAGCAATATGGCTATCGGAATACTCTCCGACGCCCAATTCTACACGCCTATCGACCTGACGCTTATGTTGAGGGATCAGTCCGGCGGCAAGATTGTCGATTGCGGCGAATTATTCGATACGGATCTGACATTCCTATCGTACGAATACGGTTTTGTCAAGCCGAGCGAAGCGTTGTATAGGCGCTTGTTCGACGCGCTTTACGAGTACCAAATTACCCCGGATCAAACGGTGGTCGTGGGGAACGATCTGACGACGGACATCGCTCCGGCGGCCGCGCTGGGAATGAGGACGGCGCTCTTTTGCGGGGACGACTTGATGGTATTCGGAAAGGATCGGGACGCCGGCGGTGCCGTTCCCGATATAATTTTCTATGAGTGGGAGGAGTTGCCGGAGAGGCTGCTTTTTCACGGCGGGAAGGAGTGACGGGCGGACTTCTCAATAAAAAATTTGGATTTTTATATAAAGACATAGTATATTTACTTTAAGTAACGCTTATTATTAGCGCCTAACGTAGCCGTATCGGTGCGTTCTTTTCACAAATAAGATATATTTTGTTTGGTTATCCATATAAGCCGGAGTATAACGATGAGCAAAACGACCGAAAAAAAGATTATTGCCATACCCGACGATAAAATTTGCGATTACATCGACGGCGAGTTCCGCAACGACACGCCGGAGGAGTATGTTCGTCAAACGGTTGAAAAGCGTCTAATTAACGAACACAAGTATTCCACATCGCAGATTAAAATTGAGCATACGCTTCAACTTGGTTCAAGCAAGAAACGTGCGGACATTGTCATATTTGACAAGGGTTGCGTTAACTATACGCAGGAAAATATCCGTGTTATCATAGAGTGCAAGAACGAAGACATTGAATTAACAAATTCCAAAGACGGTGTGGCCCAACTTAAGGCGTATATGTCGGTTTGCCCGAATTGCGAGTGGGGTATGTGGACAAACGGTAAGCAAAAAGAGGTCTGCCGCAAGGCTGTGAATGAGCAAGGTCAGATTGTCTTTGAGGATTACAATGACATTCCATCGGCGGACGGTAACCTTGACGATATTGACCGCCCGAAAAGGAATAAACTAAAAAACGCGTCGGACGACAATCTGCTGTTTGTCTTTAAGACGTGTCATAACCATATTTATATTAATGATGGATTGCAGAAGCAACCAGCGTTTTTCGAACTGTTAAAGATTATATTTTGTAAGATTGAGGATGAGCGTAACATTCCTGCACAACTTGAATTTTACGCGACATCCAAAGAGCGCAATAATTCCGACGGGCAGTTGACCGTTAAGAATCGCGTCACACAAATTTTTGCCAATGTCAAACGTAAACACGGTAAAATCTTTGGAGAGAATGAGGAAATTTCGTTGACTCCGCGCAGTCTTGCCTACATTGTGAGCGAGTTGCAGAAGTACAGTCTACTCAACACAAATATCGACATTAAGGGCAAAGCGTACGAAGAGATTGTTGGGGCAAATTTGCGCGGTGATAGGGGCGAGTTTTTTACACCGCGCAATATAATGAAAATGATTGTGGAAATGATTAATCCGACCGTTAATGAGCGTGTGTTGGACAGTTCCTGCGGTACAGGCGGTTTTCTCGTAAACGCGATGACGCACGTTATGAACGAATTGGAAAATCTTTTTGCCAATGATATAGGTGCGGAGAGAAAGGATTGGAATAACGACACCTTGCGTGCTTTCCAAGATAAGGTGACGGAAGTAGCAAAGGCAAATTATTTCGGCTTTGACATAAACCCAGACCTTGCCAAAGCGACAAAGATGAATATGGTTATGAATAATGACGGTAGCGGAAACATTTTTCAGACAAATTCCCTGCTTCCGCCGCACGAGTGGACTGATTATTTCAAAACACAACTCTCCGAAGTTCTCGGTATAAATAAATCGGTATTGCGCAGCCATAACGCAATCGGATTGTTTGATGTTATCGTTACTAATCCACCTTTTGGAAGCAAGATACCGATCAAAGATGAAAATATCTTGAAACAGTATGAACTCGCTCATATTTGGGAGAATAAGGGCAAAAATGGTGTTTGGATTATTACCGACCGTTTACAGTCGTCCGTGCCGCCGGAAATACTGTTTATTGAGCGGTGCGTTCAATTTCTTAAAGACGGTGGACGCGTTGGAATAGTGTTGCCCGATTCGATACTAGGTTCTCCGGGGCTTGGTTATGTTCGCAAATGGCTTATTAGGAATACTCGGATTATTGCGAGCCTTGACCTCCACGCCGACACGTTTCAGCCGAAAAACGGAACGCAAACGTCTGTACTGATTTTGCAAAAGAAAACACAAGATGAAAAAGACAACGAGGAAAAGAGCGGTTCTATGGCCGACTATAATATCTTTATGGCTATGGTGGAGAGAATCGGCCACGATAAGCGCGGCAACCCTACATTTGAGCGCGATAAAGACGGTAATGAAATACTTGAAACGCGGATTGATGTCGACGGCAAGGAACGTAAAATAAAGCGGATTGACGATGAAACCGCCGATATCGCCAAGGTATTCGCTCGTTGGAAACGCATGGAGGGCATAACGTGGTAAATGAACAAAAAATAGTCTATACGGAGTTTTCGCGCCGTGAGTTAAAGTGGTGGTCTGTGTCGCTTAGCGAAATTGTCGCCGTTGGGAGTCGATTAGAGGCAAGCGTGTTCAACTCGCAAGGTAGGCACGTACGAGCTGTCGTTTCTTCTTGTAAGTGGAAAAGTGTTCCGTTGTGTGACAAAGATGGGTTTGCTGTGGCATGCATTGGCGGCCGATTCAAACGTCGTTGGCTTAAAAAATCTGATTTGCCTATATATCAGCCTTCATCTATGGCGGACGTATATCCATTACCAGACGGATATTTATCCAAAAATACAAGAACAAATCTTGAAACGCTTCGAGTTCACAAGGGACAGATATTGCTTTCTTGTTCCGGTACAATAGGCAAAGTGTGTTATGTATCCAAAACGCTTGACAATCAAATCTTTAGCCATGACCTCATACGTTTGAACGTCAATATTCCGATGGATATCGGCTACATTTACGCGTTCTTGCGTTCCTCAGTTGGAAACATGTTGTTGCAAACAAATAATTACGGCGCGGTGGTTAAGCATATTGAACCGGAACATCTCTCAGGTATTCTAGTGCCGAATCCACCCGACAAGATTAAAGAGAAGATTAACGACCTTATTATCCGTTCGTTTGAATTGCGTGATGAGTCTAATGAATCGATTGATAACGCTACGGCAATGCTTATTAAGGAGTTGAAGTTACCGCCGATTGATGGTTTTCAGGTGGAACAGTTTGATAACGGTGCAGACGTGAACGCCTATTCGGTCAAGTTATCAGAACTTGCGGGACGGATTGACGGTTCGTACCATTTACCGATTATCAAGGCTATAACAAAGCATTTGTGCGCCAACGCCTCTGAGGTTACGACTATCGGTGATAAGCGTGTGAGTAAGGATATAATATTAGCTGGAATTTTTAAGCGGATCTATGTCGAAGAGGGTTATGGTATTCCTTTCTTGGGTGGGAAAGAAATCTCTCAATTGACACCGAAAACAGAAAAATATCTATCACGAGTTTACCATACTAAGCGATATGAAAAAGAACTCAAGGTAGGTGAGCATAACATTCTTGTGACTGATAGAGGAACGATAGGGATAGTCGCGTTTGTTCCAAAGCATTGGGAAAGCTATGCCGTAAGCCAAAATGTTTTGAAACTTATACCGGCCAATAACGAAATCGCCGGATACTTGTTTATATTTCTTAATTCTGAGTATGGCAAAATGCTTGTACGTTGGCAAACGTATGGTAGCGTTGTCAATATGATTGACAATAATAGTTTGTCTGTCGTACCGTTCCCCATACTTAAAAACGTCAAAGCACAAGCCGAGATTAACCGCCTAGCGCTCTACGCAAACGAGTTGCGTTATCAGGCGTATCTGTTGGAACGTGAAGCTATGAGTGTATTGGAGAATGATGTTTTTAAAAGTTAAATAACCGTAGTAAAGTGTGTGCTATCAATATGCCGATCTGTGTATCAGCACGATTGTCATTCTAAAAGGAGGTTTTTTGATGTTACGAAAGCGTGTTTTCCCGGTTGCGGTTGCGGTTGCCGCGGCCTTGGCTTTGGGCGGATGCTCGCGGGTGGTCAAGGAGGCTTCTTTTCGCAGCATTGAGTTGACGCCGGTCTCGCAGGCCGATGTTGAGACTGTGGCGGAGTTGCAGGTGGTTAGCGCGAAAAAAGTCATAGGGGTGGCGAAAGGTGTGGTAACCTCTCCTGAACAGAGGCAAAACCTCTATGTGGAGGCATTGGAGCTGGCGATCGCGTCGGATCCGTCGGGGGCTGACGTGTTGGTGGCGCCCAGTTATTTTGAGTTGACGGAGGACATGAATGTGACGGTTACCGTGGTCGGCTATCCGGCGCGCTACAAGAATTTTAGGCGCGGCGAGAGGGCGCCGTTTTCGGTGAGGCAGCTGCCCGGCGGAGTGACGGTAATCAGTTACGACAAGAACGCCTTTAAAGCCCAGTTGGCGAGCGATAATGTAATAGCTTTACAGGCCCGTGGCTCCGGTAAGTCGAATGCCGCGCCGCCGGTTGCGTTGCCGTCGGTTACGCCGCCGCCGGTCGCGCCGCCCCCGCCTATCGCGCCGCCGCCAGCCGCGCCGCCGCCAGCCGCGCCGCCGCCAGCCGCGCCGCCGCTTGCCGCGCCCACGCCTGCCGTGACGCCGCCAACCGCGCCGCCGCCAGCCGCGCCCTCGTCTGCCGTGACGCCGCCAGCCGCGCCGCCGCTAGCCGCACCCTCGCCTGCCGTGACGCCGTCTGCCGCGCCGCCGGCGGTTGGTGAGGCGGGAAATACTAACGCGTCAACAACAACCGTTACACCACAGCAGACGGGAGAATAGCTTAACATGAAAAAGATACTACTATTGATGGCGGTTTGCAGCATCGGGTTCACAGGTTGCGCGGTGAGAATGTCCACCTCGATAAAAACGGTGAGCGCCGGACCTGAGACGGTGCGGTCGTTGCCGCTGACCGCCGATCTGAACATCTCGGAGCAGAAGGTGCGGGGCGAGGCGTACGGCAAGGTGCGCAATATATCGGACGATGAGGATCGCTTAATTCGCGAGGCGGTGGCGCGGGCGCTTGGTCAGGACCCGCCTAAAGCGGAGGCGCCCGACGTGCTTGTGGGCATGAACGTCTACAAGGAGCAGAAAGGGAAGAATCTGTCGGTGGTCGTGACGGGCTATCCGGGTTGGTACCAGAACTTCCGCACAGTGGAATCCGGCGACTCGGCGTGGCTGATACTAACGAACACGGGCGGAGTCCGGCGCGGCGGTTCCGAGGGCGGGTTGCCGGTTATCGCGCCGGGCCAGATAACCCTCGGCGATGTGCCTAAGCCAAGCGGCGCGAGCTGGATGAAGTACTATCTCGGCGCGAACATGATGGTGCTCGGGTCGCGCTCAATGACCGGCGAGTGGATCTGCTTGGAAGGCGGTTTGCGCGGAAAGGATGATATGTCGTACGGGCTCGAAGTAGGCGGCGGCTTTTTCGGCAAATCCGATTCTAGGCGCGGTGAAAGCAAATCGATAGGGGGCGGTTTGAATGTCAGCCGCACTTATGATTTGCCGTCGGATATCGGGCAATTGGTATATGGTATGTCCGCGGGTTATTGGTACGGTTACTACCATAAGTATCAGCGCAACATATACGAGTTATACAATTACGACGAAAGCCAAAAGGACCACTTGTTCGGCGGTCCTTTCGTCAAACTGCGTTGGAAATTTGTCGAACTCTCCTATAGGGGGCTTATAGGAAAGGATGAACTTGATTATCAGCGTAGATACAGTAACAGCGGTCTTATCTACGGTAAACCCGAACATGACGAAAATATAACTTGGATCAGCCAGTTAAAACTCGGCGTGCATTTAAAATTGTAACTGTCGCGCGCCGTATGTTTTTATCGTTAAGAAACCAAAAAGAAAGGTGTAGCCGAATATGAAAAACATAGTCAAAACCACGTTTGTCGCCTTAACCGGCTTTACGGCAATCGCAACGTTCGGTCTCTCATGCTGTAAGGAGGGAAACACCGGCCAAAGCGGCGCTGAGGAGAAACGCGCTGTGTTGAGCCGTGAGGAGATCAAAGAGCGCTCTTTCTCAGACCTGTTCGGGGCCATAAACGTGAAAGAGATACCGGAAGATGTCTTTAAGCTCATCAGCGAGGACTTCGCGGTGCTTACCGCCGGCACCCCGTCGCACTACAACTCAATGGTGGCCGGATGGGGCGGGTGGGGGGTTATATTCAGCAAACCCTCGACATTTTTGATGCTGCGCTCCAGCCGCTATACGCTTGAGCTTATGCGCAAAGAGCAGAAATACACCATGGCGTTTTTCGACGAAGAGTACAAGGGCGATGTCATGGAGTTCGGAAAGCAGTCGGGTCGCGACAGCGACGCGAAGATGAAGAACACCAAACTGACCGCGGTGCAGACGCCGGCCGGCAACATGGCCTTCAAAGAGGCCAAACTGATCATCGAGTGCAAATTGGTCCAAGTTACCACCGTGTCGCCGGACGACTTTTACACGGATGAGAGCAAAAAATTCGTCACGGACGCGTACGCGGAGGTCAAGGGTTATCACAAGGTCGTGTTCGGGGAGATAACCGATGTTTGGGCGCGCAAATGAGGACTAGGATTAGTAGGATTAATAGGATTAACAGGATTAAAAACAAAGGAATTTGTTAATATGAGGATTTATAAATGTTTTAGAAACGTTTCTAAAATAAGCGTCTTAATATTTTTGGCGCTTATGCAATCTTCGTGCTCGGCGCCGAAACATGCGCATTATGATCGGCAGATGTCTTTTGAGGGGGCGGATGATATAGGTTATCTTGATAACCCAACCCCCGTGGAGGCGTCAAGACGCGATCGTCAAGACATAAACGCCGGCGAGCGTATGGTTGCGTATTCGGCTTATCTGGAACTGTCGGTTAAAAAAGTTGAGGATACGAAAGAAATGGTGCTTGAGCAAATAAAACACAGTAAGGGATTCATCGTGAGCGAAACGGGGAACAGCGTAAGGGCGCGGATACCGTCGAAAAACATGGACAGTTTTCTGAATAACGTAAAAATGCTGGGAAAAGTTAAGTTTGAGTCCAAAAGCGGGGAAGATATTACGGACCAATACCGCGACAATACCGTCGCGTTAAACAGCTTGAAAGTCGTGCGCGATAGGTATATGGCGTTGCTCGAAAAGGCGGAGGCGGTAGACGACATTTTGAAGGTGGAGAAAGAGCTTGAGCGGTTGAATTTGGCAATAGAGAAATTGGAGGGGAGGATAAAATACGCCGAACAGAGCGTGTCGTATTCCATTGTAACCGTCGGACTGGGGGTGCCGGTGAAACTCGGCCCTGTCGGGTTGGTATTTTACGGGTTGTACCACGGGATAGCGTGGCTTTTCGTGCGGTGACAATGAATAATTACTTACTGTCAACTCTCAATTAGGTCGATACAAAAATGGCACAGAACCAAAACAAAAAACGCAATCTCAAGGCGATAATCGCCGTGAGGTCATTCCTGCTATCGTTATTGACGCTATTGTTGATAACAACCGGCGCCGTCGCCCAAGGACAGATGGAGCTAGAGCTTGATCTCGACGCTTCCCCCGAAAAGGCCCTCTCAGGGGCCATAATGAAGGTGGCCGACGAGGCTTTTCAACTGAACCTCAAGGGGCTTGACGCCCTCGAGCGTAAGGACAACAACGCCGCGCTCGACTTCTTTACGCAGGCGCTCGGCATTTTACCGCAGTATACGGATGCCATCAACAACCGCGGCGTCGCGCTCTATAGGCGCGGGGACGTCGCGGGGGCGCAGAGGGCTTGGGAGGAGGCCGTGAGGCGCGACCCGCAGTACCACGTCGCCTATTACAATATCGGATTGATACATTTGCACAGCAAGAAGCCGGAGGAGGCTAAGCGGCAGTTCGAGCTTGCGGTTAAACAGAATGGGAAATTCACGGAGGCGATTCTGCGTTTGGGCGCCATCAACATGCAGGAGGGTAAGACGGCAACCGCCCTTGAGTACTTCGCCAAGGCCTACAAGGGCGCGCCGGCTAACCAAGACGCTTGGAACTTTTACTCCTACGGGTTACTGGTCGCAAAGGACACGGCAGGGGCTATAACCGTGCTTAAAAATGTCGGGGACAACCCGGAGGCGCTGGCGCAGCTTGGTCGGATAGAGGGGTTGCGGAAACATTACGCGCAGGCCGCGGAGTACTTGTCCAAGGCCGTGAATCGCGGAGCTTCGCCTCAGGCTATGCTCGACTTGGCGTCGGTGCAGATCGACGGCGGCAAGTGCGGCGACGCGTTATCCGTTTTGTCTAATTACTTCGGCAAGGAGAAAAACCCAAGCATAGATTCTTGGCTGCTCGCCGGATTCGCGGCCAAGGAGTGCCACGGCGCGGCCAAGGCGCTTGAATACTATGAAAAGGGATTGAAACGCCACCCGCGCGATCCGCTCCTGATGCAAAACGCGGGGCAGATGTATTTCTCGCTGAAGGATTACGCGAAGGCGGAGGAGATGTGGAACGGCGTCGACAACTCCTACTCCGATCCGCAGATGTACTACATGCGGGCGGTGGCGGCGCGCCTGAGGAACGATTTCGGGGCGGCGGAGCGGCACATAAAAAAAGCCATATCGATGGACGAAAAGGCCGATTACTACGATTTTTTGGGTGTGCTCAGCCACGCGAAAGGGGACGGCAAAGCCGCCGAGGAGCACTTTAGAAAGGCGCTGAAGATAGACCCGAACAACATGAGCGCGCAGCTTAATCTGGCGGTGAAGGGCAAGAACGCCGCCGATTTGGATAAGTCCGTTGAGGACGCCTCTAGGCGGCTCTCGTCTTGTGGCAAAGACTGCGGCGACGCGGCGTTACAGCTGTCTATCCTGTACTATCACCAAAAGAAGTACGATAAGGCCGTATCGACCTTGGAATCGCTAAAGGAGGCGGACAAAAATATCAGCGTGTACCGCCACATCGCGATTTACAATAAGGAGTCTCAGAGGTTCGATAAGGCGGCCTCCGCCTTAGAGGCCGCGGTCGCGAAATTTCCAAACGACCTTCAGGCGCAGTACGAACTTGCGGAGGCCTATCTGTCCTCCGGCAGCCCGGCAAAGGCGGTAAAGATATTTACCGGTTTATTGCCTAAGTGGAAGACCGACGTTTGGCGCCTTCACTATCAACTCGGATACGCGAATATGGAGCTGAACGAACTGACAAGCGCGAAAGCGTCGTTTGAAAAGAGCACGGCGGCCAAGAAGGACAATCCCGCGGCTCGGGCGCTTTTGGCGTTCGTCCTAAATCGTATGGGGGAGACCGACAAGGCCGTTGACCAGTGGGAAAAAACCGTTACGGAGGACGGTAGCAACGCGACTGTCCATATCAATTTGGGACTCTCCTACGAGAGTAAAGGGCAGTACGACAAGGCGCTTGAGAGCTACAAAAAGGCGCAGTCGCTGAATCCGTCCGACAAAGCCGTCTACATCAACTTAGGCAACGCCTATCAGGGTTTGGGGAGGATCGCGGAGGCCTTTGACGCCTTTACGCGTGGGTTGGAATCAAACAAGCGCGAATTGGCCGCGTACGATATTTTCCTGCTGTCAAGGAAACGCGGCGACGCGGATAGGGCGGAGAAGATGTACGCTCTGTTAAAGAAGGAGTTCCCGTCGTCGGTGCACTTCGCCCGCGTTTCGGCGGAGATGGATTTGGCGAGGGGCGATACGGCGAAGGCTTTGGCCGCTTACGAATCGATAAAGGAGAAAGACGCCCACGACTGGTTCGCCGTGGCCCGCGTCAGCGCGGCGCTCGGCCAAAAGGCGAAGGCGGAGGGCGCGCTCGCCAAGGTGCCGGACGACGGCGCTTGGAAGCGTGACAAAAGCGTAGTCCGCGCAAGGTTAGCCTTTAACGGCGGCGACTACAAGGGCGCGTATCAGGCGTACAGGGACGCTGTTAACGCGGGCGGCAAAGAGGGCGCGGCGGACGCGGACGCCTTGGCTTACAATATGATCTTCGCGGCCTATAAGGGTGGGATGTACAAAGAGGCCTTGGAGGCGGCGGATGAGGCCGTTAAAAAAGCCGCCGGAGGCGCCCGCGCCGAAATCTGCCGCACCGCCGGCGACTGCGCCGTGGCCGCCAAGAAGTGGGCCGACGCTAAAACTTGGTTCACTAAACTGTCAACCATAGAGCCGGGAAACGCCGCCGCGCAGTACAACATAGCCGTGGCCCACTATAATCTAGGCGAGGTTGAGGAGTCCTACAACCGCTACCAAAAGGCGAGGGAGTTGGACAAGAAGATACAGAACAAGGATATAGAACTTAGGTATGAGCAATTCAAACGTGGCGGATCGTCGCAGCAAAAAGAGGTGGCGCTGCCGAACCGCGCGCAGAACGATTCGCTTGACACGTGGTACAACCGCGCTGTGGATTTGCAGAACGCTAAAAAGATTGATCAGGCGGAGGCTATGTATAAGAAAATATTGGAACAAGATCCTGCGTTCAGCTACGCTTGGAATAATTTGGGCGCGATATACGGAGCGAGGGGCGACTTGGATCAGGCCGAAACAGCCTATCTGAAAGCTCTGGATGCGCAACCCTCCCCGGAGACATACGCGAACTTGGCAAATATCTATATCGCCAAAAACGACAACGCCAAGGCTGCGGAGATCGTGGCTAAGGGCTTGGAGAAGAACCCGAACAGCGCGGCGCTCAAGCAGTTGGAGCGGAAGGTCAAGGGGAAGAAGTGAAGAGGCTTCAAATTTAATAATATTATTCCCCTTGCCGATAATTATATTATTATATTGGTGGTAATTCCGGCCGGTATGTCCGGTCGTACCCAAAAACCCGAAAAAGGTCAAAATCAACACCAAAAGGGGCTTTTATGTCCAAGGCAGGCAGAAAATCAGTATCGGCTATGGCTGTGACCGTGCTGACGGCGTTCATCCTCATACTCGTCTCCGCGTCGTCCGTCCGCGCCGACGCCGAGTTTGACAACCTTTTTTCCGCCAAGAAGTACAAGGAGGCTTTGGCCTACGCGGAGGAGAAACTTCCCTACAACAAGCGCGACCCGCAGCTTTGGATTAAGGTCGGGCAGGCCAACGAGGCGCTTGGTTTGCTTGAAAAGGCGTTGGCTTGCTATTTGGTGGCTTGGCGCACCATGTCGGACGACTATCAGGCGCTCATCAGCGTAGCGCGCATTTACAACAAGATGGAGCAGCCGGAGGACGCGGCGGCTATGGCGGAGCGGGCGCTGAAGGTAAACTTTACGGCTGAGGCGAGCTGGGAGTACGCCCGGGCCTGCATTTTGCTAAAGAGGCCGGCCGACGCCAAGAAGGCGCTCGAGAAGATTATCGCCACCGACTCGGCCAACGTTATCGCCAACCGCGAGTTGGGCAATATCTACTACAACTTAGGGGAGTTCGCGAACGCAATTCCGCTCATGAAGCGCTCCTACAAGGAGAGGGCCGACGGGGAGGTGGCGTTCAGGATAGGCAGGTCATACGTGGAGGCCGGGGTTCCGGACAGCGCCTTGATTTACCTGAAGATCGCCGTTGACCGCAAGTCGAATGTTTCGGCGGCCTCGCGTTTCATAGCCCGGGCGCGGTTCGGGCAGAAGAAGTACGCCGAGGTCGTTTCCGGGTACGCCGGCGTCTCGCAGGACATTATGGACGCTATGGACTTTTATATGCTTGGTTTTGCCAAAGAGAAGACCAGCGACGCCGCCGGCGCGTCGGTGGCCTACAAGTCGGCGGTGGCGATGTTCGGGAACGACAAGAGAAAAGAGGCTCTCTTGGCGCGCGCCAATTTGGCGCGTTCGCAGCTCAAAAGCAAGGCCGTGTCCTTCGCGTTTCCGCACCTGCAATTTATCGTGGCGGCGGATGAAAAGGGCGCCGTCGTGAAAGATATATACTTCCTTTTGGCCGACGCGTACGTGGAGTCTAAGGATAACCCAAAGGCGATAGCGAGCTTAGAGAAAGCGATCTCCGTAAACTCCAAAAACCTTGAGGCCTACGCGCGGTTGGCCGAGCTTTACGAGAAGAACGGTCAGAGCGATAAAGCCAAGAAGATCTACGAGCAGATGGTGGCGCTCAGCCCGAACGACCCTAAAGTCTTCGTGACGCTTGGCAACTACAGCCTCAAGTCCAAGAAGTGGAAGGAGGCCGTCGAGTTGTTCGAGAAAGCGAACAAGCTCAAAGAGACGGCGGACGCCTTTGAGGGCATAGCCGTGGCCTACTACAGCGCCGGCGACATGAACAAAGCGGCGATGGACGCGGCTCGGAGCGCGATAACGCTCAATCCGGACGCTTTGGAGGCGCGCGCGGTGGTTACGCGGGTGCTAATGAGTGATAAAAATTACAAGGCCGCCCAAGAACACGCGGAGTTTTTAAGCAAGAAAGCCCCTAACAATATCGAGTATTTAAGGATGCTTGCCGAGTGTTGCGATAAAAACGGCGCTAAGGCAATACTCGCGGTCGTCGATAAGCAGATCGTGGCGATTGACCGCAAAGATGTCGTCTCTCGGTTGCGCCTCGCCGCCGCCGCCGAGTCTAAGAACGACTTCAAGACGGCCATGTCGATGTATACCGACGTCACGACGCTCGATCCCAAAAATCCGCAGGCCCATAGGCGCCTCGCGGCGATCTTTGCGGCCCAAAATCAAAACTTAGAGGCGGTGGCGAGCATCAGGGAGTATCTCAAGCTGAAGCCGAACGACGCCGAGGCCAACCGTGATTTGGGCGATTACCTATACAATCAGAAGGATTTGGACGGTGCGTTAAACGCTTATAGGACTGCGATAAAGCTCGACCCCAACCTAAAAGGGTTCCACAAACGCTACGCCGAGATCGTGATAGCCAAGGGGCAGACGACCGAGGTAGTCACGGCGCTTACCGCCATCATCAAGAACGGCGACGCGGACGTGGGCACCTACACCACGCTCGGTATGATCTACCAGAATCGTAGCCAGTATAAGGAAGCGATGGAGATGTACACGAAAGCGGCCGGATTGGAACCGTCCAATGTCGACGTGCTCACGGCCCTCGCGGGTTGTCAAGCCGCGTTGGGCGACGTCAAGGCGGCGATCATCTCTTACGAGCAGGTTGTCATGATGAACGCCGGGGCCGCGCAAGAGTACAAAGAGCTTGCCGACCTTTACGTAAAGCAGAAGAATAGCGAAGAGGCGCTGCGTTGCTACATTAAGTATTTGGATAAGGTTCCATCGGATAAGGCTACAGCCGCGAATGTCGGTAAGTTGCTCTATGAACAGAAGAAGTACGCCGACGCCGCAAAGTACCTGTCGCTCGCTCAGGCGACCGAGCCGGCGGTGGTTTTGATGTACGCGGACGCGTGTTTACGCACCGGCGACTCCAAGAGCGCGCAGACGGCGCTTGAGGATCTGCGCAACAGGAAGCCGCGCGTCTCGGAGATAGGTCGCGTGCTCGCGCTTTTGGGCGAGATGTACGAGAAAGACGGGAAGCAGAATCAGGCCGCGGCTGTATACGCCGAGTATGCCGGTCTGCCGGGCGTGAAAGACCGCGACGCCTCCTACAAGTCCGCATACTTGTTGGAAAAGAGCAATCCGGGCGCGGCCATGAAGATTTACGAGGCGAACATGAAGACTTTTTCGGACGATGCAAGGAACGGTTTGCGCCTTGGCCTTTTATACTCGCAGAGCAAGGATACGAAGGAGAGGGATAAGGCCGTGCCGCTGTTGCAAAAGTCCACCGCCGCCGCCAACAAGGAACCGAAGCTGTGGCTCGAAATCGCCGCCGTTTACGGTTCCATGAACCGCGACGTCGACGAGTTGGCAGCGTACCAAAAGTACGTGCGCACCGACCCTCAGCATGTGGAGGCGAACAAAAGAATCGGTACGCTTTTGATGAGGAAGGGCGACAACACCAACGCGATGATCAGTCTTGAGATCGCCAATACGATGTCGCCGAATGACCCGAGCGTTATGGTGCTTTTAGCAAAGGGTTACACTCGTACAAAGCGCAACAAAGAGGCGATCAATATGTTGCAAAAGGCTAAAGCCTTAAGGCCGAGCGATACGGATATCCGTTTCCAACTCTACGAGACGTATGTGGCTGAAAATAAGAAGCAGGATGCGTTTGCTGAGATACGCGAGCTTGTGAAGATAAGCAACGACACCCGTTATCAGCAGCTTTTCGGGGACGCGCTCGTAGCCTTGGGCGACGTTAAGGAGGCGGAAGGGGTCGTAGACGAGCTTTTGGCCAAGGATCCGACGGATCCGAGCGCCTTGATGCTGCGAGCCAAGATTTTGCGTTCCCGCAAGGAGTACGATCAGGCGCTTGAGGTGTACAAGGAGATTGGGGATATTCAGCCGGACAACGCTCTGGCCCATTACGAGCGGGCGGAGACGTATGTGCAGGCGTCAAAACCGGCGTGGGCGGAGACCTTCTACAATAGGGCGCTCAGGGCCGACCCCAAGTTCGCGCTGGCGGAACTGGGGCTTGCCAAGCTCTACAAGACGCGCAATCAGATGGATAAGTACAAGGAGCATTTGGAGGCGGCCCAAAAATTGGCGCCTGACAACGACTTGGTGGCGGAGGAGATCAAGAAGTCCGGGAAGTAAAAGAATTATTTTTTCCGCTTGTTTTTTGGGATGGTATTAGTTATATTTAAACGGGTGACGGGATTAAACTTTGCTCCCTTCGTCTAGTGGTTAGGACACAAGGTTTTCATCCTTGCAACAGGGGTTCGATTCCCCTAGGGAGTGTTTTTCGGGTTCTTTCGCTGAAAGAACCCTTTTTTGTCTTTAAGCGTTGACGCGGGCCGATAACTATGGATAACAGAGACGTGCTGAAATACTGTCCGCGTTGCTCCGGCCCCGCGGTATTGTCGGACTCCCGCAAGATCGTCTGCGCCGGGTGCGGGTTCCAAATGTACCTGAACAACGCCGCCGCGGTCGCCGCGCTGCTTTTTGACGGCGAGGGCCGGCTCATGGCCGTCCGCAGGAACGAAGAACCGCAGACGGGGTTGCTGGACCTACCCGGCGGCTTTGTCGAATTCGGCGAAACCGCTGAAGAGGCGCTGGCGCGCGAGCTGCGCGAGGAGCTTGGCATAACGGTTTGCGGCATCGAGTACTATCGGTCGATCCCCAATAATTACCTATACGGCGGCGTTCTGTACCACACGCTCGACATCTTCTTAAAGTGCCGCCTTGAAGACGGGGCTGATAATAAAATCCGTACAAACGACGAAATCAAAGATGTCGTTTATAAGTTTCCTAAAGATATTACAGAAGAAGAGATTGCTTTTGATTCAATGAAGAAGTTGATTAAGTCTTTAAAAATAAGTTGATTTTAGTGACTTTAATGTATATTTATAGATTAGCGTTATTGACGCGGCCATACTTTTATTAAGGAATCAATTTAATGGGTTGGTTTACAAAAAAGTCAAAAGAACCGAGCGGCAAGAAGCAGCACCACCATGATGAGATTTGGATACGCTGCCAATCTTGCTCGGCGCACATCTTCAAGCAGGACTTTCTGAACAATATCAGCGTTTGCCCCAAGTGCGGTTGGCACGGGAAGCTGAACGCCTACGAGCGCATAGGGATCACGCTCGACAGCGGTACGTTCAGGGAGATGTTTGAGACGGTGCGTCCCTGCGATCCGTTGCGTTTCGTCGACGGCAAGGGGCCCTACAGCGAGAAGGCGGAACAGGCGCGCGCCAAGACCAAACTCAACGAGTCGGTGGTGACCGGCACCGGGAAGATAAACGGGCTTGAGGTCGTCGTGGGCGTGATGGACTTTCGTTTCTTGGGCGGCAGCCTCGGTTCCGGGACGGGCGAGAAGATACTGCAGGCAGCCAACTACGCCTATGACCACCGCATTCCATACATAATATTTTCGGCCTCCGGCGGGGCGCGTATGCACGAGGGGATACTATCGCTAATGCAGATGGCCAAGACCTGCGCCGGCGTGGCGCGGCTCGACGAGAGGCGGGTTCCGTTTATTTCCGTGCTGACCGACCCGACGACCGGCGGTGTTTCCGCCTCTTTCGCGATGGTCGGCGATGTCAACATCGCGGAGCCCGGAGCGCTAATCGGTTTCGCCGGAAGGCGGGTGATCGAGCAGACCATCAAGCAGAAGCTGCCGGAAGACTTTCAAACCGCCGAGTTCGTGCTGGAGCACGGTTTCTTGGACGCTATCGTGCATAGGCGGGATATGAAGGGCGCTTTGCACCTTATACTTTCATATTATAATAGGTGAGGGTCGGATATTGGAACGCGAACTTGAATTTGAAAAACCCGTGGTCGAGCTTGAGAGGGCCATAGAGAAGCTGAAAAACTCGGCCGCCGAGAACAAGGGCGACTTCGGTCCCCATATTGAAGAGCTCGAAAAGAAGTGCGAGGAACGCAAGAGGGAGATATACGACGCCTTATCGCCGTGGCAGACCGTGCAGGTCGCGCGGCATCCCAAGCGTCCGGTCCTACACGACTACATCTCGCTGATATTCAAGGATTTCGTCGAACTGCACGGCGACAGGTGTTTCGGGGACGACAGGGCGCTCATAGGCGGCTTCGCTAAGCTTGACGCCCAGAAGGTCATGCTGGTGGGGCACAGCAAAGGCAAGAACATAGATGAGAACGTCAGGCGCAACTTCGGCATGGCCAAACCCGAAGGCTACCGAAAAGCGCTGAGGCTTATGCGTCTGGCCGAGAAGTTCAACGTGCCGGTGGTCTCCTTTATAGACACATCCGGGGCCTACCCCGGCTTAGACGCCGAGCAACGCGGGCAAGCCGAGGCCATAGCGAGGAACCTGACGGAGATGGCGAAATTAGAGATCCCGGTCGTAGCCATAGTAACCGGCGAGGGCGGCAGCGGCGGCGCGCTCGGAATAGGCGTGGCCGATTCCGTATTAATGCTGGCAAACGCCGTATACTCTGTAATATCCCCGGAAGGCTGCGCCTCAATCCTATGGCGCGACGCCTCGTACTCCGCCCAAGCCGCGGAGAGTTTAAAGATCACCGCCAAGTCGCTCCTATCGTTAGGAGTGATAGACGAAATAGTAAAAGAGCCCGCCGGCGGCGCTCACAGCAACCACCAAGCCACAGCCAACGCAATAAAATCGGCGCTATTGAAACACCTGAAAAAATTAATACCGCTGTCACCGCAAAAACTCATTCAAAGGAGATTCGAAAAGTTTTCCGAGATGGGAAAATTTACGAAGTAAGATTAGGATTAGTAGGATTAGAAAAACAGATTATAGGATTAAAAAGTACTGGATCGCTTCGCTACGCTCGCGATGACGGTCATTGCGAGGAGCGAAGCGACGAAGCAATCCAGACTCAATATAAGGATACCGACTATTATGGGAAATACCGCGAAAATGAAAACCGAAGACCTATTGCACAATATCCCATTGCGCATAACCGATACCACTCTGCGCGACGCCCACCAGTCTCTCTGGGCGACTCGTATGCGCACCGACGACATCCTCAGCATCATCGACGTCATTGACAACGTCGGCTACTACTCGCTCGAAGCGTGGGGCGGCGCCACCTTCGACGTTTGTTTGCGCTTTCTGCGCGAAAACCCGTGGGAGCGCCTGCGCCTGATCAAGGCCAAAGCCAAAAACACGCCGTTGCAAATGCTCTTGCGCGGCCAGAACCTCGTTGGCTACCGCAACTACGCCGACGACGTCGTAGACAGGTTCGTCGCTCTCGCCTGCAAGAACGGGATAGATATTTTCCGCGTGTTTGACGCGTTGAACGACACCAGAAATTTGGAGGCGGCAATCAAGGCGGTCAAAAAGCACGGCGCGCATGCTCAGGGTACGCTTGCCTACACGACCTCCCCCGTCCACACCATAGAGAAGTACGTCCGTTACGCGAAGGAGCAGGTTGAGCTGGGCATAGACTCGTTGTGCGTCAAGGACATGGCCGGCATCCTCTCTCCGATAATGGCGGAGCGTTTGGTGTCCGCCCTCATTAAGGAGTTGAACATCCCCGTCCAGCTGCACTGCCACGCCTCCAGCGGCATGAGTACCGCCGCCTACGTAGAGGGCGTGCGCGCCGGCGCCGGGGCCATTGACTGCGCCATATCGTCTATGGCCGGAACCTCCTCTCAGCCGCCCGTAGAGACTATGGCCGCGATATTTTCCGAGACCAATTACTCCGCCGATTTAGATGTGGAGGCGCTTGACAGGATCGCCAAGTATTTCGCCGATCTCGCCCCTCGACGCAGCGCGGCGCCGCTCTCCATCATGCCCATAGACCCGGGCATCTTGGTGCACCAGATTCCCGGTGGGATGATCTCTAACTTCCGTTCGCAGCTCCAAATGCAGAAGGCGCTCGACAAATTGCCGCAGGTGCTTCAGGAGGTCAGCCGCGTGCGCGAGGACTTGGGCTACCCGCCGCTCGTCACCCCCACAAGCCAGATCGTCGGCACTCAGGCGGTAATGAACGTCATATCGGGCGAACGCTACAAGATCGTGCCCAACGAGGTGAAGGACTACGTGAAGGGTCTGTACGGCAGTTCCCCCGCGCCGATCGAAAAGAGCATGATAAAGAAGATATTGGGCGACGAGAAGCCGATAAATTACCGTCCCGCCGACAAGATTGCCCCGATGCTCCCGAAGGCGACCGACGGCGTGGACCCGGCGCTCATCAACGCCGAGGAGGACATCCTATCCTACGTGCTTTTGCCCGAGCCGGCGCTCGAATACTTCAAGTGGAGGGCGGCGCCCGCCGACGAGCGCCCTGAAATCCCCGCCGACGCCGAGATCAAGAAGGCTAGAGGCGAGGCCGCGGACAGTGGCGGCGCCGACAAGAAAGCGCCGGCGCCCGTACCCGTGCAGACGAATGTATCTGCGCCGGCGTCGCAGTTTCAGCTTCCGGTAGACGGCCTTGCCGCCGAGCTTATCGGCAAGATCGACGGCCTCGTCATAGAGGAGATAGTCTTCCGAAAGGGCGAGTCGACGATATCCGTGAAATCGCACTCCGCGCCGCAGACGCTCGACGCCGCCGCCGTAGCCCCGTTGCCGCTGCCCTCATTCGTCGCGTTGCCGCAAACGGCGCAAGCGCCGCCGCCGGCGCAACAACAGCATACGGCGCCGGAGGTAAATGCGGGTAAGGCCGCGGACTACAAGCAAACGATAAAAGCGCCGTTGGTCGGGACCTTTTACTCCTCCCCCGGGCCCGGAAAGCCGGCGTTTGTCAATGAGGGGGACATTGTGGAAAAGGGGGCGAAGGTGTGCATCGTCGAGGCGATGAAGCTCTTCAACGAAATATCGGCGCCGTCGCGCTGTAAGATAGTGAAGATGCTTGTTGCCGACGGGACGGCGGTTGATAAGGATCAGGAGTTGATAGGTATTGAAGAGATAGGGTAGGGCTTATTTCGACATGAAGTCCTGCCCTCCCATGGGGCCCATGGTGTTTCTTGTCCCGTCGACGTTTTTAAACGATCCGCTCGGGTCGCCCGCGTTTATGCAGGGGGAGTACTTTGACAGTTGCCGAGTCTCGCTCCCTATCTTAGTCGCCTCTTTAATCTTCGGTTTGCCGAATTGCAGATTCGGCATGTGCAGTATCTTCTTGTTTTCCACCTTCGTTGAGTCGGTTTGCAGCATGATGTCGATTTCTATCGCTCTGGCCTCCGCCTCCGAGCCAATGAAGATCGGGTCGGCGACGATGTTGCCGCGCGCGTCGGTGGAGTCCTTATCGGTTAAGCCCTTTTTCTTGACGGCGCGTGTCAGCTTGCCCAAATCCGGGTCGCAGTCCAAAAAATTTCTGTCTATGTTGCCGAATACGCAGTTGTAATTGAAAACGATCTTGGACTTGTCGTCGCACCACAGCCCCGCGTTGTTGTTGAACGCGATGATGTTGTTGAAAATCTGCGGGTTGCTCTTCTCTATCTTTATACCGGCGGTGAAGCAGCTGGATATCAGGTTGTTGTAAATCTTAGGCTGGCCGCCGCCAATGCAGTGGATGCCTATATTGGAGTTCTCCAGCGCGTTGTTCCGTATCAGCGAGCTTGAGTTTTTGACGGTGATGGCCGTCGCCGCGCCGGATATCTCCGTGAACGCGATCTCGGTGTACCTGCTGTCGGCCTCGTCCAAGATTATCCCGCGCCAGGAGTAGTCGGCCAGCGCCGTTTTCTCCGGCGTAATGACGATGGGGTTGCTCCTCCTGCCTACGCAGCTTATGGAACCGAGCACGCGGATGGAGAACAGGGTGGAGTCGGCCTTGTCGAACGGCGCGGCCAAAAAGCTTGTTTTCGTTCCGCTCTTTATGATGAGCTGCGACCCCGGGGCGATGACGAGGTTGGCCCGCTTCGCTATGAGCAGGTCGCCCTCTATGATGTAAGGACCCTCCTCCGCCTTCCACCGGGTCTCACGGTCGATGATACCGCTCACCGTCCGCTCGCCGAAGGCTTGGAAGAAAGAGGCAGCGGTTGCGCAGATTATCAATGACGCAAAAATAAATGAGTTTTTCATTACGGCACTTCCACGCTGTCGAAAATTTTCTGCACTATCTGCTCCGAGGTTATGTTCTCCGCTTCCGCCTCGTAGGTGGTGATCACCCTGTGCCTCAGGATGTCCATCCCCACGGATTTTATGTCTTCCGGGGTTACGTAGCCTCGGCCTCGTATGAAGGCGTGGGCTCTGGCGGCCCGGGTCAGGAACAGGGTGGCGCGCGGGGAGGCGCCGTATGATATCAGCGACTTCATGTCGCTCAGCCCCACCGCCTCCGGTTCTCTGGTGGCGAAGACTATGTTCACGATGTAATCTTCCACCTTGGAGTCCATGTAGATCTCGGTGACCAATTTTCTGGCCGCCAGCAGCTTATCCACCTTTATTACCGGGCTGACCTCCGGTATCGGCCCGGCCGCCATCCGCTTCAGGATCTCCTTCTCCTCGTCGCGCGATGGGTATACGACCTTGAGCTTCAGCATAAAGCGGTCGACCTGCGCCTCGGGCAGGGGATAGGTGCCCTCCTGCTCTATTGGGTTCTGCGTGGCCAGCACCAAGAAGGGCTCCTCCAGCTTGTAGCACTCGTCGCCTATGGTCACCTGGCACTCCTGCATCGCCTCGAGGAGGGCGCTCTGCACCTTCGCCGGGGCGCGGTTGATCTCGTCGGCAAGCACTATGTTTGAGAAGATGGGGCCCTTTTTGGGCACGAACTCCCCGCTCTTCTGGTTATAGACCATCGTCCCCACGATGTCCGCCGGCAGCAAGTCGGGCGTGAACTGTATCCGCTTGAAGCCGGTGTCGACCGCTTTGGCGAGCGTCGATATGGCCAGCGTCTTAGCCAGCCCCGGCACCCCCTCAAGAAGTATGTGACCGCGCGTCAGAAGCCCCACAAGGAGCCTGTCGACCATCTTTGACTGCCCCACGATGACCTTGGCCATCTCCGCCTTCAGGAGGGAGACGAAGCTGCTCTCCTCCTTAACCCGCTCGTTCAGCTCGGTGATATCCGCGCTCATGCACCCCTCCCCGGACGCTAAAAAATCAAATTCTTTAAAATCGACATCAACATATATTACTAAAAAAATAACGCTTACCGTTGTGTTATAATATATTTTATAAAAGTATTAACCTAATAAAATAATTTTTTACGAGGACAGATGTATTAAAAATTGATTTTAAATAGTCTAACAATTTTAACCAGCAGAGGAGGCGCACAATGCCTATGGATTTCACTGTTACCGAGATAAGCGGTTTTCAGGTAATCAAGCCCGTCGGTCGAGTTGATTGGGAGGGGGCGCGTTTTTTGGATAAGGAGGTCCAGCGGTTGATTGACGCCGGGCATATCCTCATAGTGTTCAATTTGGACGAGGTCAACTTTATTTGCAGCGGCGGCATCGGCGCCCTTGTCTACAACCGGAACAAGCTCATGCACTTGGGCGGGGCGGTCTACGTCATCGCCGATAACGAGTACATATCGTACGTTTTTGAGGCGCTCAAGTTCGACATGATCTTTGAGGGCTACCTGTACAAGACGTTTGAAGAGTTCTCGTTGGCGGTGCTCGGCAGCGACGATGGGGCGGAGAAACCCAAGAAGCACGCGGCAACGGCTAAGAAGGCCGCGCCGGCCAAGGAGGCGGTCAAGAAAGTCAAGGCGGTCAAGAAGGCCAAAAAGAGTTAACGTGGGTGAGCGTAAAATCGGATTGGGCATTGGAATGAAGCCGTCCGTAAGGGCGGCGGAGGCATTGCGATTATGGTAAAAAAATACACCGATTGGCTCGTGAGAGGCCTCATAATCGTCGGTCTGCTGTACGTTGGCAAGCCGGTACTGATGCCCCTCGTGTTGGCGGTGTTTATATGGTATCTCATCAGCATCCTCACCGACGTCATTGCCAAGCCCCGCAAGTGGAACCCGGTAAGGGTGCCGCGCCCGATCGCGTTCACTTTCGCGCTCTTAGTCATCTTCGGCGCCATGGCGCTCGCCTCGTGGATCATCATGACCAATATCACCCACGTGGCGGCGGTGATCC
Source organism: Chitinispirillales bacterium (assembly GCA_031281485.1). Taxonomy (GTDB): domain Bacteria; phylum Fibrobacterota; class Chitinivibrionia; order Chitinivibrionales; family Chitinispirillaceae; genus GUT77. The sequence continues at coordinate 13,435 of JAITFI010000073.1, read as the reverse complement.
CCGCCTACCAGTACAACCTTGAGCAGATGAGCCGGCGCGTCCTCTCGATGGTCCCGTTTACAGAGCCGCTCACGTTCAAGAAACTGCTCGCCGACGTCGACTTCAGCTCCATGACCCGCGGCGCCGTCCGCGAGGTCACAAGCGCTTTCGGCAAGGGCGCCTACGTCATCATCTACCTGATTTTCCTGTTCATGGAGCAGCGGAGCTTCGACAAGAAATTTAAGAAGCTCCTCCCAAAATCCGGCGGCGATGAGGTGAACGCCATCATTGCCCGCATAAACTCCGATATACGCACGTACATAGGCATAAAAACCCTCGCAAGCTTCGTCACCGCGGCGGCCGGCTACATAGTCTTCGCGAGCGTGGGGCTCAACTTCGCAAGCTTCTGGACATTCTTGCTGTTTGTGCTGAACTATATCCCGATCTTGGGCTCAATAGTGGCGACCGCCCTGCCGGCGGTCTTCGCCCTGATGCAGTACGAGAGTTTAGCCCCGTTCTTCGTGGTGCTGTTCGGCATAGTAATCATCCAGCAAGCCGTAGGCAGCATCATCGAGCCCAGATTCATGGGCGACAAACTCAACCTGAGCCCGCTGGTTATCCTGCTCTCCTTGGCCACGTGGAACCTGATATGGGGCATCCCCGGAATGCTGATGTGCGTGCCGCTCACCGCCATCGTCGTAATCATCTTCACCTACTTCCCGCAAACGAGGCCGATAGCCGTGGCGCTGTCGCGGAACGGGGATATAAGGGGAGTGGGGGCGATGAGAGACGGGCCGGCGCAAGAGGAACAGGAGGGGCAAGAAGACCAAGACCAAAGCCGGAATCCGTTAAAGCCGGATACGAATGAAATGACAAAATCGCAAGGTTAATAAATAATTAAAACCAATAAAAAAAGGAGGATGTGCCCATGAAACCGAGTCCGAAATTTTTAATCTGCAAACATTGCGGAAACATTGCGGTCGCCGTCGTCAACAAGGGGGGGCCGATATCGTGTTGCGGTGAAAACATGAGCGAGCTCGTACCCAACACGGTGGACGCCAGCAAGGAAAAACATCTTCCGGCCGTTACCTCCTCCGGCGGCAGCATAAGCGTTGACGTAGGCAGCGTGGCCCACCCGATGGAAGAGGCGCACCGCATCGAATTCGTCTACGTGGAAACCGAACGCGGCGGCCAGCGCAAAAACCTGAAAGTTGGCGAGAAACCGTCTATGACGTTCTCCGTCACGGACGACAAACCCATAGCCGTTTACGCGTACTGCAATCTCCACGGGCTTTGGAAGACGGAGATCTGATGGTAGGAGGGGGGGCAAAGATTTTTTAAATCTTTTTAAGACGAAGCCTTCGGCTTCATAGATAAACAAGTTAGCCCCGCATATTCTATGAAAGGGCGCGATTTATCGCGCCCTTTCGTCTAAAAAAGAATTTGACTTTAAACTACCTAGAAAACATTATTCTCTTAGTAGCCACGCCGGCTGTCCCGCCCGTTCCCGTCGCTTTTATCCGCACTATGTACAGACCGTTCGAGGCCGCGCCCCATCTAGAGCCGCGGCTGTTCCACTCCACAACGTTCCAAGCGGCGGCTTTGGCTGTTTGGGAGGTTCTCCATACCTGTCTGCCCTTGATGTCGTATATCGACACCTCGACTTGGTTGATGCCGGATTCGGGAACGTAGTAGCTTATGCGGGCGCTCCTTGCCGACATATTTACGTTGATTCTGCCTATCGTAAACTTCGCGCCGGCGTTGGCGGAGGCCGCTCTGGCGCGGTAGCCGCTGCTGCCTATTATCATGAACACGTCCTCGTGCGACATGCCGGCCACCGTTATGCCGTACTCGGAGTTGCCGTTGCTCCCGCCGCCCAATATCTCTCCGGTGGAGGCTTTCACGAATGTCACCCGCGCGCTGATCGGGATATCGGCGCTCGGTTTGGCGGAGAATTTGAACGCTGTCCGTTGCGCGCCGTCGTTGTAGAAGCGGAGCTTGTAGGTGCTGCCGCTCGCTATTGACGGGCCGAAGTGGTGGCCCATCTCGGTTCCGTCGTCGCCTACCAATACCACCGACTCTTCGCCGAAGCTCGGCGGTACGGCGAACGCCCAATCCGTTGCGTGGTAGCCCACGAGCAGGTCTGAAACTTCGTAACCGTTGGCCGTGGCGTGCAACGTGTAGTGCCATGCCCCGTTCGTTTCATACCGCGCGCCGGCGGTTGTTTTGGCGAGAGCCGTCGCCCTTCTCCCGTTGACCGTCTTGTAGTGGCTCGACAAGAAGGCCGGAATGGGCGGTATGCGCAGAGTGACGGATCTGTTTTGGTTCTTGTTGAAGACCGTGAACGGTTCGACATTGCCTTTCAGCACCGTCGAGTCGTAAGACGCCGTAGGCGAGTTCAGCACTCTGGCCACAAACCTCGGATCGCCGCCCTCCCACCTGTAAAATTCGAGCTGGCCCCACTCGTCCGCCATGGCGTCTTTGATGTCGCCCAAGCACACGTCGAAGCGGAAAGGCAGCGCGATGTCGGTCCACTGGTTGGGCGGCAGCGTGATCTCAAAGACGTTCCTGAGCGATATGCTCATCGCCTCGCCGAAGTTGAAGATCGCCCCCGGCACCGAGGTTTTGAACCACATCAACCGCCCGGGTTTCATCTCGAACATGGCGTCGTTATTATCCGGATTGTATTCGATCCACCCGTTTGCGTTGCCGGCCAGATCCGCCGCGGTCTTGTTGTAGCGGAATAGTCTATACAGAGTATCGTGGACGCCGATTTTGTCTTCCCCCTTGTATAAGGCCGGTTCCAACACCGCCTTAACCGCGTCGTTCGTCAGTTCAACCTGCGCGGCGAAAGGGAACCACTTCTTCTTGTCCTTGAGCTGGGTGGACGCCGTGAAGCCGCCGTAGCGGGTCGATTTCACCCTATAGGAGTAGTTTATAGCGGTGTCTCCGTTGCCGCCGTTCACGATTATGAACGCGAGAACCCCGAAATTCCCCGATTCTCCGACGACTTCGGGCCCTATCGAAAAGGTGACGTTTCGAGATATGCCATTGCTCGGGTTGCTGATAATTCTAGCCGTATCAAGCTTCGTCGAATCCTTCGCCGGCCCGGTTAACACGCTTACCCGGAAGTTTCCGACGTTGCCCATTCTGGTCGACACGGCGAAACTCGCATTGCTGATCTGTCCGTCACTCCTCACCCAGTCTTGGTTGTTTGGATCTTGAAAATTGCTCACGACAGGCTTCACCGTGTTGATCATCAGGCGGTAGGTCTTGCCGACGTCCTTGCTTACGCTGTCGATCGCGGTGCCGGTGAAGTAGCCGCTTTCGTGTCTTGTATCAAACGCAACCTCCCAGTAAGTGCCGTTCCAACGGTAGAGTTTCACTTTATCCGTCGAATACCCCTCCGGTACGTCCGCGCGTATGCTGATATTCGCGGCGACAAGCGGCAGCGTTGCGTCGGCGGGTGTCACGAAACTGTACGTGTAACCGTACTCGCCGACGGGTATGAACCCGGCGTTCTGAAGATCGCTTTCGGAGGGCGTGACGGAGGGCTCTACTTTTATTCCTATGGAGGCGCTCACACTAGACCATCTGACGGCGTCAAGTTTGAAATTATTGTTGTCCGCGAATTTGGAGCTGCCCGGCGCTACCCAAATGACTTGATGCGTGAATGGTCCGGATCTCACGCTTTTTACCGACTTCTCCTCGCCCGGATGCCCGCTGTTGTCAACCGTATGTATGTGAACCCAATACGTTGTGTCAAACAACGGATCGCTGATATTTATTTTGAGCGTATCTTTATCGTTTGCCATGCTCGCTTTAATCGGGCTCGGATCTCTGCTTGACAAGAAGACGACGGTGCCCGCCGAGTCAAGCGTTACGATATATTTTAAAGTATGATTGTTTTTATTTTCCGTGAGGTGATAAACCACACTGAAACGGAAATTACCTGAACTGTCCACGAAAAGCACGTTATCAATTACCGCGATATTTTGCGATGCCGTCGTCCAGTGCGCGTATATGGTGGCGTTGGCGGAAAATTTTGTGTTTATAGTCACCTCATTGCCGCCTGTGGCCGCCGTGAACCACCCGTCAAAGCTGTGTCCGTCGCGCGTCGGTACCGGCAAGGCCGCGAGCGTGCTGTCCTCGCCTGTCTGAGCGCTTGTCTGGGAGACTGTCCCGCTGTTCGGGTTGAACGTTATTGTGAAAATGGCCAATGGGGCGGTCGTCTCCGTCCATTTGGCGTATATGGTGGTGCTGGCGGAAAATTTATGTCCATCGGTCACCATATTATTGCCATTGAGCGCTGTGGACCAACCGACAAATGCAAACCCTTCACGCGTCGGCGTCGGCAGCGTCGCGAGCGTGCTGTCCGCGCGGGTCTGAGCCGACGATGGGGAAACCGTACCGCCGTTGGCGTCGAACGTTATAGTGAAAGCGTTCTGAGAGGCTGACGCCCAGTGGGCGTATATTGTGGCGTCGTTGGAAAATTTTGTGCCAACATTCACCTCCGAGCCGCCCGTCGCCAAAGTGAACCAGCCGATGAAAGTATAATCGGTGCGCGTCGGCGTTGGCAGCGTCGCGAGCGTGCTGTCCGCGTCGGTCAGAGCCCACGATGGGGAAACCGTACCGCCGTTGGCGTCGAACGTTATTGTCAAAGCGGTCAGTGAGACAGGTGTCCACTGAGCGTATATGGTAGTATTTTCGAAAAATCTTGTGCTAGTCGTAATCTCATTAGTGCTATTGCGCGTTGTGAACCAACCTTTGAAGGTGTGCCCTTCGTACGTAGGCATGGGTAGGGTCGTGAGAGTGCCGTTTGAGTTGACCTGAGCGCTATCCGGGGAGACTACACCGCCGTTGGCGTTGAACGTTACTATTATGGGGGCTACGGGGACGGCCGTCCAGTGGGCGTATATGGTAGCGTTTGCGGTAAATACAGTGCTTGTATTCACCTCATTGCCGCCGGTCGCTGCGGTATACCAGCCGTTGAATGTGAATCCGGCTCTCGTCGGCGTGGGTATGGTAGCAAGTTTGCCGTCCGTACCTATAGTGCCGGACGTAGGGGTGACCGTTCCGCCGTTGGCGTTGAACGTTATTGTGATAATACTCGGAGTTGGGGTGTCCTGCGTCCAGTGGGCGTATATGGTAGCGTTTGCGGTAAATACAGTGCTTGTTGTTACCAAGTTGCCGCCCGTTGCCGCAGAGAACCAACCGTCCAATGTATAACCGGTTCTAGTGGGATTAGGCAAAGAGGCAAGCGTTCCTGCCGCGGACGTCGTGGCTGGCTGCGGGTTGGTACCGCCGGTATAATTGATGTTGAACGTTATTATGTAACCGGTCGGGGTTGGGGTGTCCGCCGTCCATTTGGCGGTATAGTTCTTGTTGCCGGTACTCCCCTGCGGAATGGTCACGGTCGTCTGCGCGATCGTTCCGTTGCTTCCCGTCCAGCCGTCGAATGTGTATCCGGTTTTGGTTGGATTTCTCAGTGTAAAGGCCGCTGTTTCGATAGTGTAATTTGCCGGATTGGCGGGCGTTACGGTTCCGCCGTCAAGGGTGTACGTTATGGTGTAGGATGTAGCCGTCCACCGGGCGTATATGGTAGTATTTGCGGTAAATTTAGTGCTTGTTGTTACCAAGTTGCCGCCCGTTGCCGCCGCCACCGTGTACCAGCCGGCCAACGTGTAACCGTCTCTTGTAGGGGCAGGCAAAGAGGCAAGCGTTCCGCTCGCGGACGTTGTGGCTGACGGCGGATTGGTCCCGCCGGTATAATTGATGTTGAACGTTATGGTGTAGGGGATGGGATTTGAGCATACGGGATCACCTGTAATAGCGCCTTCTATTCCAAGATATTTACCACTAGGAACATAAATATAATAGCCGCCGTCCATCTTATCCAATCTGTTTAACGCATCGTTGTTGTAATTAAATTGTGCTCCCGGTTGCCCGTTAACGATGATGTCATTGGAACTGATGTTTAAAAAGGTCGAATGGGCTTGATCGGATGGGGGCATTCCCTTGATGAATACACAGCGCGCTGTGGCGTCGTTATATATGACGGAAGCGGGAGCGGATATCACTTTATCTTTCGTAATCCCGCCAGCCCAAGCTGGGGCATCGTAATCGCACCCCTGCGCCCAAGCCCCCATCCACCCCGCCGACATAGCAATAACCATCCCGGTGACGATCGCCGCCGCCCCCAGCCGGGAAAGCCCCGTCCGCCCCTCCCTAACTCCGCTATCTTTCTTCATAAATCATCACTCCCCGTAATTATAATTTCGAAAATTTAAGTAAAAATCGCTCCCCAAAACGCCGAAAACCCCAAAAAACGTGCCGTCCTACCCCCTGTCGACACATTTTTCGGACCTTACATTATATATATATACTATATGCCGCCCCAAAAAGGTACAAAAAAATGTAAAAAAATCATTTTTTTGACGATCCCCTTGATTTTTGACTGCGGATAATGTATATTATGACCGTGGGTTGGAGCAAATAGACGGTTAAGCTGCCGCATAACGGATAATAAAATATATGCCAAAAATATTTGAGTATTTGGGAATCATATTGTTTTTTTACTCTAATGAGCACGAACCTATTCACTGTCACGGAAAATACGGAGAATTTGAAAGCAAAGCTGAATTTTACATAACCAATGGCGAGGTAACTGAAATTAAAATTAAGGAGGTGAACGGTAAAAAACCGCTCAACGGTGCTAAATTAACGGATTTTAGAAATTTTCTTGAAAAATATTCAGATAAAATCGTAGCTAAATGGGTAGATTTTTTTATCTATCACAAAGATATTCTTTTCGAGAAAGTGGAGAAACATTTATGAAGATATCCACTAAGTATAAAACCGACATCCCTGACGTCTTACCTCAAATAGCCCAGGCCGAATACGCCGGAGCCTATTCGGTATCGCTGTTTTTCAGCGATGGGGTGATAAAAAAAGTGAATTTCGGCAATTTTCTAAAAAAGACCGCGCATCCCAAAATTCGTTTTTACTTGAACGAATGTGAGTTCAGAAAATTTAAAATCGAGGGCGGCAATATCGTCTGGGGCGAAAACTGGGATTTGATCTTTCCGATAGAACAACTGTATCGCGGCGAAATTGATTAAAAATCCATTTTTTGTACCTATCCCTTGATTTTTGACTGCGGATAATATATATTATGGTGTTATGCCTTATAAAAACTCACTTAAAAGCAAGGAGTCTCGGCATTATGCGTTGTGTTAGGATCATCAAAAGATTCGGTTATTTGGCGTTAGGCACGGTTGCGGCGGCCATATCGGTATCGTGCGGCGACGGCGGTTCCGGGGCCTCCACGCCGGCGTTTAATAAGGCGGACAGTTCGCACGTGATAGGTTACAAGCTCGGTCGCGATTTGGGCAAAATGGCCAATGAAATAAAGGAGACGGGCGTCGAATTTAACGAAAAAATATTTTTTATGGCGATGAAAGAGGTGTTGGACGGCGTCCCGTCGCAGCTCTCCGACAGCGCGCTTAAGGTTGCGGACAGTAAGTTTAGGAGGGAAATCAGCATCAAGAGCCGTGAGAAGCTTATGCGGCTTGAGGAAGATAACCTAAAGGCCTCGAACGACTTTTTGGCGGAGAACAAGGCCAAACCGGACGTGATTGTGACGGAGAGCGGGCTTCAGTATGTTATTTTGAAGGCCGGCAGCGGGCCCAAGCCCACGCTCACGGACAGGGTCAAGGTTCACTACCACGGTATGCTGCCCGACGGCAAGGTTTTCGACAGTTCGATAGACCGCAACGAACCCGCCGCGTTTCCCGTGGGGGGGTTGATATCGGGGTGGATGGAGGCATTGCAACTGATGCCGGTGGGCTCGAAGTTCAGGATCGTAGTGCCGCCGGATTTGGCCTACGGCAAAAATGGAGCGGGTCCGATAGGCCCGAATCAGGTTTTGGTTTTCGAAATGGAACTGCTCGATATAGAGAAGTAGGCGCGGTGGCTTGATAATTCTTTAGGAGGACTAGGATAACGGTAATCCAGCGGTCTTGAAAACCGCCGGCTTTGCGGCCTTGGGGGTTCGAATCCCTCGTCCTCCGTGTTATTTTTCGGGAGTTTGATCTTTTCGTTATTCGATTTCGGTTATAAGGATTTCGGAGCGTAGCGCAGCCTGGTAGCGCATGTGGTTTGGGACCACAGGGCCGCTGGTTCGAATCCAGTCGCTCCGATTTCCGTATCATCAACGCAAAACATCGGCAGACACAAAATGCGTTCAGCCGCACCCCAAAACAAAAGATCCGCGGAGATCGCGATAACCATCCCGCCGTGGATGTCGCGGACGCTTGACGGCGTCGCGGAGTTCGAGCCCTACGCCTCCTCCGAAGAGCGGATGGCGTTTGTCGTGGAGCTCTCCCGAGAGAACATCGCCCAAGGTACCGGCGGTCCCTTCGCGGCGGCGGTCTTCGACGCCGGAAGCGGTCGTCTGATCGCCGCCGGCGTTAACATGGTAACGCGCTTGGGCCTCTCCATAGCCCACGCCGAGATCGTCGCCTTGGCGCAGGCCCAAGCCTTGCTGGGCGGTTTCGACCTTGGTGGCGGCGGCATGCCGAACTGCGAGCTGGTCAGCTCTGCCGAGCCCTGCGCCATGTGCCTGGGCGCCATCCCGTGGTCGGGCGTACGGTCGCTCGTCTGCGGGGCGCGCGACGAAGACGCACGTGCCGTCGGGTTTGACGAAGGGGCGAAGCGTGAAGACTGGGTGGAAGGCCTAGAGGCGCGCGGGATCGCCGTGCGGAGGGACGTGCTGCGCGAGAGCGCCGCGGCGGTGCTGCGGGAGTACGCCGCGATGGGCGGGCCGGTCTACAACGGACGGAAGGGGTGAACGGTGAACAACATCCACGAAAAAGACTGGGCTGAGGATGACTGGGGCTGCCACAGCGGCATGGCCAGCAACCCCTACGAAGAGGACGAACCGCCGATGGTTGCCGAGGAACCGGGGACCGACGGTCAGGCGGACGGCGGCTAATTTTTTTTTGCAAAAAAATTTGACATTCGGCGCGGAATATACTATATTTATCACGTTACAAGCCGCCTGCGGCGTCATTTATCCGAAAAAAACGCACCATTAGCTCAGTTGGTAGAGCAGCTGACTCTTAATCAGCGGGTCTCAGGTTCGAGTCCTGAATGGTGTACTTCTTCGTAACCCCTTGTGAGTTCAGCGACTTACAGGGGGTTTCTTTTTTCAATAAATACACTTTATATTCTCTGAGGTCGCTACAAAATAGCTACGTGTACTATGTCTTGCCGTGGGGGTGGAATACAAGTTAAAGTACGGCTTTATTGCGAGGTGATATCGCTGACCTTTGACACGCGTTCGTAGATGACGCCCTCAAACTCCCTAAAATGCGCTTTCCCGCACTTGATTTTCAGTTCTTCGCCGGCACGCAACTCCCCCTCGCCCTTTGTTTCGGCTACAAAGTATACCTTCCGAACGCCTTTGAAAACTATCGCCCAGTCCGGGTTGTAGTTGCCGATAGGCGTGGGAATTTTAAACCAAGCCGGCAGCTTGAAGTAAAATTCGACGTTTTCAATGCTCTCGCAATCCTTTGCGAACCGGCTTTCGACCGAAGAATCAAGGGGAATGTAGTTTTCGTAAATGGTTTTATCGGCGTTCTGCACCATGTGCGTGAATTCGTCTAAATATACTTCAAGGTCGGCGTCGTCGAACAAGGTCATCTCATAAATCTTGCCGCCTATCTTTTCATACTGAATGCCGTCAATCATCAAACCGTAAAGCGTTTCTTTGACGGCGCTCACGGCGCAATCCATAAATAGCTGCGGATTAACGAGGATATCTTTTATACGCCCCGACTGAGCTATAATGTCAAAAACGGTTCGCCGCGTCAGTTCGGTTTTGTTTTGAATGTAGGAAACGACGTCCGGCAGCGTGTTTCGCTGATCTTCCCCGTAAAGCTGCGTTTTATTCGCTCGCAGCAACTCGCCGGAAACGCCCTCGTTCGTAATTTTCACGCCGACGCGCTCGCTGTGCACGCTCGGACGCGTTACCTTAGGCATTTCTTCGACGGCTTTACCGGCAAGGGCGATCAGTTCATCCGTTTTGTACGTAACGCTGTACTTCGTTTTGTACTTGATTTTATCCCAAATCTCCAAAAACTTGGGGTCAAGCTCAAAACCTTTGCGGTAATTTATTTTTTGCCTCTCCCGCTTGTTCTTGATTCGTCCGCTGAAAACTACGCCGCAGTCGGATTCGATCTCTTTCTGCAAAGCGTTTGCGAAATCGTCATAACATTCGTTGGCAATAACCGTAAGACGGTTGATATCTTTATCATAAATCCGCTCGCCCGCGCTGTCCACGCAAAGACGCAAGCCGCGGCCTATCTCCTGACGCTTTTTCAGATCGGATTTGGTCTCGTTTAGCGTACAAATTTGAAATACGTTGGGATTGTCCCAGCCTTCGCGTAGCGCGGAGTGGCTGAAGATAAAGCGCAACGGTGTTTTCGTGTCTAGCAAACTCTCTTTCTCTCGCATAATTAATTTGTAGGTATCGTTATCAAGTAGTGTCTCCCCGTTGGTATCTTTCATCTTTCCTTTAACGTCCTGCGAAAAATAGCCGCCGTGAACCTCTTTAGCGTCAAATTTTTTTATAGCCGCGTAAATAGGTTTGCGAATTTCCTCATTATAAATCTCCTCAAACCATTGCGCGAATTTTCCGAGTATAATGTTTCCCGTATCATCGTAATCACGATAATTTTTTACCTTATCGATAAAGAAAAGCGAAAGAACCTTTATTCCCTTTTTGGCGTATCGCGCCTCCTTTTTCAAATGTTCTTCCACCGTACAGCGAATCATATATTTTTGCACCTCATCCTTCAGCCCGCCCTGAGTTTCACCAGCTTCAAGTATTAGCCCGTTGGATAAAGAAATGCGCTGTTCTTGAAAATTGATTTCATCAACAAGCAAATCCCGATAAATCTCACGCTCGCCGGAGAGTTTGAACAAATCGTAGTTATCTTTAAGATCAGCCGTAACGCTTTTGCGCTTTACCTCTTTTTGCGTATTCACGTCTAACAGAATTTTGGCTACAATTTTGTTTTTTCCGCTGTGCTGAACGCTCTCCAATTTTATAAAAGCGTCATTCTTAGCGTTTTCACCCACTACCGAATCAACCTCAATTTGCTTGACCAATCCTAAATCGTAAGCGTTGACAGGATTGAGCGAATATACCGGATTGTAGAGGTTGGTATGGGTAGCCGAATAGCGTAACGTGCAAAGCGGATTTAGATTTTTAATAGCTTTTTTACGAATGTCGGTCTCCATATTTTGCGGCTCGTCCACAATCACAATAGGGCAGACCGCCTGAATGAACTCAATAGGCGATTTTCCGCTGAGTTTGTCATTCGGCTTGTTGATAATATTTTCGTCTTTGGCAAATGAATCGATATTCAGCACCAACACTTGGACGGCGTTGCTCAAAGCGAAGTTACGCAGGTTTGATACCTTTTTGCTGTCATAAACCTCAAAGTTCAGGCTTGTTTTGTCATACAGCGATTGAAAATGCTCGTGCGTTATTTGCAGATTCTTCAACACACCTTCGCGAATGGCTATTGACGGCACCACAATCACAAACTTGCGAAATCCGTACAATTTGTTCAATTCATAGATTGTGCGCAAATAAACATAAGTTTTCCCGGTACCAGTCTCCATTTCCACAGAAAAATTCATCCCATGGAAATGCTCGGTCGCGTCAGCCGTATTATTGCGCAACTGGATAGCCTTTACGTTCTCCATTATTTGTTCGACGCTTATGGAAATCCTATTACCAAAACCATCTTCGGAGAACATTGAACCTGCTGTATACAAAGAAAACTCAAACTCTCCGCCGCATAGCCCTTGCCCCTCAAAAATATCGGTAACGGCGCGGACGGCGTCGAGTTGGTAGGGTTGGTTGGGGTCGAAGAGAAGTTTCATTATTTTTTCTCAGATCTTTGAATTACTACTTTGAATTGTTCACCATCCACATCATTAATAAACTCAACATTGGATTGATTTTTCAAAACCCTTGTAATACCTGAACCAAACCCGCGATAATTCATTAATTTGGAACAATAAGAAACTAAAAGATTGTTTCTAACTACAGCGTTACCCATTTTTATATTTTCGATGGTGAGGCTATTAGGCAATGAACCAGGACTTACAATTTCAATCCTATTATCAAAAATCATTACTCGTATTGGTGCATTTTTCGAATAATCTCTGTGAACTAACGCATTTTGAAGCAATTCTTCTAGTGCTATCTGTGAAACTTCTAATTTACCAGTAGAATTAAAATTCTGTCCTGCCTGAACATGATGTAAGTTTGTGGTAAAAAATCTCATCGTTTCTTCAAATATTTCAGGGATAGTGCCCTCAATGTCTTGGCTGCTTCGGTAATCAGTACCTCCAATGCTATCGCCAAAGAATGAGATAGCTTTAACGCAAAAAGCCGGTTTGTATTTTTGTGGATGTTTTGCGAAAAATAGCAGACCTCCCAATGTAAGATTACTATCTTTTAGTATATTCAAATTGGTCAAAAGCGTTTCTGTTATTTCTTCTACTTCGTTTTCTTGGATCTTATTAATATATGCTTCAACTTTTGAAAAATTAATATCGTCAACGGTAGTACGTGGAATAATTATTTCATCTAAGGATATTAAACCGCTTTTCTGAAACAGTCTAACTTGTTCATTATTATCGGTCAACTTTCTTTTATCGGGACCCTGTTTCATCCAAACTGCCCCGCTATTATCTTTGTATGGTTTAGATATTCCTTCGTCAATATAAGCGAGCAACAGTTTCTTTTGTTCTGTTTCTGCGTTGCCGTCAATTGAAACAACCTCCGTTACAATATACACGGGTGGTTTGACCAAATCACTAGCGATAGTTGCTAATTCACTGGTTATATATTGCAAGTTATTATAATCCAAGCCCACAATGATTCCGGTTTTGCCATCCACGCCAAAGATGATTATACCGCTCTTTGCGTTTGACATGGCAACTATTTCAGCCGCAATTTTATCTTGATTATCAAATTCAAGCTTGAATTGCACTTTGCTGGTTTCGCCGGAGGTAATGATGTCTAATAATTCTATTGCGTTCATATTTTTTTCGTTTCCCAGATTCCGTAAATTTTCTTGCGGAAGTCAAACGCTTCTTTTCCGCCTTCCATATAATCTTAAAACATACGGTTATTATCTAAACCGCGATTTTCCCAAGATTGTCAAGATTAAAACATTGTCTGAACCACGATTTTTTCAAGATTTTCAAGATTAAACAAGATTTTAAAGTCAAAAGCTTCAAGTAACGATGTTTTAATCTTGCTAATCTTATTGAAATCATGGTTCAGACAGTGGTTCAGACGATTATCGTCTTGAACCGTATTCTCTAACATTTATATTTCTTGTTAAACAATCTCTTAAATTGTAAACTT
>JAITFI010000059.1 GCA_031281485.1 Chitinispirillales bacterium | reverse complement strand
ATATGCGGGGCTAAACCCCGCATATATAGAATCAAAGTCAAAAGATAACGTCAAAACATGCGCCGCTTCGCGTCGCCGCCCCTACATTGTTTTGATTTTATCTATGCGGGGTTTAGCCCCGCATAGCCTATGAAGCCCCGAAGGGGCTTCGTCTAAAAAAAAGAATTTGATTTTATTATTTGATTTTGATTTTAACTAAAAACATTTTATTTTCACTACTATGGATAAACAAAAACTGATCAAACTGAAAGAGCAAGCCGAATCGATCCGTCAGGCTTTCGGTTACGTCGATAGGTTCAAAAATGAGACCTTCGTCATCAAGATCGACAGCGCCCTCATCGCGAACCCCCTCTTCCCGGTGCTCATCCGCGACCTCGTGCTTTTGCGGCGGATCGGGATACGGATCGTCCTCGTCCCCGGCTCGCGGATGCGCATAGACGAGGTGCTCTCCGCCTACAAGATCGAGTGCCCCTACGTCGACGGGGTGCGCGTCTCCTACCCGGAGGCCATACCGTTCATCAACATGGCCGCCTTCGACGTCTCCAACCGCATCATGACGATGCTCGCCGAGAACGAGGCGGGGGCGATCATCGGCAACTGGGTGCGGGCAAAGGGGATCGGCGTGCGCAACGGGGTAGACTACCGCCACTCCGGCGTCGTGGAGAGCCTGCAAACCGACCTGCTGCGCAAGATACTGGACGAGGGGATCATCCCCATCTTCCCGTGCGTCGGCTGGAGCGCCAAGGGAAAGCCGTACAACCTCTCGTCGAACGACCTCGCTTTCACGATAAGCGTGAAACTCGGGGCCGCCAAGCTCTTCTTCGTAACCGAGTACGGCGGCATAAAGTCCGAGGGCTTCAAGATACCCGACGAGGCCTACATCTCCGAGTTCGGCACCATATCGCAGATGACGATGGCGCAGGCGGGGCAGTTCCTCGACATGAACGCCGAAGAGGGCTTCGACGCCGAGCGCGACCTCATCTCCTACGCCTACCGGGCTTGCAAATTAGGCGTCCGCCGCGTACATATAATCGACGGAACGGCCGAGGGTATGCTCCTCAAAGAGATATTCTCCAACCGCGGCTTCGGGACGATGGTCTACGCCAACATTCACGAAAACATCCGGCCTATGGCCGCCGCCGACATACCCGGCGTCCTGTCGCTCATGCAGCCGCAAGTGGACGACGGCGCTTTGGTGGCGCGGACGGCGGGCGACCTGACAGACAGAATGGCCGACTACGCCGTATACGTCGTAGACGGAACCCCCCACGCCTGCGGCGCCCTGCACACCTTCCCCGACAGGCAGGGCGAGATCGCCGCCATAGTGGTGGACGAAAAATACGCCAGCCGCGGCATAGGCAAAAAGATGATCTCTTACCTTATAGAACAAGCGACGAAAATGAAGCTCAAATCCGTATTCGTGCTGACGACGCTCACCGCGGACTGGTTCAAACAGCTGGGCTTTGTCGAGGCGGACGTAAACGACCTGCCGGAAGAGAAGCGCGGCAAGTACAACAAGGATCGCAACAGCCTCGTGCTGAAGTACCAGATATCGTCACGCCGTGAGTCAGGGGGATTCGGGGTGGAGTAGGGGATTTTACGGCTTATTCCTGAATGTCACCCAGAACGGGTTTCCGTCGTCGTCCCTGAACCGGAAGACGCGGTTTTTGCTCCGAAGCTCCACGAGCATGATAAACTCCGGCGATCCCATGTACGAGGCGCGGCACCCTCTGATCTCCACCTTGTCGCCCTTGGGGAAGTTGATGTCTTGGTTAGTAGCATACCACATAGGCCCCAGGTGCACGGGGGTACTCTGGCCGGTCGCGTCTTCCGTCACGATCAGGCGCAGCCCGACGCTCATGTCCTTCATCAGCGTGTTGGTATCGACCTTCACGACGGTGCCCACGATGGTCTTCAGGTTGTAGTTGTCGAAGAGCTGCTCGTACTTTGAGCCGAATCCCCAGCCGTCGCTCCCGCGGAAACGGTAGTTCTGCTGAGCGGACAGAGGCAGCAACAAGGCGGTCAACAAGAGTGTCAGCGCTGATAGACGAAAAATTTTTGTCGTGGCCATAATCAACCGACAGCCTCCCATACTATTACTATAATAAATAATTCCGGAATAACGATGTTCTGCTAATCATTGCCTTTACGGATCATACCGTCGATTTCCTGCTGCACCTTGGCCTTGAAGAGCGCGTCTTCCAAGTCCTGGGCGACCTTACGGCCCTGCCGCAGAACGTCGGTGCGCTTCTCCATCAGGGCAAGCTCAAGCTCGCGCCGACGGTTCTCCTCCCGGCGCAGGCGCAGAAGGATCAGACTGTGGCCGATCGATATGCCTATGAGCAATATGAACGCTTGGACTGTCCAAAACAGTAAGTTATTTGCTATCAATTAGGTTTCCCCCCTATTTGATTTTTTTTCAATATCATCATATTGATAATATAATATCCGCCGCGGAAATAATACAAATATTATTAAATCTAAATAGCGTACCTGTCCGTATTAAAATTCATCCGCCTCGCCAAATTCACTAATTCTTTCAACAACTCCCTCTCCTCCTCGTTGCATCCGCCTCCTTTGTGCTTTTCGTAGATGTTGTTCAGCACCCCTTCGTGCACCGGATAGAAGAAGTCTTCCAACCTGCTTTTCGATACCGGGATCGAGAACTTGTCCACAATGTCCATCAATCCGCGCAGGCGGTCGCATACCTTGGCCGCGGGGCGCTGCTGCAGCATATCCAATGCCTTCATGACGACGGACTGAAGGGTGTTGGCGCTGCGCTTCTTGTCTACGGGCACGTTGTAGAGGCCGCTTAGGTTTTCGATGATGTCCAGCTCCGCCGCGGCGGCCCCTTCGTTGCCCCAGTGCATGTGCTCCAGCTTGTGGATTTGCGCGTCCCAGCGGTTCTGAAGCACGTACCCTACCGGCGAACTGCAGTAGGCCGGGACGGGGTAGTTCAGGCGCGTCAAAACGTTCAAATTGTGCTCGTTCTGCTCCATCCAGCCCATGAAGCGGCTGTCGGTGTCCTTGGCCATGAGGTTCAGGAAGAAGTCCGACAGGTCGCTGCGCGAGCTGTAGAAGAGGTCGGAGAGCGTGAACATCTTCGCGTCGGGGTGCGACGTCCAAGCGTCCGGTTTGCCGCTGCCGGTCGGCACGCTCTTGGCGGGGATCACCCATCCGCGCAGCTCGGCGTCGGGGCTGTGGGCGATGAGCACGGACCAAGAGCTGCTCTCGCCGGTCACCCCGCTCTCCATCTGCACGGCCACAGTGTCGTAGTGCATACGATCTATGCGGTACGACATCACCGACTTGAGCTCCAAGTTGTATACCGTCTTTTCGTAGGAGGACTGCCGCTTGACCGCCAGTATCTGCTGCGCGGCGGCGGTAAAGGCCAAAAGCCTCTCGTGGTAGTAGAAGGGGAGTATCCTCGTCTCGAAGAGTTTGCGCCCGTTGCCGTACTCGCCGATGTTGCTCGGCGCCTTGGAGAGGTCGTCTAAAAAGGTATTTAAAACCGATTGTTTGCTGTCTTCCGGAAGGCCCAGCTGCAGGGCGCGGCAGGCGTAGGCGAGGTTCTGCATGGGCTCTATGCCGCTTATCTCGCTGAAGAACCAGCCGCAGGAGGTGAAGGAGAAGAGCATAAACTTTTGCGCCTCAAGCAACCGCCTGATTTCCGCCGTGAGTTCCTCGTTAAAGGAGAGCTTGCCTCCCGACTGCGTATGCAGAAACTCGGAGGTCTTGGCGAGCGACGGTTCCCACATGACGTTGATGTACTTGTCCCGCAGCGCCCACGGATCGTGGAATATGGTGGAGAGGCGCGCCTCGAAGTGAAAGTCTATCTGAGACTGCAAATTCCGCAGCGCTTGACGCAGAGGCCCGCGCCACGCCTGATTCCAGCCGGGCTTGCCGCCGGTCGAGCACCCGCAGTCGCGTATCCACCGCCCTACGCCGTGGGCGCAACTCCACGACCTGCCCTCGCCGAAGGCGTCGCCCAGCGACACCTCGTGCTCCGGCGGGTTGATCGACAGGTAGTACCCGAAGTTGACCGGCGTGATCCCCAGCTCCTTGGCGACGCTCGTGAAGAAGTAGGCTAAGCACATGTCGCCGTAGGGCTTGTGGTGGCCGAAGGTCTCGCCGTCGGTGGCGATGGTGACGAGCTGGTTGGCGCCGTTATTTCTGTCGTAACGGTCGTTTATGCTGTTGCCGAGTATCCGCGAGTCTTGCAGCAGGTTGTCGAAACTGACCGCCTTTGAGAGCCCCTCGTCGAAGAAGAAGACGTCCAGGTGCCCCTCGAGTTTGGCGCCGTCGCGCGTTCGCGGGAAGACGCGGTAGGGGCGGCGCGTGTCTATGGGCGCTTGGTTGGTATACGTCCAGTCGCCACCGTTTATGTGCCTGTAAGACTCCGCCTGATTGGGCGAGAGTATCACGTACGATATTTTCTCCTCTATGAGGCAGAGTACGGTCTCCATGTTGATGGCCGCCTCGCCCAGCCACATCCCCTCCGGGTCGCGCCCGTAGCGCTTCTTGAAGAAGTACTTGGCCCAGCGTATCTGGGTAAGCTGATCGCGCCGCGACGAGAGCGGCATGATGATGTGGTTGAAGACCTGCGCCACCGCGTTCCCGTGGCCGTTGAAGCGCGCGACGCTCTCCTTGTCGGAGGCGATAATCTTGCGAACCGTGTCGGGGTGGTAACGCTCCATCCACGTGAAGAGCGTAGGCCCGATGTTGTAGCTAAGGTTCCGGTAGTTGTTGTGGATGTCCACAATCATACCGTTGGCGTCGAGCAGGCGCGAGTAGGCGTTGGGACGGTAGCATTGGTCGTAAATACGCTCGTTCCAATCGTGATCGGGCGCGGCCGACTCCTGTTCCTCGATGATATCGAGCCAAGGGTTCTCCCGCGGCGGCTGATAAAAATGGCCGTGGATTACCAAGTACTTATTGCCAGTCATATTGCTGTCCGTTCGGATAGGTTACGTTTCTTCCGTTAAGCCGGGCTCTCAGTATGTTAACACCCTGCGCGATGATCTGCGCGCGGTCCTCGCTGCCGCCGTAATTGTCGAACCACGACTCAACCTCTTCGTTTATGCGCGTGTAGCACTTGTCGCCGATACGGCGGTCGCCGAGCTGTACTTCAAGCGTGCTTTTTTTACCGTCTATAACGACGTTTCTTAACCATCTAATGCTCATTTTTTTTATAGCCTTTAAAGTCTTTGAAAGTCTTTTAAAATCAAATTCATTAAAATCAAATTCATTTTTAGACGAAAGGTCGCGATAAATCGCGCCCTTTCATAGGATATGCGGGGCTAAACCCCGCATATAAAGTCAAAATCAACTTCAACGGCTTTTTTTTTAATCCTATAATCCTTTAAATCCTACTAATCCTAGTTCAGACAGTCTTTTGATTTTATATGCGGGGTTTAGCCCCGCATATCCTATGAAGCCGAAGGCTTCGTCTAAAAAAAGATTTAAAGAATTTGACTTTTATACTATCAATATAAATAATCTCGCGTTCAGAATCAAAATCTTTAAATAATTATCACTCTTCAGACCGCTCGACTTCCACGACCGGGTGCTCGTACATTCCGTTCGCGTCGTTCGGGATATCTATGAACGCGTCTTTCAGGCGCGAGGATTCGCGGAACTTCACGCGGTACCTGTATCCCGGGGTTAGGCCGCCTATTTGCAGAACGCCGCTTTCGTTGGTGAAGGCGGCGCGGGCGTTGTCGGCGGCCTCTTCGTCACCCTCGGCGTCTACCTCTATCGTCAGGTACGTATGGCCTAAGGGCCTGCCGCCGCGTTTCTCCGCGAAGGGCACTATGGCCACTACCTGCGCCCTCTTGCCGACCTTCAGCGCGAAACCCTGTTTGTAGGTGCCTATCACGTAGTACCTGCTCTGCTCCATGAACGCGCCCACCGGGACATCGGTCAAACTCAGCGTAAGCTCGGTCGGGGTGTAGGCCATCAGGCGGTTGTGGTAGGAGGCGCCCAAAAGCCCGCTGTGGCTCTGGCCCATGCCCGTCTCCCGCGAACGGTTGATGTACACCTTCGCGCTGTTCAGGTCGCCCCGCGTGTCTACCAAGGCGAAACCGCCGCTGCTGCTCATCCGCTGACCGAACGCCCAAAGACCGTCGGCAAACATGAACGAACCGGTAAACATCGCCCGCATCGCGTGGTTCTGCCTGCCGTAGGCGTGGTCGCCGAAAGCCAGGTCGTAATAGGCGTTCATCTGAGCGCGGTTGTAAATGTGGCGCAGCGAGGCGGAGCCCGAAGGGGTTTGATCGTTCACAAACGTTATGCCCGCGGCGTAGTCCTGCATCCCGAAGCTCGTCGTGTTGTTCGACCAGCTCCAACCCAGCGCCCCGCCGTACGACCAGTCGAACTCCATGGAATCGGGCATTTCAAGAGTAACGGTATCCTCGCTCATAGTGGGGATGTACCTCGAACTCATGCCGGCGTTCACAGACGCCGAGAAGCGGTGGCTCCGCACATTGAAGTTGGTGCCGAAGGCGTGGCTCGAGTTCAGGGAGAAATAGGGCGAACGGACGCGGCCCCTCACGCTCTCACCGGCGCTCGCGGAGAAGTACGACCTCCCGAAACCCTGCGAAAGCCTCAACCCGTAGTCGTAGTCGGTGGGGTAGAAATCGGTCTCGAACCCGGTCTCCCTGTAGAAGTTCATCCCCGCGAAAGCGGAGAAGCTCCCCCTCCACAGGGCGAAGGCGAAATTACCCGAAATGCCGCCGACGTTACCGTCTATACCGGTCGAAGGCTCGTTGAACATGCGCACGCTGTACCGTAAGGTCTGGTAGTACCCGCGCACCGCAAACGACATCTCCGGCAAGAAAGCCTTGTTCGGGTCGCCGGTTATGAACCTATTGATTCGCGCCACCGGACGTTCGAGGTCGGCGGTGTAGCTGCCCTCTATACGCTCCCCGACCACATGCTCCAAACGCTCCCCGGCGACCGAGTCCGTGACTAAATAACTCGCGATTCCCCGAAAGTCCACAAACCCGAGACCGCCCAGCCCGAACGAGGCCTGAACCCCCCCGCGGGCGGCGTGCCGCGTGGCCACGGCGGATAAACTGGTGTTCACCGCGTGGTGAATGCCGTAGGCGTAGTCCACGCTCGCCACCGGCTCGTTCGCGTCGTAAATGAAACAGACCGGAGAGGGGGCGTACTCACGGCGCACGCCGGCGGATAGGGCGTAGCGCACGTCGCCGCGGGCCATGACGCGGGGGTGCGAGAGTATGAACTCGAAGGGTATCTCCTCCGTCGCGCCGCTCGCCATGCGCAGCAGCAATTGCACACGGTTGCGCCCCACCTCCCCGCCGAACCCTCCGAGCTGATGATGCCCCGCGGGGAGGTAAATGCGCCGCCTGAACGCCCCGTCCATGTAGACCTCCACCTCCCCGGGCTCAGGCATGAAAAAGGTGACGCTGTTCAGGTTGTCGTGAGGGTTGTTGCCGAAGAAGTAACTGTTGCGCTCGTAGCGCACCCCGCCGGTCATCGGCCCGGACACAATAGGGGTGCCCGCCGTGATGTCGCCGAGGGTCAGTTGAGAGCGCAATTTCACAAGGTTGCGCACGACCCGCGCGTCGTCGCGCCTGATGTTCTCCCACGTAAACGGCTGTCCGCCGTACGGCTCTCGAACCCACCCCGAACTCTCAAGAACCCACTCGCGGATGTTGAGCGCGCCGTCGACGTTCATTGTCGACGGATCGCGTATAAGGGTGTCGCCGCCGCCGTACCGCAGACCGCCCGCCGGAATGTTGCCGTATCGCATAAACCGCGCCCTATCGTCTATGCTGTAATTGAAGTAGAGGGAGACAAGCGCCGGCGATATCTCCTCCCCGCGCGGCTCGTTCACCTGGTAACCGCCGTAGAGATACGTGAACTGAACGGCCTTGTCGTTCGGCGGAAAGGTAACGTGCAGCTCAAACCGAATATCGTCGACGGCAAGGGTATACCCGGCGGCCGTAAGCAGTTCGCTGTCGAAGTGCCCCAAAGAGTCCCCCGCCGCCAAGCGCGCCTCCGGCAGGATCATCCGGTCCAAGAGGCGCGAAAAGGGCATGGAGCGGAAAGTGAACGCCGTAAAGTTCTCGTTGTAGTTGATCTCGGTGTTGCCGACCGGGCGCCCCTCCCCGAACAAGCGCACGGTCAGATTGCGCGGCTTGTCCGGCGCGCTGCGCCCGAAAGCCAGACGGAAGAGCTCCTCGCGCGACATCTTATTGAGGTCTTGGCGCGTACGCGGACGCTTAACCGGCGGCGGCGCGGGCGGCGCCGCTTTAGGTTCGGCTTTGGGTTCGGTTTTGGGTTCCGCGGGCAGTGTGTCGCCGGAGAGCGCTTTTACGGTGTCAGTACGGAAGATTTTCACGGACGTGTCGGCCGGGGCGCTCTTTTTTGCGGACGACGCCTTAGCCGCGGCGGCGCTGTCCAAAGGCGGCCACTGGAACTGCAGCGTGTCGGCCACGATGATACGCCCCTTCTCGTCTTCCACTTTGGGGACGGTGAGGCTGGGCGGAACGGAGTAGGGGATAGGGACTGTAAGACCTGTCGGCGCGGCCGGCGCGGCGGCTTTCTTGGCCGCGGTGTCGGCAGGGGCCGCAAACGCCGGCAACGCCGCCGTAAGCGCGACAGTCAATACTAAAATCACCCGAAAAGTCACATTTATCATTATATAAATATATTATATTTCGTATGATACGGATGTTGGTAAAAAACGAAAACCCTAAAAAAAGGACAAAACGATGAAAAAACGACCGGTATGCCTCATAATCCGCGACGGCTGGGGGCGCGGCAACCCCGAACAGTCAAACGCCATCTACTCCGCGCGCACCCCGTTCACCGACGCCTACGAGAGCGGCTTCCCGACCACGCTGATCAATGCCTCCGGCCGAAGCGTCGGCCTGCCGGAGGGCTATCAGGGCAACAGCGAGGTCGGCCACCTCAATATCGGCGCCGGACGCATCGTCTACCAAAGCCTCACGCGCATAGACAAAAGCGTGGAGGACGGCGACTTCTTCACAAACGACGCCTTCCTCAAAGCCATAGACTTCGCCAAGAAAAACGGCGGCAACCTCCACCTGATGGGCCTCATCCAAGAGGAGGGCGTCCACGCCGTCACGCGCCACGGCGTCGCGCTGCTCAAACTATGCCGCGACCAAGGCTTCAAAAACGTCCTCGTCCACGCCATCACCGACGGACGCGACACGCCGCCCAAATCCGCCTTAGAACACCTCGCCCTGCTGCAAAAAGGTATTGACGACAACGGCACTGGCCAAATAGCCACCGTCATAGGCCGCTACTACGCCATGGACCGCGACAACCGCATGGACAGAACCGAATTAGCCTACCGCGCCATAGTGGAAGCCAAAGGCGCCACCGCCAAAAATTGGCGGGAGGCCGTGGAATCATCCTACGCCGAAGGCGTCAACGACGAGTTTATCAAACCGTTTATCTTGGCTCCCGGCTACAAAGGCGTAACGGAGAAAGACGCCGTGATATTCTTCAACTTCCGCTTAGACCGCACACGCCAGCTGACCAAGGCGATGGCCGAACCCAAGTTCGACGCCTTCCCCCGCCAAAACGGCGCCCCCGCCAAGTGCTTCGTAGCCATGACCCACTACTACGACGACGGGAACTTCATCGTAGCCTACCCCGAAATACACAACGCCAACATTCTGGGCGAGGTACTCTCAAGCCGCGGCCTGAAACAACTGCGCTGCGCCGAAACCGAAAAGTTCGCCCACGTAACCTTCTTCTTCAACGGCCAGCGCAACGAACCGTACGAGGGGGAAGACCGCATACTGATAGACAGCCCCAAAGTAGCCACCTACGACCTGCAGCCCGAAATGAGCATCTACGGCGTGAGGGACAAATTGGTGGAAGCTATAAACAGCAATAAGTACGACGCGATAATCTGCAACTACGCCAACGGCGACATGGTCGGCCACACAGGCGTCTACGACGCGATAATAAAAGCGGTCGAAGCCGTGGACGAGTGCGTCCACGACGCCGTTGAAGCCGTAATAAAATTAGGCGGCGCGGCCATAATAACAGCCGACCACGGAAACGCCGAACAGACAAAATTGCCGGACGGATCGCCCATGACATCACACACGACAAATCCGGTGCCGTTGACAATAATCGGAGCGGGTGATATAAAATTAAGGGATGGAGGAACGCTGGCAGATATAGCGCCTACATTACTGCAGTTGATGGGACAGGAACAGCCGGCAGATATGACTGGGAAGACGTTAATCTGTTAAAGTCTTTAAAATCTTTAAAATCAAATTCTTTAAATTCTTTTTCAGACGAAAGGGCGCGATAAATCGCGCCCTTTCATAGGATATGCGGGGCTAAACCCCGCATATAAAGTCAAAATCAACTTCAACGGCTTTTTTCTTTTTAATCCTATAATCCTTTAAATCCTACTAATCCTAGTTCAGACAGTCTTTTGA
>JAITFI010000031.1 GCA_031281485.1 Chitinispirillales bacterium | reverse complement strand
GCGGCAAGGAACACCGCCGACATGATCGAGGCGTCCGTAAAGAACGCCGACGGCGGCGTCAAGATCACGGAAGAGGTGGCCGAGGCGCTCAGCCAGATCGTAGACCGCGCGCAGAAAGTGGGCGACCTGATAGCCGAGATAGCGGCGGCCTCCAACGAGCAGGCGCTCGGCATAGAGCAGGTGAACACCGCCGTGGCCTCTATGAACCAGGTCACCCAGCAGAACGCGGCCAACTCCGAAGAATCGGCCAGCGCCGCCGAGCAACTGAGCTCTCAGGCCAGGGAACTCGCGAATATGGTGGCCACGTTCTCGTTGTCCGACACGGTCGGCGGACGCCGCAGCGCGCAGGTGAGCAACTACGCCCCGCCGAAGCATTTGCCGTCCCCGCAGGCGTTTCGCAAACCGGTGATCGCGGCTCTTCCCGACAAATCCAAGAATGCGCCGCCGCCTGCCAAAGCATCCGCACCGAAGGCTGTGAAAGCGTCGGAGGTCATTCCGCTTGACGACGATGAATTGAGCGAGTTTTAATCGGTAAAACAGTATGAGCCGAGGGCGGGGGTAACCCGCCCATTATTGATTTTTTGTCTGAAAAGATGATTAGGATTTTTGATTAGGATTTGTAGGATTTTTAAAACAGATTATAGGAAAAAACGTCTGAATATAGAGATTAATAGGAAAAAACGTCTGAACTAGGATTTGTAGGATTTTAAAACAGATTATAGGATTAAAAGACGTCTGAACTAGGATTAATAGGATTAGAAAACAGATTATAGGATTGAAAAGATTAAAAACTCTAATTTGATGAGGGGTTTAATCCTAAAATCCTTTTAATCCTACAAATCCTAATTCAGACAATGGTTAGGAATCAAACCGGGGGATCTCAAATGAGCATACGTATAAAAATTATTTTGTCAATCGTGGTCACAACGCTTCTGACCGCGTTGGTTCTCGGATTGTTAAGCATCTCCAGCGTCAAGTCCCTTACTTTAAGCGCGGAGCAGAAGTTTATCACCGAGTCGAACTCTACCCTTCAGGGCTATATGAAGGATATGGAGAGCGGTATCGAACGCTCCACGAGCAGGGTAGCCAACGACCCCGATGTGGTGACGGGGCTGGCCGAGTACTTAAAGACCGGGGATCGCAAGAAACTTAAGGAGGCGGTGCTGACCATCGCCCGGTACAGCGAAGGCAATCTTGTCACGGTTACCGACGCAAGCGGGATAGTGGCTATGCGTTCGCACCAACCCGAGAAATTCGGAGACAACAATTCGGGCTTCCCGCACATGAGGATCGCGCTGGCCGGTCAAACAATTGTGGCCCATGAATCCACGCCGACCGTTCCGGTGGGGTTGCGTTGCGGAGTGCCTATTGTTTACGAAGGCAAGCGCATAGGCGTGGTCAGCGGAGGGCTGAACTTGGGTACCGAGGAATTCGTCGATAAAATGAAATCTTTTACCGGGGCCGAAGTCACCATGTTTTTGGACGACACCCGCATAATGACCACCGTGAAGAAGGCGGACGGCCAACGCAATATAGGATCAACGGCCGCTGAGAGTATCTATAAGCAAGTCGCGTCGGGAAAAGACTATATGGGGACCGCCACAGTGTCGGGCACGCATATGTACACCTACTACTCCCCCATCCGCGACGCGGCGAACAAAGTCATAGGAATGACGTTTGTGGGAATGGACATTACGGAGACGCAAACCCATTTGAAAAACAGCATAACTTTCATCTTGGTGGTCATGGTGCTCTTTTGCGCGGCGGCCGTTCTTATCGGGCTGTACATAGCGAACGGCATCGCGAGACCCATGAAGGCCACGGTAAATATGATCCACGAGATGAAAAACGGGCACTTGAACACAAGGCTGCGGCTTAAACTCAACGACGAGGTCGGCGTTATGGCCCGGGCGATGGACGAGTTCGCCGACGATCTGCAGAATGTGGTGGTAAGGGCCATGAAAAGGATCTCCGTGGGCGATTTGGAGATGATGATAGAACCTAAGGACGACCGGGACGAGGTCTCCGACGCCCTCAAAAATACGGTAAAAGCTCTGCGCAAGCTCATTATAGACGACGGCGGCAGGGTTCTTAACGCGACGGCCAACAAGGATTTGACGCAGAGGCTCAAACGCGATTACAGCGGCGCGTTCGACAAGATGAAGATTGACATAAACACCGTCGTAAACAACCTCGACGAGGCGAACGGCCAGATTTCGGTCAACGCCCGGAATTTGGCCGAGGGAACCAGCACGCAGGCTAGTTCGCTTGAGGAGGTATCGGCGAGCCTTGAGGAGATGTCCTCCATGACTAAACTGAACGCCGACAACTCCAATGAGGCGAAGCGCTTGGCCACCGAAGCCCGCGCCGCCGCCGACGAGGGGGACGCCTCCATGAAGCGTATGGCCGAGGCCATAAACCATATTAAGAAATCCGCCGACAATACCGCTAAGATTGTGAAGTCTATAAACGACATAGCGTTCCAGACCAACCTGCTGGCCCTGAACGCGGCTGTCGAGGCGGCCCGCGCGGGCGACGCCGGCAAGGGTTTCGCGGTAGTGGCCGGAGAGGTGCGCAATTTGGCCATGCGCAGCGCCGAAGCCGCCAAAAACACCGCGAATATGATTGAGGAGTCGGTTAAAAACGCCGACGACGGGGTGAGAATAACGGAGGAGGTCGCGAAGACTTTGGGCCTTATCGTCTCCCGCATCATCAAAGTAGGCGACCTTATAGTAGAAATAGCCACGGCTTCCAGCGAACAGGCCCAGGGCATAGAGCAGGTGAACTCCGCCATAGCGCAGATGAATAACGTCACCCAGACTCTAAGCCGGCAGGCCTCGGAACTCGCGGATATGGTGAGCGCGTTCAAATTGAGCGGCGGCGGGGGCAGGGGCGGACAGATGCTGGCGCTGCCGGACAAGAGGCGCCAACAACTCGCGTTGAATTAGAAAATTAATTTCTTGCAAAACAGTGAAAATTTTTGCTTTTCAACGTTCCCATAATGCATATTATAGTGTGTGTTATGATGGTGTACAGTACGGAATTACAACTTTTTTATATACATTTAAACCAAAAGTGAGGGGAATTATGGCTGAAAAGGTTGAAAAAACAGACAATGCGGCCGCTAATCTGGCCGGGAAGTACCTTACGTTCAAGCTCGCCAACGAGGAGTACGGCCTTGAAATACTCAAGGTACGGGAGATCATCGGGATGATGGCGATCACCAGCCTGCCCCGCACCCCGTCGTTCGTACGCGGGGTGATAAACCTTCGCGGCAAGGTTATTCCGGTAATAGACCTGCGCAAGAAGTTTGAACTGGCAGGGGCGGACGACACCGACCTGACCTGTATCATCGTCGTAGACGTTACGGCCAGCGGCGGCAAGATTCAGATCGGCATCCTTGTCGACTCAGTCTCCGAGGTTCTTGACATCCACGGGTCGGATATTGAGGGCGCGCCCTCATTCGGGACCAACATCGACACCGCGTTCATCCTCGGGATGGCTAAGGCAAAGGGATCGGTGAAGATTCTGCTGAACATAGAAAAGGTCCTCTCGTCCGCGGAATTGGAGAGCGTGGCGAACGTGGCGTAAAACAGAGCAAGGCTGATAGACTATTCCGGGTTGCTTCGCTTCGGCGTTAAGCGGGGGTTTGGTCGTTGTTATTCATTTATATCGCAAAACAAAATAACGGGGGAGATTTAACGTTATGAAAAACCTAAAGGTATCAACGAAACTGTTTGTAAGTTTCGGCGTTGCCGTCGCGCTATTGGTTTTTGTCGGCGTCGACAGCATTTACAACATGAACGACATAAACAACGACTATTCCTCGGCTATTGATACGCACGGAGCGCCGCTGGGCGAGGCGGCGCAAATGTTGGCGGCCATCCACTCTTTGCGCGCCGAAGTCAGATGGGCTATCATATTTACAGGAAAACCGGAGCAGTTGCTGAACTCTAAAACCACGATTAAAAATTTGTTCAAAAAGTATGAGGAAACATCGGAGTCTTTCGCCAAGAGCGTCCCCCTGCCGGAGAATAAAAAGCTGCTCGCAGAGGCTAAGAGCGCTTATGAACAGGGTTTTAAGCCGGCGGTATTGGAAATCCTAGACGGCGCCGAAAACGGCTTGTCCATTGACGTCTTGTCGCAGTTAATGCGGACTAAAGCGAAACCCAGCGTGGATATCGTGACAGAGAAGATATCCATTGTTATTGAACATAAACAGGAGTTGCTGAAGCAGGCCAACAAAAACGGCAACGCCATTACGGCAAAACTCACCGTGATTATGGTTCTGATTATCATCGTGGGCGCCGGCGTTTCCATATTCTTCTCCATTTACATCTCCTCCTTGGTCGGCAAGCCCATCAGCCGTCTCTCGGAACTGATCGCCGATTGGAGCCGCGGGCGTCTTGATAACAAGCTCGAAATCGAGGGGCGCACGGATGAGATCGGAATAATGGCCGCGGCCGCAAACGAATGGGTGGACGACCTCAAAAAGCTCATCTTATCGGACGGCGGCAAGGTTCTGAAAGCGGCGGCGGGCAAAGACCTGACGCAGAGGCTTGCAGTTCATTATCACGGCGAATACGGCGTCATGAAAACCAATATAAACGCCCTGGTAGAGAACCTCGACGAAGCACTCAATCAGGTACGCGAGGCCACGACGAACGTGGCGAGCGAGATCGCCCAAATCTCGGCCGGGGCGCAGAGCCTGGCTCAGGGTTCAAGCCAGCAGGCGAGTTCGCTTGAGCAAGTGTCGGCGAGCCTTGACCAGATATCCGCCATGACTAAGCAAAACGCGGAAGACTCCAACACGGCCAAGGATTTGGCGGAGGAGGCGCGCAGCGCAGCCAACGAAGGGGACGCCTCCATGAAGCAAATGGCCGAGGCTATCAATCAGATAAAGCAATCGGCGGACAACACCGCCAAGATTATCAAGTCTATAGACGATATCGCTTTCCAGACCAACCTCTTAGCCCTCAACGCGGCTGTGGAAGCGGCGCGGGCCGGCGAGGCAGGCAAGGGCTTCGCGGTTGTGGCGGAGGAGGTGCGCAACCTCGCGATGCGCAGCGCCGACGCGGCGAAAAATACCGCCGATCTGATCGAGCAATCGGTCAAAAACGCCGACAACGGGGTGAAGATCACGGAAGAAGTCGCGAAATCCCTCACTAAAATCGTAGACCGCGCGGACAAAGTCGGCAACCTCATCGCCGGAATAGCGACAGCCTCCAACGAACAGTCTACTGGTATACATCAGGTAACAAACGCCGTATCAAATATGAACCAGGTGACCCAGAGCAACGCCGCAAACGCCGAAGAGTCGGCCAGCGCGGTCGAGGAGCTCAACAGCCTTGCCGAAGAACTTCAAGATTTGGTGGACACTTTCAAGCTGAGCGCGTCGCGCGGCGGCGTTAAGCAGCACGGCGGCGGCATCAACGCGCCGGCGGCAAAACAGTTGCCTTCGCCGGCAAAGAGCGTGAGGGCGGTAACGCCGGATGAGATAATACCTATGGAAGACGCGGAGTTTCACGAATTTTAATTATAGCATAAAACCATTAGTTTGCCGGCGTGGATAAAAGCGGAAACGCGCCACGGTAATAAAAAAACATGAAATGAAAGGGCTTTGGATAATGAAAAATCTTAAAGTTTCAATGAAGTTGCTGGTGGGTTTCGGTATTATGGTCGCGTTAATCTTGACCATAAGCCTTATAAGCGTTTTCAGCCTTCTCGGCATTGACAACACGTACTCGGATGTCATTGTACGCCACGCCATGCCTTTGAATCCGGCGATTAACGTGGTGGGAAACATTCAGGCTATGCGTTCCGAAACTCGGAACTGCGTCATCTTCAGCGGCAACAAGGATAAGGTGAGGGAGGCGAAAACCGCGCTGGACCGTCTCAGCAAAGAGTTTGAGGACAGCGCCCAGTCCTTCGGCAAGAGCATTGTGTCGCCCGACGCCAAGGCGAAGTTTACCGAGGCTATGAGGCAATATAACGAAGTTTATAAACCGGGCGCGTATAAACTTGTGGAAGAAGGGGAAAAAAACGCGCCGCTCGCGGAAATGATAGAACTTTTGGCCGCCATAAAGGACGCGTCGGACTTGGTAACGAATACCATGGTCGAAGTCTCCGACCTCAAGGTAGAGAATCTGGTACAGTCCTCGAACGACTGTACCAACCAATCCAAGAACAGCGTTGCTCTGATGGTTGTAATTCTCGTCGTCAGCGTCGTCATAGCCGTGATTTTCGGCGTATATATAAGCGCGCTGATAAGCAAACCGTTGGGCGTTACAGTCAATATGATTAACGAGATGAGCAGGGGGCATTTGGATATGAGGCTGCGCCTCGACCGCCAAGACGAGATAGGCGTTATGGCGAAGACAATGGATAATTTCGCCGACGACTTGCAAAATAACGTGGTGGGCAACATGAAGAAAATCTCCGACGGCGACTTGGAGATGAATATAGAACTGAAAGACAGCAAAGACGAGGTGTCCGCCGCTCTCAAAAATACGGTGGAGGCCCTGCACGCGCTTATCATAGACGACGGCGGCAAGGTTCTTTTGGCGGCGGCCGGCAAGGACATGTCGCAGAGGCTTACCCGCGAGTACAAGGGCGATTAC
>JAITFI010000019.1 GCA_031281485.1 Chitinispirillales bacterium | reverse complement strand
TTAGACGAAAGGGCGCGATAAATCGCGCCCTTTCATAGGATATGCGGGGCTAAACCCCGCATATAAAGTCAACGTCAAAAGATAACGTCAAAAGAAAAAAGCCTTTGACTTTGATTTTGATTTTATATGCGGGGTTTAGCCCCGCATATCCTATGAAGCCCCGAAGGGGCTTCGTCTAAAAAAAAGAACTTGACTTTAAAGATTTTAAAGAATTTGATTTTAAAGATTTAAAAGATAACGACAATAAGGATAAAGATAATTATGTTAAGGATATTTGAAACAATATTTTGGGGATCTCTTGCCGTAGTAGCCTATTCCTACCTGCTTTACCCCGCATTGCTAACCCTCTTCGCTTGGCTCTTCAAGCGTCCGGTGCGTTGCAGCGACGACTACCTGCCTTCCGTCGGTATACTTGTGCCGGCTTACAACGAGGAGAAGGTCATTGCGCGAAAGATATCAAACGTGTTTTCCATGGACTATCCGCCCGACAAGATATCCGTTTGGGTGGGTTCCGACTGTTCCGACGACGGGACGGACGCGATAGTGAAATCGATAACCGACCCGCGTGTGCGCTTTTGGCGCTCTCCCGAGCGCGGCGGCAAGACCGGGATAATAAACGGGCTGGTGCCGCAGATGGACGGCGAGATCGTTCTCTTGACGGACGCGAATACGATGCACCGCACCGACTGTTTGCGCGCCATGGCGAAGTACTTCTACGACCCTAAGGTCGGCGGCGTGGCGGGGCATATCGAGCATAAGCTCTCCGAGGGCAGCGAGAACGCCGAGACGGTGTACCGTAGCTTCGAGTCGCACCAGAAGGTGATGGAGGGTTATTTGCACAGCACGATTTCCGCGTTCGGCGGCTCCTATGCCATACGCAGGAGTTTGTTTAAGCCCATACCGAAAAACGCCTACTCCAACGACGACGTGCTGATACCGATGAACATTATTCGTCAGGGCTATAGGGTAATATATGATATAGAAGCGGTGTCGGAGGAGGACATGACGGACAAGGTCAGCGCGGAGTTTCAGCGCCGGGTGCGTATAGGCGCGGGGAATTTCCAGTCGTTTCTGTGGTTGTTGGATTTCTTCAACCCGTTGCGCGGGTGGCCGTGGTTCTGCTACATTTCGCATAAAGTGACGCGCTGGTTTTCGCCGTTTTTCATCCTATTCTGCTTTTTCTCATGTGTGGCGGTCGCGGCGCTCAGCGGTTCGCCGCTGTACAAGTTTATGCTGTCGTGCGGGGTGATATTCTCTGTGTCGGGTATACTGTACCATCAGATGCCGATAAGGGTGAACCGGCACATATTTTATTTCTTCGCGATGAACATGGCCTTGCTGCTTGGGGCGGTGAGGTTTGCGGGCGGGATTAGGTCGGCTGTTTGGAAGAGAACGGAGAGGAGTTAAATATTATGGATAATAAAAATCTGCCGATAATGACGGTTTCCGGTATTCGCGGAAAGGTCGGCGAGACGTTGAGCGAGGAATTTGTCTCGCGTGTGGCGTTTATTCAGACGCGGCTTGCCGGCGGCGGGAAGATCGTTATAGGCCGCGACACTCGGCCTACCGGCCCCGCCCTTACGCGGGCGGCGGCGCGCGGGATTTTCGCCGCCGGCGGGGTTCCCGTAGACATCGGCGTCGCGCCCACGCCCACGGTCTGCGTGGCGGTGCCGGAGCTTCGCGCCGACAGCGGGATCATAATCACCGCGAGCCACAACCCGCTGCCGTACAACGGGTACAAGATGGTTCATAACAGCGGGCGGCTCTTTCGGGGCGACGAGTGCGAGGAGGTCTACTCGGCGTTTAAAGCCGGAGATTATCCGCAAGACTCCGAGTTTGTCAAGCACGGCGGCGAGCCGTTCGAGAGCGTGGACGTTTCGTCCGTCCACATTGACAAGATACTCGCGTGCGTGGACGCGGCCCTCATCCGGTCAAAAAACATACGTATAGCGGTGGATTCGATAAACGGCGCCGCCGGCGCGGTGTTTCCGAAGCTGCTATCCGCGTTGTCGGTGCGGTGGGAGGGCGTGAACAACAAGCTGGACGGCGACTTCGTCCACAATCCGGAGCCGCGCCCGGAGCACCTCGGCGATCTGCGCCGCTTGCTTTCGGGCGGCGGCTTTTGGGGCGGCTTTGTCTTTGACCCCGACGCCGACCGTCTGGCGACGATGGGCGAGGCGGGGCAGGAGGTCTCGGAGGAGATGACGCTGGCGCTGGCGTTGCAGAACATTCTGTCTAAGAAGGCCGACAACGTGGCGACGAACCTGTCTACGTCTATGGTGATAGACGACGTGGCCGCCAAGTACGGCGTCGCGGTCGTCAGGACCAAGATAGGCGAGGCGCACGTGGTGGAGGGTATGAGGGCTAACCGCTGCATAGCCGGCGGCGAGGGCAACGGCGGCGTGATATATCCGGCCGTCTGCATGGCCAGGGACGGCCTGACGGGATTGGCGCTTATTCTGGAGGAGATGGCGAAGACGGATAAAAAACTATATGGGTTGGCAATGGATTGGCCGATTTATTATATTGTTAAGGAGAAGATACCCTGCGTTGATATGGATCCGTCGGTGTTGATAGGCAAGTTAAACCAAGTGTTCGCGGATGAAAAGAGGGACATGACGGACGGGTTGAAGATCGTCAGGGATTACGGGTGGGTGCATTTGAGGGCGTCGAACACGGAGCCGATAATCCGGTGCTACGCCGAGGCGAAGAGTATGGATCAAGCGAAAGAGTTGGCCGATATGGTGTTGAAAGCGGACTAGGATTTATAGGATTAAAAGGATTAATAGGATTAAAAACATCGTCAAATAAGCGTTTTTTAATCTTTTTAATCCTATAATCTGTTTTCTAATCCTACTAATCCTAGTTCAGACAATTTTCCGTAAAAGGAGAACTATAAAATGAAACCCCTTAATGTCATTAAAGCGATCAAAATATCGACATTGATACTGCTGTCCCTGATCCTACTGTCGCCGGCTCAAATGTTCGCCCGCCCCGTGGTCGGCTCCGGCAGCTTCACCCAATTCGGCAAGCCTACCAAAGAGATGCTCTCCAAAGCCCGCGCTGTCGCCGCCGCCGAATTTCGAACGGCGCTTCATGTTTGGCTCAAGGAGAACATGCGTATTGACGTGGATACCATGAATACCATAAAGCACTTCGCGTTTGGGAAGTTTGCGGATCGTTGCTTGGAGTCCGCGGAGGAGACGAGCGTGGGCAGGGGGCGGGTGTGGACCGTGTCGCTCACCGTTTCCGACTCCGACGTGCGGGAGGCTTTTGATTCTCACAACGAGTATTTTGACGGGTTGGCCGCGTCGCGTTTTCAGGAGGCTCGCGGCAACGACTTGAACGAGGCGCTGCCGGGGGCTATAGGGGCTCTTTGCGCGGCTATGGCCAAGATAGAGGGAGCGTCGGGGGGCGACGGGGTAAACGTGAACGACATCCGCGCCAACGTGCAGATACTCTTCGACAAGATGGAGGTGAAGTCGGCTACCACGGTTGTGGACGGGCGTCAAGGGTCGTTTCCGAACCGGTCGCCGGACGCGGTTTTTACCATAGACGGAGCCCCGCTCACGGGCTTCCATCTAACGGCTACGGTGCAGGGTGGGCGTGTGCTGGCGCGGTTTGTGACGGACGAACACGGCGGGGTGCCGCTGCGTAGCTACAAGGTGCCATTCGTCCACAACGGAAGCATGTTGAACGTGACACCCGACGCCCGCGGCTACATAAAGGCTGACGGGTTCATCAGGTACAAGGATCTGGGGGTCCGCTTCAATAAGGGGCAAGACCTATCCTATATATATAAGGTGCCGGCGCTGACCTACACACTGGAGTACAAGGCGAGTTCGCTCAGCAAATCCATAGTCATTCCGCCCGACTTCCTCGCCGACGCGCACGTCCGCAAGTACCTGAAGGAGTATTGCGGCTTGGTTCCGGCCTCCTCCCGCGGATCCGCCGACATGAACGTCAAGGTCGCGGTTGAGTTCTCACAGAACACCCACAACGACACGGAGGAGGACGGCTACGCGATGAGGGCGGTGGCGGAGTTCAGGGGCGCGGGGGTTGAGAGGGTCGGGAAAACGGTGTTTGAGAAGCGGCTGAACTTCGGGCTCACGTTGCAGTCGGGCGAGTACTTTTGGGAGGCTTCCGGGGCGCTCAGGAAGCTGATCGGGGACGCTTTGAGCCAAGACAATTAGCGGCAAAGTCGAAATTAAGGTCGAAATCTATACGTGATCAACGCAAAATCAACGTTAAAAACCGCGAAATTCAGCTCAAAACAGGGGTTCTAAAAAAAAATTAATTTTTTTTCACTTTTCTATTGACTTTCGGCCAGCCATACAGTATATTCATAGTATGACGATATGTATTATATGTTTTCTGTGAATTATAATATAACTATAACATTAACTTACAACCTATTTATTAAGGAGGGTCAGATGAGTACGGCGCAAGATCAAGTCAGTAGCGGTAGGAGGTTTTTGTTGCGGGGGGGTGTCTTTTTCGTTTTGTCGCTGATATTGCTCGCGTTTTTCCACTGCGCGAAGAAGGGCGACGACAATGGCAAAAGTGTTGAGGTCAGAAAGGTTACGCTCCTTAACGTCTCCTACGACCCCACTCGGGAGTTGTATCAGGACTACAACAAGGCGTTTACCGAATACTATAAGAATAAGACCGGCGTCGAGGTGACGGTCAATCAGTCTCACGGCGGGTCGGGCGGGCAGGCGCGGGGCGTTATTGAGGGGAACGAGGCCGACGTCGTGACTCTCGCGATGGCTTACGATATAGACGCGATAGGCGACGCCCGTAAGGGTCTTATCGCCGAGGATTGGATCAAGCGCTTCCCGAATAACAGTTCGCCCTATACCTCCACCATAGTCTTTCTTGTCCGCTTGGGCAACCCGAAGGGCATAAAGGACTGGGACGACCTTGTGAAGAAGGGCGTGAACGTTATAACTCCGGATCCGAAGACATCCGGCGGGGCCCGTTGGAATTATCTCGCGGCGTGGGCTTACGCTCGCGGCAAGTACGGCAGCGACGATAGCGCCCGCGAGTTTGTTTCAAAGCTCTACGCCAATGTCTCGGTTTTAGATCCGGGGGCGCGGGGTTCCACGAATACCTTTGTCCAGCGCGGTTTGGGGGACGTGTTGTTGGCGTGGGAGAATGAGGCCTATCTGACCATCAAGGAGCTTGGCGAAGGTAAGTTTGAGATTGTCACCCCGTCCCTGAGTATTCTGACGGAACCGTCCGTTACTTATGTCGACGGCACTGTGGATAAACGCGGCACGAAAGAAGAGGCTATCGCTTATTTGGAATACCTGTATTCCGACGACGCGCAGCGGATTATCGGCAAGCACTATTACCGTCCTTCCAATCAGGAAATCGCCATAGAATTTTCAAAAGTGTTCGGCAATCTCAATTTGGTGACGATTGATAAAGATTTCGGCGGTTGGAAAGAGGCGCATAAAACGCATTTCGCCGACGGCGGGGAATTTGATAAGATAATGGCGGGGTTGAAGAA
>JAITFI010000006.1 GCA_031281485.1 Chitinispirillales bacterium | reverse complement strand
CGACGAAGAAGCGGCGAAGATGGACTAGGATTAATAGGATTAAAAAACAGATTAAGTCAAAATCTTTAAAATCTTTAAAATCTTTAAAAATCTTTTTTAGACGGAAGTGCGCGATAAATCGCGCCCTTCCATAGGATATGCGGGGCTAAACCCCGCATATGAGTCAACGTCAAAGTCAAAATCGGCGTTTTTAGCCTTTGACTTTGATTTTATATATGCGGGGTTTAGCCCCGCATATCCTATGAAGCCGAAGGCTTCGTCTAAAAAAGATTTAAAGAATTTGACTTTTAAAAGATTATAAAGAATTAAAAATCATGATAATAATGGGCATAGACCCCGGTACCGCCGTTACCGGTTACGGCGTGATCAGCGTTTCCGGCAACTCCGTCTCTTGGGTTGACTCGGGGGTGATCGTTACCGATACCGCCGAGCCGCTCAGCGAACGGCTATTAATAATATATGACGGGTTGTCTAAGAAGATTAATGAGCATTCCCCGGGTCGCGTGGCTGTGGAGGAGGCTTTTTACGGCAAGAACGTCCACACTACTTTGGTTCTCGGCCACGCCCGCGGGGTGGCTATGCTGGCGGCGGCGCAACGTGGGTGCGGGGTGTTTGAGTACAGCCCGCGCGAGATTAAGAAGTCGGTGACGGGCAACGGGAACGCGTCTAAGGATCAGGTGGAGTACATGGTAAAAACGTTGCTGCGCCCGGAGGGCGGCAAGATGCGGCAGGACGCTTACGACGCGCTGGCTGTGGCGATGTGCGACTTTTACAATATGGGGCGGGGGGCGTTGCTCGTAAATAAGAATAAAAAGGATAAATAATGATAGATTACATCCGCGGCAAACTCACCGACAAGGAGTTGACGCACGTCGCTATAGAGACTGCCGGGGTGGGATACTCGGTATCGATACCGTTGTCAACGTATGAGAAGCTTCCGGAGCCGGGAAAGGATGCGCTGATCTACATCCATTATTATGTGCGAGAGGACGATGTAAAGTTATACGGATTCGCGTCTAAGGATGATCGGGAGATTTTCCGCCACCTTATTACCGTGAACTCCGTGGGGCCGAAAGTGGCCATGGGTATTATGTCCGGAATATCGATAGAGAATCTGGTGATGTACGTCAACGCGGGCGATACGGCAGGGTTGAAGAAAGTGCCCGGCGTGGGGCTGAAGACGGCGGAGCGCATCATTATAGAGCTGAAGGGCAAGTTAGGGGCGTACTCATCGTCTGCAGCCGCGACGTCGGCGGCGCGGTCGAAGGTCCCGATAGCGAAAGGCCGTAAAGAGGAGGCGTACGCCGCCATGCTATCATTGGGATATAATGATAAACAAGTAGCGAAAGCGATAGACCGCGTGTCGTTGGAGATAGGTGAAGGCGCTCAAATAGAAGAGTGGATAAGGACGGCGTTGAAAATTATATAATTATGAAGATTAACGAATACAACGAAGACGGCGAGAACGCCCGGATAATTTCTGCCGACCGATCCGGCTCTGATGAGGAGCAGTTCGACAACGCGTTGCGCCCGTTAAGTTTCTCCGACTTCATCGGTCAGGAGACGATAAAGGAGAATTTGCGGATATTCGTTGAGGCGGCCAAGAAGCGCGGCGAGGCGCTTGACCACGTGCTTTTCTGCGGCCCGCCGGGTCTTGGCAAGACGACGCTGTCGCGCATATTGGCAAACGAGCTCGGCGTATCTATACAGACGACGTCCGGCCCCGTCTTGGAGAAAAAGGGCGATCTCGCCGGCAGCTTGACCAACTTGACGGAGCGTGAGATACTGTTTATAGACGAGATACACCGCTTAAATCGTGTGGTGGAGGAGTCTCTCTATCCGGCGATGGAGGACTTTGTCTTTGACATAACGATAGGCGACGGCCCCGCGGCGCGGTCTATACGGCTCAACCTGAAGCCGTTCACGCTGGTCGGCGCGACGACTCGGGCGGGTATGCTGACCTCGCCGATGCACGCCCGCTTCGGCTACGTCTGCCGTCTCGCCTACTATACGCCGGAAGAGTTGAAGATGGTGATATCGAGGTCGGCGTCTATCCTCGGCGTTAAATGCGCCGACGAGGCGGCGTTTGAGTTGGGAAAAAGGGCGCGCGGCACCCCGCGTATCGCGAACAGGTTATTGCGGCGGTGCAGGGACGTGGCGGACGTTAGGGGCGACGGGGCGATTACGGTCGAGATCGTCAACAAGACGCTCTCCCTTCTCGGGGTCGATTCGAGCGGCCTTGACGAGATGGACAGGAGCATCCTGCTGTCCATCATAGAGCATTACGGCGGCGGCCCCGTGGGTTTGGGCACCGTGGCCGTGGTGGTGGGGGAGGAGCCGGACACGATTGAGGAGGTGTACGAGCCGTTTCTAATCCAGTCCGGATTTTTGAAGCGCACGCCGCGCGGTCGCGAGGTGACGATAAAGACGTACAAGTATTTCAATAAGGTTCCGCCGACTGGGCGGGCGCCGGATTTGTTTGATGGTGTTGATTGACACATTGAGAAAAGGGCGGTATTTATGAACATGGTAGAGACGGGGAAGTTTTTGGTCACCGCCGGTACGGTGATAGTAATCATAGGGGTGCTGGCTATGCTCTCCGACAAGATACCGCTTGGACGGCTTCCGGGCGACTTCCACCTCGGCAGCGGGCGCTTTAGGGTCTACATCCCCGTCGCCACGATGGTACTGCTCAGCGTGGCGCTGACTATCGTCTTTAATTTTTTCGCCAGGAAGTAGGCCAGGGATTATTTTTCGGTGGAAAATACTTTAATTGCAACTTTTCTCGGAATAGGAAGGAACATCCAATGGCGACGATAGAAGTCTTGATAGACGACGGTACCAAGGCGGAGTTGGATTCGCGGAGCGGTGAGTTGAAGCCCAAGTCGTTCATGGGGGCGTTTTGGGCTTTTTTATATAAACTTTAGCCAAAAGCATTTAAAGGAGCGAAAAATGCCTACGGTTCAGACTAGTCCTGATACGGGTATTAAGGGCTTTACTTACGACGACGCGTTTGATGTTGTTGCCGGCGCAATGAAAGCCGAGGTGGTCTCTGCTCCCCAAAACGAGTCAAAACACTCTACTATCGCTGGGCCATCCAATGCTTCTAGAAAAAGCGTCCGCGATCATAAGGAATACTTGTACGACTAACGGCGGTCATGGGTAATTTATGCGTAGAGGACTAAAAAATGACTAAAGATATGGCAGACGTTATTACAAGTATATGCAAGGTGATTCTAGATAGGGCAAATAATAAAGCGGCTGAACTGGATTCCGTTGCATCATGGTTAGAGAGGGAGCGGAAGAAACTAGAGGAGTTGGAACTCCGCGAAAAATACTTTTTTAACAGTCTGAAGGGGAATGCCGCTTTTGAAAATCTGGATGAGTTTAAGACATTTAGAAAGTGCTTGCCTAAACTGGCAATGATGTACAAACGGATTTTTGTTATAATCAATACTTTGAGAGATTTTCTTGAAAAGAATTCACTATGTGACGTATACGGACTCAACAAGAAGGCCCTGTTAAAGGTCGCTAAATGCTATCTTGACGATCTTTCTGTGTTGAAAAAGAGGTATGGAAGTAAAACGGTACAACTTCCTAAAATAGCCGGTCTGATGACGAATCTGATTGTAAAGTATCGCCCCGTTGTTCCTCTTAAAGCAACGAATGATCCATCCGAATACGTAAATGAGATTTTTGCAATATATCACGCGCTTTGTATTTGTTCGGACTTTTCGGATGGAGATGAGTTAGCGGCATTTGAAAATACTGCCGATTGTTCAGAATTTTACACAGATATGAGATATTTGCTGAACAGAAACTACACACCTGAAAGCCTAATTATGGTATTCAAGACTTTATGTTTATGCCGCTTTCCGAGCTTTTTAAATAGAGATGTTGATGGATAATACGTTATGAAAATGGATACGGTTGTGATTTTGGTCACACGGAAGAAAATTCTGATATAGATGGTGGTATGGTCGGTGTAAGTGATGATGAGGTCGGAGTAAACGAAGATAGGGTCGGTGTAAATTTGGACTGTGAAGCCGCCGAAGTGAATTTTACACCGCCTTGTCCCATGTCCCATTATGTATATTGTATATGTACATAATGGCGCTCCGGGCTATCAGTATAATGAGCGCCGGTCACCCGCAATTCCCGAAAGGTGTTATTTTTAGATTATGACGACAGACATCAATACAGCCAACGACGCTCAGACGGCTAAGGAGCTTGCCGACGCCGTTTCGGCGATCAAGTCCGAGATTGGCCGGCGCGTTGTGGGGCAGACCGCGGTCGTGGACGACCTTTTGGCTTGTTTCCTTGCCGGCGGGCACTGTTTGCTTACCGGCGTGCCGGGGCTTGCCAAGACTATGCTTGTGCAGAGCCTCGCCCGTTGTTTGGACCTTGGGTTCAACCGGATACAGTTCACCCCGGATCTCATGCCCTCCGACATCACCGGTTCCGAGATACTCATGGAGGACCGTGCCAGCGGGCGGCGCGAGTTCCGCTTTGTTCAGGGGCCTATATTCTCCAACATCGTGCTCGCCGACGAGATAAACCGTACGCCGCCCAAGACGCAGTCGGCGCTGTTGCAGGCGATGCAGGAGCAGGAGGTCACCTCCTCCGGGGTAACTCACGCGCTGCCTAGGCCCTTTTGGGTGCTGGCCACGCAGAACCCCATAGAGCAGGAGGGCACATATCCGCTGCCGGAGGCGCAGCAGGATAGGTTCATGTTTTCCATAGAGGTGGGGTACCCGGACATGGCTTCGGAGATTTTGATCGCCCGCGACGCCGCCGACTACAGGAACGTGGAGCTGCGTCCCGTGGTCTCCAAGGAGCGGATATCGGCATTCCGGGAGCTTACTAGGCGCGTCCCCGCCGCGGACTCCGTGGTCGAGGCGGCGGTGCGGCTGGCGCGGGCCACCCGTCCGGCGGAGAAGGAGTGTCCGGAGGAGGTGAAGAAGTACCTGACGTGGGGGGCCGGGCCGAGGGCGTCGCAGTTCTTGGTTTTGGCCGCGCGGGCTTTCGCGCTTTTGGACGGGCGGCCTGCGCCGGATGTCAAGGACGTGTATAGGGCGGCTTATCCGGTGCTGCGGCATCGGCTGGTGCTGTCGTTTCATGGGGATGTGGAGGGGGTTGGGGTCAACGATGTTATCGGTCGGTTGGTGAAGTAGGGGCGGGGTTTGCCCGCCCCGCCGTATGGATAGAAAACAATTTATTAATACCAAATCATATCAAACGCCTACGGCGTAGCCAATTGTTCGCCCCTTTTCAGCAATATTTCCGCGAATGCCGCCGGGTTTCTCCGTACTCTGTCTATGCAGGCGGCGCTGCATACGTGTATTCTGCCGCCGCTGTAGTCTACGTACTCGTTGTTTTTGAGGCGCACGCTGGAACAGACCGGGCAGCTCTTTTGGGGGCCGGAGAAGGCTGACGAGAAGGAAGGGCCGGAGCGCTTGCCGCGCGCGGGGCGTTCTTTCTTCTCTTTGGGCTGCTTATCGGAGGTTTTTTTCTTGGCCCCGTCCTCGTCGTCGCTTGCGGCATCCTCTTCCGAGGGCGAGGACGTTTCGCCGGAAGCGCTCTCGCTGCCTGTGGAGTATGGGCCTATGTCGTAGGACTCAAACCCGGGATCATCCGAGTATGAGTCGTATTGTGCGACCGCGAACGTGAAAGCGGCCGCGCAGGCTAAGGCTATGGGTACCATGAATAATTTGGGTATTTGTGGCATTTTGACTCCTTTCTGGTGTACGGTAGTCCGGTTTATATCATTACGTATAATATAATATACGCTTAAAATATTTAAAAATCTTTAATGAGGTAAAGATTTTGAATTTGACTTTATACTATATTATACTTTACGTCTTGCCTTATATTTTTGGAGGAAAAAATAAAATGAAAGTGGTAATTTTAGCCGGCGGTCTCGGCACCCGTCTCTCCGAGGAGACCAAACTCCTGCCTAAGCCAATGGTTGAGATCGGCGGGAAGCCTATCTTGTGGCATATAATGAAGATATACTCATACTTCGGGTTCAGCGAGTTCGTGATACTCACCGGCTACAAGTCGCACGTTATCAAGGACTTCTTTATCAACTATTACGCCCGCTACTCTGACGTTACGATCGACATGGCTAATAACTCGGTGGAGTACCACAACGTCAGGGCGGAACCGTGGCGTGTGACGGTGCTCTACACCGGGGAGCAGACCATGACGGGCGGGCGGCTGCTGCGCGCGCGGGAGTTCTTGGGCGGCGAGAGGTTCCTCCTTACCTACGGCGACGGCGTGAGCGACGTGGACATCACCGCGGTAATATCTTCTCACGAGGCCGCGGGCAAGCTGGTCACGATCACCGTCGTGAAGCCCGCCGAGCGCTTCGGTACCGTGGCCGTGGGCGGCGACGGCATCGTTAGCGCGTTTCGCGAAAAGCCCGACAACGGCGGCGTTTGGGTGAGCGGCGGGTTCTTCGTCATGGAGCCGGGCGTCTTTGACTATCTGACTGACGGCGACGAAACGGTGCTTGAGCGCGAACCCTTCGAGCGTTTGGCTGACGACGGGCGGATGAATGCATACAAGCACGCCGGTTTTTGGCACCCCATGGACACCCTGCACGACAAAAACATGCTGACGGATATGTGGACAAGCGCCAAAGCCCCTTGGGCGCGCTGGGAGAATAAGCGATGATAGAGTTCTACAACGGCAAGCGGGTGTTTGTCACCGGGCACACGGGCTTCAAGGGGGCATGGCTGTGCCGCCTCCTCGTTAAGGCCGGGGCTAAGGTGACAGGTTACGCCCTTGAGCCGCCTACGAATCCGTCGCTATTTGAGCGGATCGGCATCGCGAGCGGCATCCACTGCCACACTATCGGCGACGTCGTAGATTTTGACACGCTCCGCCACGATGTAATGGGCGCCGCGGCGCCGCAGATTGTCCTCCACCTCGCCGCCCAACCGCTCGTGCGCGCTTCGTACCGCGATCCGCGCAAAACTTACGAGACCAACGTCATGGGAACGGTCAACGTACTGGAGGCAGTGAGGGACGTAGGCACCGTCAGGTCGTTCGTCAACGTTACCA
Organism: Chitinispirillales bacterium; assembly: GCA_031281485.1. Classification (GTDB taxonomy): domain Bacteria; phylum Fibrobacterota; class Chitinivibrionia; order Chitinivibrionales; family Chitinispirillaceae; genus GUT77. Next base: position 15,638 of record JAITFI010000006.1, on the reverse strand, counting down.
CAGACAAGGTCTACGAGAACAAGGAGTGGCTCTGGGGCTACCGGGAGGATGAAAACCTCTGCGGCGGCGACCCGTACTCCAACAGCAAGTCTTGCAGCGAGCTCGTGACGCACAGTTACCGCAAATCGTTCTTCAGGGGGGCGGACGACGGATGCCTGACCGCGATCTCCACCGCGCGTTCCGGCAACGTGATCGGCGGCGGCGACTACGCGCAGGATAGGATCATCCCCGACTGCGTGAGGGCCGCGGCGGAGTCGAAAGAGGTCGTCATAAGAAATCCGCATTCGACAAGGCCCTACCAGCACGTTCTGGAGTGCTTGTACGGGTACCTGTTGCTCGCAAAGACGCAGTACGAGGATCCGGGCATAGAGGGCGCGTACAATTTCGGTCCTGACGACGAGAGCTGCGTGACGAACTGGGAGTTGGCCGCCCTGTTCTGCAACGCCTACGGACGCGGCGCGTCGTGGCGCTCCGGCGACGGCGGCGGCCCGCACGAAGCCAATTTTCTGAGGTTAGACAGCTCAAAATCAAAAACAATCCTGGGGTGGAAGCCGCGCTGGGGTATCAAGACCGCGGTGGAGAAGGTCGTGGAGTTCGCGAATGCAAATAGCGACGAGGCAAAGTCGGAGTGTGTGGACAGGCAGATCGACGAGTATCTTGAGGCTGCGGAGGAGGACTTGCTATAATAAAACAACTCCTCTCGTTCTCTTACGGCAGCATAGGCATAGCCGCGCTCTCCCTCCTCTCCACGCCCATAGTCACGTTTCTCTTGCTTCCTGGGGAGTTCGGGAAAGCCTCCGTTTTCGCCATAGCGCTGAAAATCATCTTCCAAATCTGCTTGCTGGGCGTCGACCAGAGTTTTTCGAGGATGTTCTACGAGAAAAAGAGCGAGGGCGAGAGGGCGGCGCTCGCGCGGCGGTGCCTCGTCTTGGCGCTTGCCGCCACGGTACTGGTGACATGCGGCCTTCTGCCCTTTTGGCGGCGCTTATCCACGCTGCTGTTTGATGCCGAGGATTTTTTGGCGGTGTTGCTCTTGGCCGCGTGCCTGCTCCTATCGGTGGTCGGCAGTTTCACATTGGCCGCGGTGAAGATGCATAAGAGGGGGCATGTCCTCTCTATCACCCAAATATCCGCTTCGTCGATCAACATCGCGACGACGGCCGCCTACGCGCTGTACGTATCGCCCACGTTTCACGCCATCGTCTGCGGGACGGCGGCGGCCCTGGTCGTGGAGATAGCCGGGCCGTTTATATTGGAATGGCGTTTCTGGGCGCGGACGCGGGAGCCGCGAAGCGCGGTTCCCGACAGGGCCGAGACGGCGCAGCTCTTGCGCTACGGTCTGCCGCTCGTTCCGGTGTTCATCATTGCTACCGTATTCCAAGGCATGGACAAGATAGCGCTGCGCGCCTACTCCTCTTTCGAGGAGGTAGGCCTTTACGCCGCCGCGAGCAAGTTCGCCTTCCTCCTAACGATAATGCAGACCGGCTTCTACCTCTTCTGGCAGCCCACGTCCCTCGAACGCTATGAGGCCGACCATAACGACGTCCGCTTTTTTGAAAAGATTTTCGAGTACGCGGCCGTGGCGGCTCTGCTCTCAGCAGGACTGCTGCTTCTGATGAAGGATATCGTCAAGTACCTGTTGGCGCCCATCTATTGGAATTCGGTTGAAATAATGCCCTTCCTGCTGCTCTTGCCGCTCATGAATCTACTGAGCGAGATCACCGGGTCGGGCATCAGGTTCAAGAAGCGCACCCACCTCTACGTGATTGTGGCGGCGGTCGGCGTTGCGGTGAACTTTGCCGGAAACTACTGCCTGATCCCCGTATTTGGCGCCCGCGGCGCGGCGATTTCGACCGGGGTGGCGTACACGGTATGTTTTGTAATACAAACGCTGATAGCGGGCCGGCTCTTCGCGGCAAACTACCGGATAGTCAGGATGATACCGGCGTTTTTGACGCTTGCGATATTCATGGCGCTGAACACTTTTTACTCGATACCGTGGTGGTGCAATATTGCGCCTGTAATAGGCGTGGCGTTGATACATATAGGGGCGGTGACGGAAGTTTTTAGGTATGTAAAGTTAAAGATCCGTGGAGAGCCCGAAGCGTAATTTTGTAAAAACATCCCGTCCTTCCGCGCCTGAACCGCCTAATAAGCTCCCATATCAATCTAATGTATATTTTTTTTCAAAAACTCTTGTTTTTTGGGGTATAAACGTGCTATACTTGAAATTGGGGGGTGGCAAATCCCCATTAAAAAAGTTTCATCGTAATCTCAGTAATCTCAAAAAAGGGGGGTTGTTATGAAAACATTACCTTTAATTGCGGTGGCCGTCGTTTTCGGTTTAAGTTCGCTTACGTACGCGTTGGACGTAAGGCTTTACGCTGAAGACGGGACGTATTTGGGTAAAGTGAACAATAATCGGAACGACCCTGAATCCATTTCGAACCCGTACGGAAAGTATGGGAGCAAAGACTCGCCTACGAGCATTAATAACGAGTACGGAGTTTACGGAAGCAAAATTTCTTTGTTGAGCGCCAACAACCCGAATACCGCGCACGCTCCGAATATGTACGGTACCGGTTACGGAAACGGTCCGACGTATCTTGGGAAGAAGAGCGCCAATCCGTACGACAGCAGATCGTCGTCAAATCCGTACGGTCAATACGGAAGCCAATATTCGCCGACGAGTACCAATAACCCCTATTCGGTATGGGGACGTACCGTCAATAACTAATGAAAAGGAGACGAAAAATGGTATCAATACCCGGTCAAAGGAAGCCGATTGTCACAAAAACGACATGGCTTGAAAGATCTGTACCTGTGGTGGTGTCGTTGGTGCTGTTGTTGATGGTATTGATTGTGAGGGCTGTGGATGCGGTGAAATGAATACGGTGGGAGGCGTTTCGGCGGTTTCATTGCATAGGGGAGGTCGGTTCGTCCGGCCTCCCCATTGTTGTTAAATAATCAAAACTTGACGCCCCTGCGCTGTAAAAACGTTCCGTCCTTTGAGTACAAGGTTAACAACGCCGCCACATAAGCGGTACGGGCCTGAGCCGCGTCCAAGTTCGCCGATACGAGGTCGCGCTGTACCTGCAAAACCGCGTAGCCGGTCGATTTCCCGGCGTTCATCTTCTCGTGCTCGGCTTCCAGCTTCTGCAACTGCAGCGCGCTCACCGTTTTAGCCGTCTCTATCTGCCTCTTTGCCCGCTGTACCTCTATGTGGGCGCTTCGGATCTCGTAGTCTATCAGGCGGACATAGTTCTCTATCGACAGGCGCTGCTGATCCATCGAAAACTCCGAGCGGCGGTAGCGCTCCTTAGCCGAATTGTTCCGTATGGGCAGCTGGAGCGTTAGTCCGGCGGTGATTATCGGTGAGAATTTGTCCCCCAAGCCCGGCGCCAGCCCTTTCGCGGCGCCGTCGTCCGTCACACCGGCGAGCGAGGCGTGGAAGTCCAAGCGCGGCAACAGGCCGTTTTTCGTCTGCACCACGTCCAGCTCACCCTTCTGCGCCAACATGAAAGCCTGTAAGTAGTCCGGGCGGAACGACTTCGCCGCCGCGACATGCTCGTCCACCCCGTCCGCATCGCCGAGCTCCACACCCGCCGAGTCCGTCAGCAACAGCTCGGCGTCAATCAATTCAGGGGCGTTCATCAGATAGGTCAGCGTCAACGCCTTCTGGCGGTAAGCGGTTTGAGCGTCAAAGAGCTGCCGCTCACGGGAAGCCACCTCCGCTCGAATAGCCACAAGGTCTATCGGGGCTATGCCGCCTATTTTCAACCGCTCCTCCGACTCGTAGAGCAGGCGCTGCGCAAGCTCCAAAGAGTAGGTGTAGATGCTAAGCTGCTCGCCGCTCGACAGTAAGTCCCAGTACGCCCGCTCGGTGTCGGAAAGAAGCTTAAGAGCATAGGCGGCAAGCTCTTCTTTGCGGATGTTCAGGTCGATTTTTGACTTTTGCAGCGTCACTAAATTGGCGGTCTTGCCGCGGCCTTGCAACAACGCTTGTGTGACGGTCAGGCGTACGGTGTTCTGGTACTTGTCGGGCGCCGTAACGGTATCGGTTGGCGAGTATGACGTCCCCGAAGCCGATATGCTGAATCCGAGATCAGTTCCCGTCGGGAGAGATTCGGTGATTGAAAGCGATAGATCGTGCGATAAGTAAGACGGGTTGGCCAAACGGTCGGTAACGTCGTAGGAGGCGCGCAGTGACGGGTCGTATGCGGAGGCGTCGTTTTCTTTAACGATGGACGCGGCGATGTCGGTGTTGATGCGCTCGATCTTTACCAGCGGGTTGTCTTTAAGGGCGCGCTGTAACGATTCCTGAAGCGATAGCGGATGTTTCGCCTTATCTTCGGCGATAGTAATTGACACGGCGAGAATTATTGCCGCTATAGTATAAATTTTTCTCATTGAGACAACCTCCTTACATATTTATAAATGTCGAGCTTAACCCTATATATTTTTGCCGTGCCCCGCATTTCGGCGTATAGGACGGAGCGGAGCGTCTCGACCCCGTTGCTGTAATTCCCGGCGCACAGGTCAAGCCTAATCACCGGATGCTTCTTCCACTCCCAGTCGAGGCCGTCGATGGCCAACGGGCAGGAGTCTTTTGGTTATCGCCATAATATTTATAAACTAATATTTGCGCACCGCCAAAGAGTAGAAAACCTTATTTGTCGGCTAAAACGCAGATCCCTCGATGGTCGTTGGTTGCCCGAAGCGGGCCCCGCCCATCCGCTAACAGATAGGTCTCATAACCGCCGTTAATAACATTTTTTCACTTTTTTTATAATGTTAGGAACAAATTTCTGGTGCTGACGTGTTTAATTGATATGGACGTGGGCGGTACGACATGATAAAGGAGGGGCGGGGCTAACGCAAACCAATACCGCCGCCGTACAATACTTGGAGGGCATTGACCGCGCCAAAGGGACGGGGACGCCGCCGAGTATCGAGGTGTGGCGCAAAAACGGCGCGGAGGCGGAGCGGCTGACGCCGGAGGCCTTAGCGCGGAGCGGGGATGTCGTCCAACTGCGCTATATCGTGCCGACGTCTTGCTACGGGGCGGTTATGAGCGTGGACGGGCGCGGGGCGCTGACCGTGCATTTGTCCGGCGATTCCGGCAAGGCCGCGCCGCTGAAGTCGGGCCGCCCGATTGCGCTGAGCGACGCTTATCAATTAGACGACGCTCCGCTCTTTGAAACGTTCTATCTTGTTACGGCGAAAGATAATTTTGATATAGAGAGCGTGAAGCGGTCTTTGCCGGAAGATGGGTTGATTACGGCGTTTACATTGAAGAAATGATTAAAAAGAATAAGTCAAATTATTAAAATCTAAATCTTTTTAAGACGAAGCCTTCGGCTTCATAGGATATGCGGGGCTAAACCCCGCATATAAAATCAAAGTCAAAGAATACGGACATACGAATCATGAAACACGCTCGTATCATTACAACGGCCTTTATGGTGTTGACGATGTTGACTGCGGCGGCGGCGAATACCGTACACCGTTATTTGCTCTCCGCAGGGTCGAACAACGGCGGCAAGGATCGCGTTATGCTGCGGTACGCGGTTAGCGACGCGACGGCGTTTGCCGCAGTGCTGACCGATATGGGCGGGGTGGATCGGAAGAACGCCGTCGTCCTCTCCGATCCGAGCGGTCGGGAACTTCTCGGCGGCATCGCGAAGTTGAGCAAAATCATGGCGAGCGACAAGGCCGCGAATCCCGACGTACGCGGAGAGGTCTTTATATACTACAGCGGACACGCGGACGAAAAGGGGCTTAAACTTGGGTCGGAGACGCTCGGTTGGTCGGAGTTTAGGAGCGCGGTTAGCGGCCTTGACGCGGATGTGAGGATCGCGGTACTCGATGCTTGCGGGTCGGGGGCTATAACACGCGCGAAGGGCGGCGTGGCGTCGCCCGCTTTCCTCTCCGACGCAAGTTCCAACATGAAAGGTTACGCCTTCCTCACATCAAGCAACGAAAACGAGTCGAGCCAAGAGAGCGACCGCATAAAGGGGAGTTACTTCACTTACGCGCTATTGAGCGGGATGCGCGGCGCGGCGGATATGACGGGCGACGGGAAGGTGTCGGTCAGCGAGGCTTATCAGTACGCCTTTAATGAAACGTTGCAGTATACGCAGAACACGCGAGCCGGAACGCAGCACCCAAGCCGCGACATGAATTTGGTGGGGACGGGCGACGTGGTGATGACCGATTTGCGCGAGACGAGCGCCGCGCTCTCGTTGGATGTAAACCTTGAGGGCAGGTTCTTCATCAGGGACAAGAGCGGTAACCTCTTCACCGAACTGCGCAAATATCGCGGACGGGCGATAGAACTCGGTATGCCGCCGGGGAGATACTCGGTAGAGATGGAGACGCCCTCGCGGTCGTGGATGAGCGGCGGCGTGGAGATTGCGGCCGATAAGAGGACGGCGCTGTCGATGAACGACATGAAGACGATGAAGAGGAGAGCGGGCGTGGCGCGCGGGGACGATAACGCGGCGTACAGCGAGAGAACGCCCATAGGCCGCATGTTTAATAACATCATCGACAAAGGTATCTTAGGGTTATCGTACGACGTTGAACTCGACGGTCTCATGGGTGTTTCGGTATATACCGGTACGCCATGGCTGTATACGCGGATTGAGTACGCTCAGCCTATAGGCGCTTTGGACAGCAAGCCCAAAGGATACGGGGGCGGCCTCGGTACGCGGTTTGGGATGGCCGCGCCGTTTTACGTGAATTTGGATTTATTGCTGATGAAATTTTACGGTGACGTCGATACGCTTTTTGACGCCGATAAAATGTTCCGCGATCCTGTTTTTGATGAAAGAGACACTATTGTGGGGCATACGCGCCAAAGCAGCAACCATTTACTTAAATTGCGCTTAGGCGTAAACTACGCGCCGATACGGTACGCGGCGATTTTCGGCGGCGCGTATTTGAATTGCTTGGTCGCGGATAGGAACGATGAATTTATCAGTGTCAAAAGACCTGATCCTAATCGGCCAGGATGGGGAGTTACTTGGCCACCGCCGGAACCGGAAAAGTTCGGCTACCACGAAACTAAGGTGCGCGTGTGGCCGGGGGTGTACGCCGGGGTAACGGTAATAATACGATAAGAACACGGAGGTTCGGTGATTCGTATCGTAATGTTCCTTAAATAACATAAAAATAAGTTTTTTTGTTAATTGGTGACATTTTTTGCGTTGTGCCGTGTTACATTAATATAACCCCCTCTTAGAGGGGACATCAAAACCCAAATCATAAGGGGTGTGTATTATGTGTATTAAGCAACAGGGCAGGACGCTTTTGTTGGCGACGGCATTGGCGGCGGTCAGTGCGGTTGGTGCGTGGGCGCAGCAAGACTGTCTCGGAAATCCGGGGACGGATTGCGGCGGGTTCACGGACGCGGCGTTAGTACCGATCAGCGTAGTTTTTCAGAGCGATTCCTCTCAGCTGTTACCCGCGTTTAGGAACGACAGCGTCTTAGTAAAGGCGCAGTTTGCCGGCATGACGGATCAAGCGTTTGAACCGATATACTTTTGGGTAAAACCCAACATCGTCTGCGCTCCTTGCAACGGTCCGCAATTCGCGGAAGACACCCTGCGCCTCCCGCTTAACGGTGTGGTGACCGGCATACGGGGCGGCGCGCAAGCGCGGCGGAACTCTCCGGCAATCATCAGCAACCGCGCCGGAAAGGTAACCGTCAACTTGTCAGCGCAATCGTACAAAAACGCGGAAGTCTCGCTGTACGCGGTAAACGGAAAGCGTATTATGCGCGAAAAGGTTTCCGCGTCGAGCGCGGCGAACAGCATATCGCGTCGCAACGTTACGGCCGGTGTCTATATGCTGTCGGTTAAGGGTGCGGACGGCAGCGCCGCCGCCTCCCGCTTGACGCATCGCGGCGGGAATCTGAATATCGGCGTTTCATTCGTGGGCGAAAATCTTTCCCCCGCCCCGCAACTGTCGAAAAAAGCGTCGGAACCCGATGACCGTGAATCTCTTTGGACGATAACCGTTAGGGCGGCGTGGTACACCGACACATCGTTTGTGATCCACCCGTCGGCGGGGATGAATGAGCGGTTGTCTATATTCCTGCGTCCGACGGAGAATCAGACCTTTTACAAAGTGACGACGAGCGATAGAGACGGCGGCGTGACGAGAGGCGACGGTCTTTATAGAGAGGGCGAAATGGTTACCATATCGGTGGAAGCGGCGGAAGATTTAGAGTGCTTCGCCGGGACTTGGGCGTGCGACGGCGATTGCCCGCCGTGGGATGGCACCACTGTCTACAATCTCAACAGTTGGACAAATAGGTTTATCATGCCTCCTAGAGACGTAACGGCGGAAGCGAGATTTTTCCGTTTAATGTGCCCGGACCTGTATCACCGCTATTGAGATAGAACCGATTTGAAGATAGGGGCGCTGCGCGCAGCGCCCCCGTTTCATTTAGATATTGACATTTTAAGTTCCATATACTAATTTATGGGTATCGTATGACGCGGAATAGTTACGATTTTATCAGCAGAATGGAGAAAAACGTGGATAAGTTTGCAGAAAACGATGAAAAGAACCTTAGTCCGATGTATCGATGGGAGAGTGCCGTATGAAAATCTTCAAACAGTTGTGTCGGACGTTTGTGTTGTCGGCGGTGGCGGTGGCGTTGTCGGTTGGGTTGATGGGGTGTGTTGTGCCGGGGTGGGATGTGCCGGATGATACTCCCTTTGACGTCGATAATAGGTGCGGGGTAGACGGAACTGCCGGATCGTGCAGAACGGTGGTAATAGGCGGTCAGACGTGGATGGCTGAGAATCTGAATTATCAGACGGCGGATTCGTGGTGTTATGATGATAAGGCGGATAACTGTGTGAAGTATGGTAGGCTGTATACGTGGGCTGCGGCGAAGATTGCTTGTAATTCTGTTGGATGGAAATTGCCGGATACGGCGGATTGGGATAAATTGGTTGACGCGGCGGGAGGTTATGATAATGCGGGTAAGGCGCTGAAATCGAAATTCGGTTGGAATGGTAGGTATAATATCTTTGGTCGGTATAATAATGGTAACGGTACTGATGATTACGGATTTTCGGCCTTGCCCGGCGGCTACCGCTACTCCGATGCCCCATTCTCCGCTGGCTGTTTCGACCATGCCGGGCGCTACGGCAACTGGTGGACGGCCACGGAGGACGATCACGACAGCGCCAACTACGACGCCGCCTACTACCTGAGTATGGGCTACAGCGGCATCCCCCAAAGCGATTGCGCCGACTGCGTGTACGAGAGGTCCGGAGACAAGAGCTACGATTTCTCGGTGCGTTGCGTTCAGGATGAATGACCTATCCCTCCCCCCGCGTCCCCGCCGTCGTTGTGTGGTCGGCGGGAACGCGGCCGAACCGCGTAATACTCGACCCGCCACACATTTAGTAATTGTGCCCCCACGCACTAACCACATGGACAATACCTTCGTACAACACGCCTTTTTCGTTTCTTAACCCATCCGTATTGGTAAGCACCGAATAAACGAATCGGTTGTGATAATCTATCCGGCGGGAGCACATACCTTTTAGATTGCCGAGAAGCCTTTCGAATTGTTGCGTGGAATTAAACGGATCTTTTTGGACAGTCTCCAATATTTCTTTCACTTGGTTTTCATATCCGGCACGCGCGGCAATTTTTACGTCCTTTTGCGCTTGTTTCGTAAACTCTAGTTTATACATCGTCCCATAGTCTTTCTAACGGAATACATTCTGATGAAGGCGTATTAAGCCCTTCGATAAGTTTTTCGGGCATACCGGGAATGGCGTTCAAGTAGTCCGTCTCGTTATCATAATCGGCAGGGTCAACAACCGGCGTCAACGTTATCGTTCCACCGCTTAACGATTGCTGTACCACTATACGCGCCGTGCTCAAAAGAGATGATACCGGCTCGGGCAACGTTTGACGGTCAATTACTAACGTAGTCATATTGCGCTCCTTTGGTTCGCTGAATCCTAATATAAATATAAAGATAATATTCGGGGACGACCGATGTCAAATTAATATTTGGGGCGGGATGACTACACTGACCGACACGACGAAACCCACCGACCGACCACACAACGACGGTTGGGACGCGGGGAGAGGGAAAGGTCAATTCTCCTTAATGCAACGAACCGACCGCCCTTCCCGCCTTTCTTAGAGAACAAATTAGACATAGAAAAACCCGACGCCTGCCGGACATGGTAAGGAGCGGGACAACAGCGCCCCATAAGGGCGCGTCCTTCCGTCTCCATCTTAGCGCCGCCGACCGTATTGTCGCCCGGTACGTCGACGACGTTCAGACATTTTTTTCAACCATTCGCCAACTTCTTCTTCTCCGCTCTCTCTTCAACCAACGAATAGATAACAGGGATGAATACCAATGTTATTAATGTCGATACTAATAGGCCGCCTATCACAACTCTTGCCATAGGGGCTTGCGCCTCGCTGCCTTCGCCTAGGCCTATAGCCATCGGGAGCAGGCCCATTACCGTTGATAACGATGTCATCATAATAGGCCTTAACCGCCGCTCTCCGGCTATCTCCAATGATCTGAATAGCTCTACTTTATCCTCCCGGCGCAGACGGTTCACAAGGTCTATCAATACTATGGCGTTGTTGACTACTATTCCTACGAGGATTATACAGCCTATGAACGCTTGGATGGTAAACGGCGTGCGCGTTATCAGCATTATCGATACCACGCCTACAAGGGCCATTGGGATTGAGAATAGGACTATGAACGGGTCTTTGAAGGACTCGAACTGGCCTGCCATCACTAAAAATACCAGCACTATGGCCATTACTATGCCGAAGATCAACTCTCTTTGCGCTTTTTGCTGCTCTTCCCAGTCGCCGCGGATCAGCACCACGAAATCTTGCGGGACGGCTATTCCCTTCATTGCCGAACGCAAGTCCTCGACCACGCTGCCCATGTCTCGGCCCTCGTAGTTTACGCTCACCGTCACAATGCGCTCGCGGTCGCGCCGCTCCACGCGTACGGGGCCCTCGCCGGATTGGATCCACGCGGCGCTTTGCAGCGCTACGGGCTTCATGGCGGAGTTTAGCACCGCCAAGTTGTTTATGTTGTCCACGCTTTTGCGGTCGGACTCCGAGAGGCGCACTATCACGTCGTACTCCTTGCCCTCAACGCGCACTTTTGTCGCCGCCGTGCCGCCCATCGCCGTCTGCACCGTGTTTCCGATGTTGGTTGCGGATAGGCCGAGTTCCGCGGCTTTGTTTCTGTCAATGCGCACCCTGTACTCCGGCATACCGGCCTCGCGGCTTATCTGCACGTCTGTTATCCCCGGAACGTCGTTCACCGCCGCGCTTATCTGCTGCGCCAGCGTTTGGCCTGTTTGCAAGTCGTAGCCGCGTATTTCTATACCTATGGCTTGATCGGTGTTCGTCCCCATCCGCATTAAAAACATCCCCTGACCCTCTCGGACGCGGATCGTCGTGCCGGGCAGCCCGGCAAGTTTGGGGCGCAAATCCGAGGCAACCTGCGCCGACGAGCGCTCGCGCTTCGCCACCGGGACAAGCGCCACGCGCAGTTGCGCGGTGTTGGCCCCCGACGACATGAAACCGCCGCTCTGCGCTATGTTCGACAGCATGTATATCGCCTCGGGCACCTCCTTGTTAATAATGTCTTCCACTTTTTTTACCGTCTCGTCAAGCCGCGCAAGCTTCGTCCCGACCTCCATCTCTATCGTGATGCGCACCTCGCTCTCATCCGTCGCGGGCATAAGCTCGACGCCGACAAGCGGCAGCGCGAAGAAGGCCGCGATGAAAAGCGTCGCGACTCCGATTATCACCTTCGCCCTATTGTGCAACGCCCAATGTATAACCCCCCTGTACTTGTGCTCCAAAGCCACGTAGAACGCCTCCGAGAGACGGAAAGCCCGCGACACAATAGAGCCGCCCTCGTGGTGCAAACTCTTGGCGCTTAGATACCTCGCCGAGAGCATAGGGACAAGCGTCAGAGCCACGAAGAGCGAACAGACAAGCGAGAATGCCACAACGTATGCCAGCGCCTGAAACATCACGCCCGACATTCCGCGCATAAATATAACGGGTATGAAGACAACAAGCGTGGTCAGCGTACTTGCCGTCACCGCCGACCACACTTCGCTCGCGCCCGTCACGGCCGCCTCGTAAGGCGCCACGCCGTGCTCACGCTTGTGATAAATATTATCCAACACGACAATGGCGTTGTCAAGCAACATGCCTATGCCCAGCGCCAATCCGCCGAATGTCATCATGTTGAGCGTGAAACCGCAGAAGTATACAAGCGCGAAAGTGGCGATAACGGAAATCGGTATCGCCGTGCCTATTATGATAGTTGTTGAGATATTGCGCAGAAAGAGCAGCAGTATGAAAATGGCTATCGCGCCGCCCAAAAGCAAAGACTGCGTCACCGACATCATGGCGCGTTCCACGTACACGGCGTTGTCTATCAGCGTGATCATCTCTATGCCCGGGATGTCTTGGTTGATCCGCTGCGCCTCGCGCTTCACCCCGTTCGCCACCGCGACCGTGTTGCTCCCAGACTGCTTACTGACCGCCAGACGGATGCCGGGCTGTCCGTTGATTCGCACGAGCGCCTTGACCTCCTCGTACCCGTCGTAGACGTCGGCGATGTCGGCCAGCCGCACCGGCACGCCGTCCTTCACGGTGACGACCGTCCCCGCCACGTCGTTCACACCCGAATACTCCGCGAGCGTGCGGACGACGATGTCGCGGTTCCCCGAAACGATGGAGCCAGCCGGAACGTTCTTGTTCTCCCTCTGCAGCGCCGCGACGACCATGTCGGTCGATATACCGTAGGCCTCCATGCTCGACGCCCTAAGCGCCACCTGCACCTGCTTTTTGCGCCCCCCTCGGATGTCCACGGTGGCCACGCCGGGGACGCGCTCCAACCGGTACTGCACCTGATCTTCCAGTATCTGCTGTATCTCGTTTATGTCCTTGCCCTGCGACACCACGCCGAGGATCAGAATGGGCATTGCCGACACGTCGAACTTGCGGATCAGCGGCCTGTCCACACCGTCCGGCAGCGCACCCAATATCCTGTCGATGCGGTCGCGCATGTCGTTGACCGCCGCCTCTTGGTTGGTTCCCCACGGGAAGGTCACGCGGACTATGCTGCGGCCCTCGGTGGAGGTGGAGGTGATCTCTTCGATTCCCTGCAACGCCGAGAGCGCCGATTCGATGGGGCGCGATATAAGCTCCTCGACCTCGAGCGGGCCGGCGTTCTCGTAGGTCGTGATGACTGTGACCGTCGGCATCGTGATTTCGGGCATCAGGTCGATGGGGAGGCGGGTGAGGGAAAAGAGGCCCATAACCAAAATCACCATGTAGATGACCGTGGTTAGGACGGGGCGTTTGACGGTGAATGATATTAGGGGTGATTCTTTTGACATTTTTGCCTTTTATGATGTGATAGTAAAGTCAAAATCTTTAAAATCAAAAGCTTTAAAATCAAATTCGTTTAAGGGGAGGGCTGCGCCCTCCCTCGCTCCAACCAAAAATGGGCTTTGCCCATTTTTGTTTTCCGCTACCCACCCTGCGGGGCTCCGCCCCGCAACGCCCCGTCGATAAACAAGCGCCGCTTCGCGTCGCAAAGTCAAAACATTATCCGTTGGGTACGACTACTTTCGATCCCGGACGTAATAAGTGTTGTCCAAGTGTTACTACTTTGCCGTCTAGATTGGGCGGGGATAGGATTTGGGCGAAAGTTCCGTCGTTTATTCCTATTTGTACGGGGATGTTTATTGCCGTCGCCGAGTCGCCTAACATGAAGATGGAATACTTTCCGTCTTTTTCAACTAACGCTTGCGACGGGACTACGCGGGCGGCGCCGTCTTCGTTTAGTTTTATGTTGATACGGGCGAACATGCCGGGTTTCAAAAGTCTCGCGTTGTTTTTTAGGGCTATTTCTACCGTCGCGGTGCGGGAGGCGGATTGGAAGTAGGGGGCCATTCGGTAGACTACGCCCTCGAAGGTTTGGCCGGGGATGGCGTCTGTCGATACCGACGCTGTCTTGCCGGGTTTTATGCTCTGGTAATCCTTCTCCGTGACGGAGAGTTCCACGAACACCGTGTCGAGACCGACTACCGTGATTATCGGGCTGCCCACCGACAGGAGCGTCCCGCCGTCCACGTGGCGCACGGCTACGAAGCCGCCTTGCAACGCCCTGATCTGCGTGTATTCGAAGTTGGTCTTGGCTTGGCTGAGGACGACCTGCCGCTGTTCGAGCTGCGCCTTGGCCAGCTCGTGGCGCGACTTCTGCGTCTCTACCTGCGTCTCTTGGGCGTCGAGCTCCGATTGCGAGGCTATGCCCTTGCTTACCAGCCCCTTGGTCCGCTCCAGTTCGCGCTCGGTGTGCGTCAACTGCGCCTTGGCCTCCTCAAGCGAGGCTCGGCTGACGCGCACCTGGGTCTGCGCCTCGTCGAAGGCGTTGCGGAACTCGGTGTCGTCTATGCGCCCGATAGACTCGTTGGGCGCTACGGTGTCGCCGATGCGCTTATTTATGGATAGGAGCCGCCCGCCGACCTTGGCGGAGATCACGTAGGTGTAGGCGGCCTTGACCGTCCCGGCGAACTCGCGGATATCGACCATCGGGCGCACGGCGACCTCGGCCGTCTCTACCGGCACCGGCCCCTGTTGGCGCGGCCCGCCGCCCATGCCTCCTCCGCCGCCGGGCGCCGACTTCTGAGCCTGCTGCTGCGCGCCCTTGCCGGCTTCCCCGCCGGACGATCCGCAGCCCGCAAAGAGGCCCATAACCGCCGAAACGGAGGCGATAAGGACGATATTAACCGCATTCCACGTATTTTTCATAGGGTTCCCTATTTGCGAAGGTTGCGAATCTTTGATAGCCATTACATATTATAATGCCAAAGATAATAAAAATAATAAAAATACCATGGGATAATGTAAAGATTTAGAGGCCGGCTATATATTTTGTAATATGACCTTCACTGCCCTGAGCCTCGGTTCCAATCTCGGCGACCGCCTTTTCCACATTGAATCGATGGAACGCGCCCTGCGCTCGATTTTAATTGACGGCACTCTTCGGTCGTCGCGGGTGATGGAGACCGAGCCGGTCGGTGTCTCCGCGGCAGGTCAGCCCGCGTACCTGAACAAGGTCGTCGCCGGATATTACGGCGGCAGCGCGTATGAACTCTTAGACCGTTGCTTGTCAATAGAGACGGATTTAGGCAGAACCCGCCCGACGCCCAAAGCGCCGCGAACAGCCGACGCAGACATATTGGTTTTCGGGAATGAAGAGATAAACGACCCGCCGAGGCTTATAATCCCGCATCCGGAGTTGTCGAATAGACGTTTCTGTTTGGAGGGGCTGATTGATATCGATCCATCGATAAAAATCCGCATAGCGGGCCGGACGCTAACGGCCGGCGAGCTGCATGAAAACATGGGGGCGGATGTTGCCGCGCAGAAGGTGTCTTTTTGCTGAAAAAAGCAAAATCTTTAAAATCAAATTCTTTTTTAGACGAAGCCTTCGGCTTCATAGGATATGCGGGGCTAAACCCCGCATATATAAAATCAAAAGACTGTCTGAACTAGGATTAGTAGGATTTAAAGGATTATAGGAT
>JAITFI010000002.1 GCA_031281485.1 Chitinispirillales bacterium | reverse complement strand
CGTGACTAGTTGCTTGTGAGCCGTGGTTTGTGTCTCGCTCGTCGGTTGTGTGGTTGGGTGTGGGGGGGGGGGGGGCGGGGGCGGGGGCCCGCCCGGCATCACGGCGGCGCCAACCGCGTCGGCGGCTGTCGCCGCATAGGCGCAGGCGTTACCGCGCCCGTAAGACGCGCCGCCCGTCGCGGACAAAGCCAACCACATAGCTGTCAGCAAAGCCAAAGCTCCCAACACCATAAATCACCCCATCCAAAAGTAGTTTTTCACAAGCACCGGAGCGCAAACTGCTCCGTGACGACGGCCGTCAATGCATATCAATATAATATATTGGGAAGCGCGGAGTCAAATAAATTTAAATTTTTTTTCAGCCTTCCCAAAATGAAAAAAGTGTCTAATTGTCCCATAGAATCTCCTTAAATCGTTTAAAATCAAAATCTTATAATTTTTTTTTAGACGAAACCCCTTCGAGGTTTCAGGGAATTCATAGGATATGCGGGGTAAACCCCGCATATAAAGTCAAAGTCTTTAAAATCTTTTTTAGACGAAAGGCGCATAAATGCGCCTTTCATAGGCTATGCGGGGCTAAACCCCGCATAGATAAAATCAAAAGATAAAGGCGACTATATCATCTTACGCCGGGTTGATATTTGAAGTTGATTTACCGCGCCGCGAAGCGGCGCATGTAGGGAGGACATGGCATAGCGGCAGACGCCGCGCAGACGTTTTTGACGTTGCGCCGCGAAGCGGCGCATGTTTTAAAACGGGGCGTTGCGGGGCGGAGCCCCGCAGGGTGGGTAGCGGAAAACAAAAATGGGCGAAGCCCATTTTTGGTTGGAGCGAGGGAGGGCGCAGCCCTCCCCTTAAATGATTTTGATTTTAAAAGATTTTGATTTTAAAAGATTTAAAGATTTTGACTTAATAGGTTTAGCGCACGATATATATTTTACATACATAATACACAAAAAAAGGACGACGTCTTTATGCAGTACCGCCCCGACAAATACCAAAAAGACCTCTCCATCTTAGGCTTCGGCTGTATGCGCTTCCCCCGCGTTCGGGGCCGTATCGACATGGCCAAGTCCGAATCCATGTTTCTCAGCGCGGTGGCTCGCGGCGTGAACTACTTTGATACCGCTTACATCTACCCGGGCAGCGAGGAGGCGGTGGGGCGGATCGTCGCCAAAAACGGGTTGCGCCAAAGGATATACCTCGCGACCAAATTGCCGCTCTTCATGTGTAAGTCGTACGCTGATTTCGACAAGTTCTTCAACAAATCCCTTGAACGCTTACAAACCGACTACATTGATTACTACCTGATGCACATGATCACAACGCCGGAGCAGTGGCGGTCGCTCTGCGGCATGGGGATAGAGAGGTGGATAGACGAAAAAAAGGCGCAGGGCAAGATAAGGCAGCTTGGATTCTCCTTTCACGGGAAGCGCGAGGACTTTGTGGGTATAGCGGACGCTCGGGATTGGGATTTCTGCTTGATACAGTACAACTATTTGGACATCAACAATCAGGCGTCGCGGACGGGCCTTGTCCACGCAGCCTCCAAGGGGATGCCGGTGTTCATCATGGAGCCGCTCTTGGGGGGGCGCCTCGCCAATTCTAAATCCTTGCCCGACAAGGCGTTGCAAACGATGAGCGCCGCCGACCCGTCGCTTTCGCCGGCGGCTTGGGCGCTTAGGTGGATCTGGAACCACAAGGAGGTCACGCTCCTGCTCTCCGGGATGAGCACACAGGCGCAGCTCGATGAGAACATCGCGCTTGCCGAGCGTATAGCCGCCCCGAACTTCCTCTCCGAGAATGAGCTTGGGGTTATTGATAAGGTGATAGGGATTGTAAACGAGTCCAATAGGATACCGTGTACGGGTTGCGGCTACTGTATCCCTTGCCCTGTCGGGGTCAACATTCCGGGGTGTTTTTCCTCGTACAACGATTCTTACAAGGGCGGGCGTTTCGCGGCGCTCAAGCCGTACGTGATGGCCACCGCCGCGTTGACCACGAAGAGCGGGTTGGCGAGTTCGTGCAAATCTTGCGGTAAGTGCGAGGCGCACTGTCCGCAGGGTATAAAGATCGGTAAGTCGCTGAAAAAGGCGGCCCGCCGTCTCGAGCCGTTCTGGTTCACGGTCGGTATATCGGCGGCTAGGTGGTTCACGGGTTTTAAGGCGAAGAACGGGCGTTGAAGCGCGTCCTGATTAATTATGTCAATAACAATATTTTCGTCGGCGGAACAAAGTTGTTTAATTTGCGAACGCCGCGAATTAGAAAACCGATCAAGTCAATAGCAAAGCGCGAATAGATGAAAGGACTATTCGCGTTTCGCGAAGTTTAACAGTTTTATCGGCGTTGCGCCGCAAGCGGTTTGCGAAAACAATTGCGATGCGTGAAAATGCGGATTGGCCGTCTGCTTTTCGCGATAAACGGTTGAAATCGTTTGTGCCTACGTTGAGCAGTTTGTAAAAATAAGTACGGTACGGAACGCGAATAGAAGGGAGTGGCTATTCGCGTTCGGTATTTTGTTGTATATTGACGGCGACGCCGAAAGGTTGTCGTGGTGCCGGCGCGCGTTAGCGGCGATGCACCCGTCAACTCGGCGCGGGCGGCTTTTGCCGCGCGTACGTCCGTTTATCAGCAGAATTCCGTCCGTCAAGTCCACTCCGAGTTGCACAACGCAATAGGAGGTGGACTGATTATGATAAGACGGGAGGCTTCGCGCCTAATCTCGACGATGGCCGAGAGCCATCAAGTGCTGATAATAGCCGGACCGCGCCACGCAGGAAAGAGTGTGCTCGCCAGACGGCTGTTACCGGATTATACCTACATAGACCTTGATTCTCCGACAAACATGGGGTTTGCCAGGAGATACCCGGTCGAATTTTTCCGCCGCTGCCGTGGAGACATCATAATAGATGAGTTCCACCGGGCGCCGGAGCTTTTCAAGTACATAAAGGACGCCGCGGCAGGGAGGCGCATAGTGCTGATCACCTCTCGCAAACCGTCGCTGAGGACCCCGCACGGCGTCCCGCCGCCGGTCTCGCGGGACGCAGCCGCGGAGGCGGCCGCAAACGCCGACGTCGGCTTAGTAACACTGTTGCCGCCCTCCATAAAGGAACTAAATGCCGGCAAAATCTCCCTTGAACGGGACGAGTACATCCATCGTGGGTTCTTGCCGGACGCGTATAAGAAAAAGTCCAACCCTCGGGAGACGCAACTGCGTTATCTGACCGCCCTCCTGCAATTGGACATTGCGCCGCTGATACGTGTGGAGAGTAGGGAAGCCTTCAAGCGCTTCTTCAGACTCTTGGCGGAACGCGTTGGGCTGGCTCTAAACCTTTATACTTTCGCAAATACGGTTGGGGTGTCGTCGTATGTGATCAGAAGGTGGATACAAGTGCTCGAGGCGCACTTTGTCATATTCAAAGTGCCGGTCTGCCCAAGCCGTTTTCACATCCACGCGGGGGCGATTGCGATCAGGGCACCGAAATACTACTTTACCGACGTGGGCCTCGCCGCCTACCTGCTCAAAATACAGACCCCCGAGCAAGTCCACCGCCACCCCGCCGTCGGCAATCTCTTCGAAAACTTGGTTGTGGCCGAGGCGCTGAAAGCGACCTGCAATCAAGAGCAGAAAGCAAACATGTTCTACTACCGCAACAGAAATGGGTTCGAGGTCGATCTCATCCTATCGAAGGGATGCTCAATGGTACCCATAGAAATAAAATCAAGCCCGAAGTTTAACGCCTCTTTCGCCAATAACATAAGGCGCTTTCACTCGTTCGCGGAAAATATCGCAGACGGATACGTTGTGTACAGCGGGGCGGGGAGCGATAGGGTAAAGGATACCAAGTATGTCAACTTTCGGAAAGTGGGGGAGATTGTGAGCGGGTAGCGTTGATTGCGTAGGTTTCTATGATAAACTAAGGGCGGCGCGTAGCCGCCCTTGTTTTAATCTACTCACCCCAGAATTCGCCGAACCTCCTTCAACTGCTCCCTGATGGCTAATTTTTGCGGGCACTTCGTTTCGCACTCGCCGCATTCCGTGCAGTGCGAGGCGTCTTTGCCCGGCATCCATATTGCGCCGATGTTTTTGTATTCGGCTTTCGCGTAGTCGGTGATCTCGTAGACCCTGTGGTAATTCATCAACTCGAAACAGCGCGGGATGTTTACCTCCTGCGGGCAGGGCATGCAGTATTTGCAGCCGGTGCAGTAGAGGTCGGACATTTTTTTATTCTCCCGCATAGCGGCGGCGACCGCGTCCATCTCGACGGGACTTAGCGCCTCGCCGACGCTCGCCGTGGCGCAATTCTCCTCCACCTGCCGCATGGACGACATCCCCGACAGCGCGCAGCAGACAGTGGGATTGGTCAGCACGAAGCGCAGCGCGAGTTCGGGGTTGGAGCGCGCTCCGCCCGGGATCATCGAGCGGATCTTCTCCGACGGCGCGCCCAAGCGTCCGCCGCCGACCGGCCCCATGACCACCGTGCCCATACCAAGCGAGTGCGCTTTGGCCAGCCCCGCCTCATTTGAGCGGTCGAGCAGGTTGTACTGGGCCAAGACGGTCTCGAAGTCTCCCGACGCGGCGATTTTGGGCAGGTTCGCCGCGTCGTCGTGGAACGAAAAGGAGATGTGGCGGATCAGCCCCTCTTCGAGCGCACGACGCGCCTCTTCGAGCGGGCCGCCCTTTGCGGTTATCCGCGTTTTGTAGGTCTCCAAAGTTATGCCCCAAAAGTGATAGAAGTCTATATAGGACATATCCAATTTTTTGAGCGACGCCTCCAACCCCCGCCGGAAGTCGCTTCCTTTGGCGCTCGAGACGGCGTACTTAGTGGAGACGTACACCTTGTCGCGGAACGGCTTGAGCGCCCGCCCCGTGATGGTCTCGCTCTCGCAGTCGCAGTAAAGCGGCGCGGTGTCGAAGTAGTTCACGCCGAGTTCGTAGGCCCGCGCCATCATCCGTGCGCTCTCCTCGTAATCGTAGACGGTCTTGCCGCCTGAATAGCTGGCCGGCAGGCGCATCGCGCCGAAGCCGAGGACGGAGATGTCTATGCCGGTGTTGCCGAATTTTCTGTAGAGCATGGGGGGACTCCTTCTTAAAGATTTTGGATTTTGGTATGTAACAAATATATATTATTCTTTTTCAACAAGCGAACTATATCTCCACGAACCCCAACTCCCCCGCCTTCTCCAACAACTCTCTGGTATTCAGCGCGTCGAATTTTTCGTGCAGAACGCGGATATGGTAATCCACCGCCGCCACCGTTACTCCCATTTTCGCGCCGATCTCCCGGTAGCTCAAATTCTGCACCAGATAACCGATAACTTCCGATTGTCTCGGCGAGAGTTTTATCGGGCGCGACTTGGCCCGCGAAAACATTCCGGGCGTGTGTTTCGATATTTCGCGCGACCTCATCAGCAGCGAATTGACGAAAGCCTTGTCTAGTTTATCTTCGCCGTAGCCGTATTTCAGCCTGTTCAGCATCTTCTGCAAGACGGGCAGAACGGCGCCGCCGTTTTTTATTATCGGCATGATAAGCTCGAACTCCCGCGCTTTAAGTATCGCGTCGGTGAATACCGCCACAGACTCCTTTGTCCGCTTCAAACGCCATAGGCAAACCGCCCTTAGAGCAAGCGCTTCGATATGATCGGCGCTGCGCCGGTAATCCGATGAGAAATTAACGAGCCTGTCAAGCAGTTTTTCAGCCGCCGATAACTTGCCCGTCACCATCATCGCCTTTGCCGTGGTGAAATGCTGATACACTTTGTATAACTGCGTCGAACGTATCGGGCTTTGCCCCTCCAGCCACTTGACCGCCGCGTTTTCGTCACCGTTGTCAAGTTCTATATTTGTCGTGAAGGCGAGATAATTCGCCGACAGATAGAATGCCGCGGTGTCCTTTATCATATCGCCTATCGTTTCCGGTTCGGCGTCCTTGCCTTGCACCCGCAAAATCTCCTCGTGCAAGACCATAGCGCAAAAACGGAGTTCAGGCGACAAATTATCGACGTTTCCCGCCAAGGTCTCGGCGACAGACTCGGCTTTCGATACTTCCCCGCGCTCGTAGCGTAACCCCGCCTCGATGAGCGCCGACATCGCTTTGACCAGCGGGCCCAAAATCGGCTCAACATTACGCCGCACCTCCGATAAATATTCGGGCAATTCGCGCGAAGTGTCGGTGAAGTCCCTCGGCCCTTTGTGGAAGAACGGGAAATTGAGGCTGATGGGAACCACGGTGGTACGTCCCGCCGCCTGAACCGGGCCGCTCAAGCGCAAACGCTTGAATTGCTCCGCCACGCGCCAACTCGAATATCTGGGGTCGAGAGTCGTTTGAAGCGTGGCGGCGATAAGGTC
>JAITFI010000051.1 GCA_031281485.1 Chitinispirillales bacterium | reverse complement strand
GGGCTGCGCCCTCCCTCGCTCCAACCAAAATGGCTTCGCCATTTTGTTTTCCGCTACCCACCCTGCGGGGCTCCGCCCCGCAACGCCCCGTCGGATAAACATGCGCCGCTTCGCGTCGCAAAGTCAAAATCGTATCAATCTTAATTCAGGCAGTGCTCATGCTTCATCTTTGGACATGTTAACAATCATCTCTTTTTTCCAATCGCCGTAGGTTCCGGCTATGATGTGTTCTCTGGCGTTTCTTACTAGTTCCATGTAGAAGTGGATGTTGTGCAATGTCATCAGTCGGATGGCTAAGATTTCTCCGGCCATGTAGAGGTGTCGGATGTAGGCGCGCGAGAAGTTGCTGCAGGCGTAGCAGCTGCATTTGTCGTCGAGCGGGTGGTTGAAGTCTCTGGTGTGCATGGAGTTGCGGATGTTGACCTTGCCGGCGCTTGTGAAGGCTGACCCGTTGCGGGCGTTGCGCGTTGGCAGGACGCAGTCGAACATGTCTATTCCGGCCGATATGCACTCGAGGATGTCGGCGGGCGTCCCGACGCCCATCAGGTAGCGCGGTTTATCTTCCGGCAGCAGGCTCGCGGTGTAGGCCGCGGTTTCGTACATTGACTCCATGCTCTCGCCGACGGCGAGGCCGCCTATCGCGTATCCGGAAAAGTCCATAGCTATCAGCTCCCGGGCGCAACGCTCGCGAAGCGGTTTCACTGTGCCGCCCTGCACTATGCCGAAGAGGTGTTGCGGGTACCCGTGCAGGAAGTGCAGCTTGTGGTGATGCTCCCGGCATCTGGCCGCCCATACGAGCGTGCGGTTGACCGCGGTCTCGATCTTGAAGGAGTCGGCGCTGGACGGGGGGCACTCGTCGAAGGCCATGATGATGTCGGCGCCCAACTCGTGCTGGATCTCCATCACCGCCTCCGGGGAGAAGAAGTGGCGCGAACCGTCTATGTGGGACTGGAACTCGACGCCGTCGTCGGTGATCTTGGAGATATCGCGCAAACTGAAGACCTGAAAACCGCCGCTGTCGGTGAGTATGGAGCCGTTCCAACTCTCAAATTTGTGCAACCCGCCCGCCTCATGGATGAGCTTGGAGCCCGGACGCAAGTGCAGATGGTACGTATTTGCCAAAATAATAGGACATCCGCACTGGCGTAACTCCAGCGGCGACATAGACTTAACGGTAGCCTGCGTGCCAACAGGCATAAAAATCGGCGTTTCAACGGTGCTGTGGGCGGTAGAAAAAGTGACCGCCCGGGCGGCGGACGCGCCGTCAGCTCCTCTGAGACGGAAAGATAGCTTGTCCAATATTCAAAAACCTCATCAATAAAGTACAAATTACAGTCTGTTTTTAGGGTGAACAAAATACTCCAAGTGTAATATATATAATGGGTAGCGGACGCCGCGCAAATTTTTTTAAAGTCTTTAAAATCCTTCTAATATCGCGACCGCCGCGCAGTGCGTCCGCTCGTGGGTTATGGAGAGGTGTATGGACGACACGCCGGCCTCGTTCAACGCCCTTTTCAGGCGCTCGTCGAGGACTTCGATAATGGGGCGTCCGGCGGGATCGGAGGTTATTTGGACGCTTAACCACGAGGCGAAAGGCTGTACGCCCGGCGGAAGCGCCTTGTAGAAGGCTTCCTTGGCCGACCAGCGCCCGGCGAAACGGCCGGCGGAGGCCAAGCCCGCGCCGCTTTTGCAATATTCCGCCTCAAGCGGCGTGTACACCCTGCGGACGAAACGCTCGCCGTGCCGGGCGAGAGCCCCCGCCACGCGCGCTATCTCCGCTATATCTATGCCGACGCCTATTATAGCCATACATTATATTATATTTATTGGCATAAAGGATGGCAAGATGAATTTTTGCTTATTTTTTACGGAACAGCCCGCCGCTTTTTACCTCTTATCCGTGTTGCTATTCGCCTACGGAGGCGCGGTGATAGCAATGGCCGCGGCGTTGTTCGTAAGGCCGGCGCGCCCCAAAGACGCGTCAATTATCGACACTGAGGAGAGGCCTGACGCAATCGCCGGCGGCGCGCCCGGGGTCTCCGTCGTAATCCCGTTCCGAAACGAAGAGCGCAACCTTGGCGCGTTGCTGGCGTCTATTGACGGGCAGCGCTACGGGGGGATGATAGAGGTCATATTGGTTAATGACAGATCTACCGACGGGGGAGCGGACGTTATCAAAAAATTCGCGCCGCTTAACAAAAATATATGTATTAATGTGGCGGACTTAAACCCGTCGACAGATACGGACGCGAGGCTGACAAGCAAGCAGCGGGCGCTTGATCTCGGCGTCGACCTTTCGTCGCACCGGTTGATACTGTTTACCGACGCGGACATGATACTGGAACCTACGTGGGCGGAGTCGATGGTGAATTCGCACTTGTCAACCGGAGCGGATATGGTTTTCGGGCATACGTCTATTATTCGCCCCGGTGTGGATACGGATATAGGTACTGATGCAAACATTAATATTGACGACGGTATTGATACGGATGATACAGTTAATACGGTGTCAAAAAGCCGTCCGGTCCGCAAGCTGTTCACGCTATTGGAATCATACCAGTTAGAATACCTGTTTTCCTTCGCCCACGCCTTCTCCAAACTGAACCTGATGGGCTCCTGCATGGGCAACAATATCTTGGTCACCAAGGAGGTCTACTCGGTTTGCGGCGGTCAGCGCGGCGTCGGCTACACCATCGTCGAGGATCGCGCGTTATTGGGGCTCGTTCGCAAGAAGGGTTTCAAGACGGCCGCCCAAGAGCCGTTTACGGCGACGGCGCGGACCTATCCGTCGCGTTCAAGGGGGCAGTTTGTAAACCAGATGCTGCGATGGGCGCGCGGCGGTTTGCGTCCGGGCGGCGGGCTCTTCGCCGCGGGGTTTTTGCTATTGACGCAAAACCTCTCTTTTTTGTTGTCGGTAATGTGCGTGCTGCCGCCGCTGCCGACGTGGCAATGCGTCGCGAACTTTATGCTGACTTGGCTGTTTCTGGCGATATCGTTCCATAAAAACGGTTCATCGGTTCCCAAGGCTCTTTTTCCGGCGTATTATATTTTTATGATGGCCGAGACGGCGGTATTCCTGCCGCTAATGCTGTTCGGGCGCGGGATTGAGTGGAAGGATAGGAAGATTTGAATGAAGAAACCCATATTGCTGCACTACTACATAACCAACCGCTGCAACGCCCGCTGCGCCTTCTGCGATATTTGGCGGGAGCAGCCCAAGGTTGACGCGCTTCTAAGCGACGTCGCGGCGAATCTGACTCAGGCGCGCGCCGCCGGCTGCCGTTTCGTCGACTTCACAGGCGGCGAGCCGCTCCTGCACCCCGACCTGCCGGAGTTCCTTCGCCAAGCTAAAAAAGCGGGCCTGATGACCTCCGTCACAACGAATTGCCTTCTCTTTGAAGAACGGGCCGAGGAGCTTGCCGGCCTGATAGACCTGCCGCACTTCAGCATAGACGCGGACAGCGCGGAGTTGCACGATAAAATTCGCGGATGTCAATCGTACGGCAAAGTCCTGAAAAGCATAGACGCGGCGCTGGCCAACCGCATATACCCCGACCTCCTCTTCACCTACACGGAGGAGAACATAGACGCCGTGGAAGGCGTGTGGAAACTGGCCAAAAAGAAGCGCCTGATCCTGATCTTAGACCCGGTCTTCGCAATATGGGGCCCTGACAAAGTATCTCCCGACGTGCACCGCAAAGCCGTGGATTTCGCCAAAAGGCGCGGCGTCTACCTAAACCGAGCCCACCTCCTATTGCGAGACAAAGGCGGCAACCGCACCCGCGACCCGATATGCCGGGCCGCGAGCTCAACCATAGTCATCACCCCAGACGGCAACCTGGCCCTGCCCTGCTACCACCACCGCTGCGCCGCCGTGAAAATAGCGGGAAACTTAGCCCAAGCGCTACGGTCAGACGAGCGTATCGACGCCCTGAACAAAGAGGGCCGCTACGCCTTCTGCGAAGGCTGCCACATCAACTGCTACTTTGACCCAACATACCAAATGATGTCAGGAAGATTTTTGTGGGAGTCGATGAAATGTAAAGCCAAATATGTTTTGACTAAGTATTTGCTTTACAGGCGTCCATATTTTTTTAAATCTTTTTAAATCAAAATCTTTAAAAGCCTTAAAATCAAATTCTTTTTTAGACGAAGCCCCTTCGGGGCTTCATAGGCTATGCGGGGCTAAACCCCGCATAGATAAAGTCAAAAGACTGTCTGAACTAGGATTAGTAGGATTTAAAGGATTATAGGATTAAAAAGAAAAAAGCCGTTGACGTTGACGTTGACTTTATATGCGGGGTTTAGCCCCGCATATCCTATGAAAGGGCGCGATTTATCGCGC
>JAITFI010000035.1 GCA_031281485.1 Chitinispirillales bacterium | reverse complement strand
TCAAAATCAAAGTCAAAGGCTTTTTTCTTTTGACGTTGACTTTATATGCGGGGTTTAGCCCCGCATATCCTATGAAAGGGCGCGATTTATCGCGCCCTTTCGTCTAAAAAAGAATTTGACTTTTATATTAGCAAAACCCTATTACTCCTCATACGGCACATCCGCCAACGTCTCCGGCCTCTCCTCACGCCAAGCCGACAGTAATCTCACCCTGCTTGGATGTTTCAGTTTGGAAAGCGCCTTTGTCTCTATCTGCCTCACGCGCTCCCGGCTTATGTTGAATATTTCCCCTATTTCTTTCAACGTCTTGATTCTCCCATCGTCCAAGCCGAAGCGCATCATCAGTATTTCTTTCTCTTTGGGCGCAAGCGAACTCAGCACCGAATTGATCTGTTCCCTCAGGTGCAGCAGCGATATTTTTTGCGTGGGGTCTACCACTGTGGAGTCTTCTATATACTCGCCCACCGTCGCGCCGTTGTCGCCGCTTATCTGCATGTCCAGCGATATGGGGTCGAGCGAATACTCCATGGCTTGCTGTACTTTGGCGGGAGGGCAGCCGATTACCACGGCGACCTCTTGGTACGTGGGTTCGTAGCCGTACTCTATGACCCACTTTCGCGTTACCCGCAGAACCTTGTTGACCAGCTCCATCGTGTTGGCGGGGATGCGGATCGCTTTCGACTTGTCGTTTATCGCACGCAGTATGGCTTGGCGGATCCACCACGTGGCGTAAGTGGAGAACTTGTAGCCTTTGCGGTAATCGAAATTTTCCACGGCTTTTATCAGGCCTCGGTTGCCCTCTTGTATCAGGTCTATGATTTCCATGCCGCGCGTCATGTACCTTTTGGCGATGCTTACCACCAAGCGCACGTTGGCCTCTATTACCGCGCACTTCGCCTGGTTGCGCACCTCTTCCAATTGCGCGAACTTTTCGAAGTCGGCGCCGCGTTTCTCCGACGCCAGATCCTCCTTGTACTTACTTAGTATATCTTCCACGTGCTTGGCGTTAAGCCCCATGCCCCTGCACAGAAGTATGGTCTCGTCCCAAAGCTCGTCTAAATCCTTTCCGCCGGCGCCCGTCCGCTCCATATCGGTTATGGCGGCATATTTACTGCTTACTATTGACAGCGTTTTCAGAAATTCGGCGCGCTTCTTGTCTAAGTCAACAGACTCCGCGCCCTCCCCTTGAACTTCGTCTATACAGATAACGTCGCCGCACTCTACCTCGCCGTTTTCCAACTTTTGACCCAAGCGTTTCAGGCTGTCTATGGCGTATTGGGAGCGGAAGGCCATCTCAAACAGTTTTCCCTGAGCCGCCTCCATACGCATAGCGTACTCCGCCTCCTGACCTTTGGAGAGCAGCGGGACCTTGCCGACCGTGTTCAGGTAGGCGAGCGTGGGATCGGTGTAGTGGGCGTGGGGCACGGGCCGTTCCGGCTTGCGTTCCGGCCGCGGCGACGCCCTTCGTTCGCCGACGAACGTGTTGATGGTGATGCGCTCACGTTCCAATATCTCCCTTATACGCTCGATGTCGTCCGCGGCGTTGACCGCGTCCTCCATCTGCGCCTCGGTGACAAAGCCCTGCAAGTTGGCGAGTTTGCGCAACCGAAGCGCGGCCTTGTCCGCAATAGGCAAGGCCGCCGGCGGCGCCGCGTCTTTTTTCTTTGTCGTCATAGTCATTTCGGCAAACCAGACTCCTCGCGCTGCTTAATGTAGTATTGGACGCGCTCCAACAGCGGCACCTTCTCCCCGTCCGAACAAACCGCAAGCTCCGCTTTCACGTCGGCTATACGCGCGGTAAAATACTTAACGCGCAAAAGCGATATTTTCTGAATAAGCTCATCCTCTATGCCGTCCAAAAGCATCGGCTTGACACACAGCTTGGATACAACACGCACAAGCGATTCGTCCTCACCGCAAGCGTCAAGCAACCTCTTCAAGCAACCGTCGCGGTCATACGTTTCCAACATAATAGAATATATATTCTCCGCAACGGGATCGGTAAGTATTTCTGGGGACAGATACCGACGCGCCGAGGTTATCAATTCCGGGACGGCTATAAGCATGCACAGAAAATCCTCCTCAAGCGTACCCATTGCAAGCGCGTCGCGCCGACCTTGCCGGACCTCCGGCTGCGCCTCGCCGCTTGACCGGCTGTCCCCGTCGTAGGCGGCGAATCTGTTCGCCACAAGTCGCCGATCTATGCGCAAACTTCGCGCGAGCTTGTCCAAAAAGTCCTCGCGCACCACCTCGTCGGAGAGCGCGTGAGCGTAGGGTATAAGCTCGTCCATCGCCCTGCTCTTGCCATGCGGCGACCCGTCGGACTCCGACGCCGGCTTTTCAATCAAGAACTCCGCCGCGGGAGGCGCCTTCGCAAGCAGATCACGAAAGGCGTCGGCACCCTCCCGCTTGACAAAGGAATCCGGATCGTCGTCGCCCGGAAGCGCCAGTATAGAGACCTGCAACCCGAACGGCGCGAGGATAAACGCCGCCCGCCGCGCGGCGGACAGCCCGGCATAGTCGCCGTCAAAGACGAGCGAAACCTTAGAGGCAAAACGCTTTATCAGGCCGGCGTGATCCTCCGTAAACGCCGTTCCCGAAACCGCCGCCGCGTTGCGGATGCCGGCCTGATAGAGCGTCAAATAGTCCATGTACCCCTCTACGATAATTACGTTCCCCAGCTCCCGGACGGCGTCGCGCGCCTTGTGCAGCCCGTATAGCACGCCGCTCTTTTTGTAGAGAACGCTCTCGGAGGAGTTCAGGTACTTGGGCTGCGCGTCGGCGTCAAGCCCCCGCCCGGCAAAGGCTATCACCCGCCCGGTTAGATCGTACAATGGAAAGATCACCCTGTTCCTGAAGCGGTCGTATATGGCGCCGCCCTCCTTGCTGACCGCCAACCCGCACTCCACGGCCTTCTCCCGCGAAATCCCCTTGCCCGCGAGATAATCAATCAGCCCGCTCCACCCGTCGGGCGCGTAGCCAAGCCTGAACTCCTTCGCCGTCTCCGGCAAAAGCCCCCGCGATTTAAAGTAATCGACCGCCCGAGGGCTGTCCTTCAGGCATTGATAATAAAACTCCGTAGCCAACCTGTGGATTTCAAGCAGTTCGGGCTTTTTCGCGCCGCCGCCCGCGCGCCTCATCTCCTCCGGCGGCTGCCGCTCGACAGACTCCCCGCCGCCGAACTGTTCGCGCTGTTCGTAGCGCGGCAGCTCCACCCCAACCTCGTCCGCGAGCATCTCCAGCGCCTCGCGAAACCCAACCCCCTCCATCTCCTGCACAAATTTGAAAACATCGCCGCTCTCGTGACAGCCGAAACAGTAGTATGCGCCCAAGTCAGGGTTGACCTGAAAGGAGGGCGTCTTCTCCTTGTGGAACGGGCAAAGCCCCACCATCATACGCCCGCGCTGCCTCAAGCTGACATACCGACCGACGACGTCGGCCATATTGGCCCGCTGACGCACCCGCTCCTTAGCGTCGTCATTGTATCGAGAGTTCATATTTTATAAAAATATAACATTGTTTGGTTCGCAAGTTATTATTTTAGGTATATTGATGTTGACCAAAGCCCTAAAGATTCCCAAAACACGGAGCCGAAATATGAACAATATCGCAGAACTTCTAAACCCCGATTGCATCAAACTCGAGCTGACCGCCCGCAGCAGCAAAGAACTCGCGATCAAAGAACTTGTGCAGCTCCTCGCGACCGCCGGGAAGCTGAACGCCGACGCCGACGCCGTGAGCCACTACACCGATCAGGTCATGACGCGCGAAAAGATCGCGTCGACGGGCATCGGCAACGGCATCGCGATCCCTCACGTACTCGTGGCGGAGGTGAACTCCATAACAATGGCCTTGGGCCGCAGCGCCAAGGGGGTGCCGTTCGAATCCGTAGACGGCAAGCCGGCCCACCTGATCTTCCTCATAATCGGCCCGCAGGGGCAGAACAACGAGTACCTGAAAATCCTGAGCAAGCTGTCTAAATACCTGAACGACCGCGGCTTCTTCGACGCCCTGATGAAGGTCGAAACCCCGGCGGAAGTCATAACCCTGCTTGCCGAGAGGGAGCGCTAGTACCTCAATTCTGAAATTTGATATTATTATCACAAAAAACACAAGGAGAGCCGTGCCATGTCGAACATAGTCGTAGTCGGAATAGTCCTTTTAGCCATTATCGTGCTGGTCATTTTCGCCTATATAAGCGCCGCCATCAAGCTTTGGCTGCAGGCGATATTTTCGGGTTGCCCCGTCGGCCTCCTCAGCATCGTCTTCATGCGCTTGCGCAAAGTGCCGCCCCAGGAGATGGTGGAGGCGAAGATCACCGCCGTTAAAGCAGGTATCGACCTTACCATCGACGACCTTGAGTCGCACTACCTGGCCGGCGGAAACGTGACGCGCGTGGTGCTGGCGCTGATCGCCGCCGACAAAGCCAGAATCCCGCTAGCCTTCAACCGCGCCGCCGCCATAGACCTCGCCGGACGCAACGTTCTGGAAGCCGTGCAGATGAGCGTCAACCCCAAGGTGATAGAGACCCCCCGCATCGCCGCCGTCGCCAAAGACGGCATCCAGCTGATGGCGCTCACGCGGGTCACGGTACGCGCCAACATCGACAGATTGGTCGGCGGCGCCGGCGAAGAGACCGTCCTCGCCCGCGTGGGCGAAGGCATAGTCACGACCATCGGCTCCGCGCTCTCCCACAAGCAAGTGCTCGAAAACCCCGACTCGATATCCAAACGCGTGCTTGAAAAGGGGTTAGACTCCGGCACCGCGTTCGAGATCCTGTCCATAGACATCGCCGACGTGGACGTCGGCAAAAACATCGGCGCCGAACTCGAAACCGACCGCGCCGAGGCCGACAAGAAGATCGCGCAAGCCAAAGCCGAAGAGCGCCGCGCAATGGCCATAGCCGCGGAGCAGGAGATGAAGGCCAAAGTGCAAGAAATGCGGGCCAAAGTAGTAGAGGCCGAAGCGCAGGTTCCAATGGCCATGGCCGAAGCCTTCAGAAACGGAAACTTAGGCATAATGGACTACTACAAAATGAAAAACGTCGCCGCGGACACACAGATGCGGGAGACTATAGGCGGCGGGAGGCCGGGTGGGCCGCAGGGTGACGGTAAGAATTGATTTTTTATTAAAAGCTTTAAAATCAAATTCTTTAAATCTTTTTTAGACGAAGCCCCTTCGGGGCTTCATAGGCTATGCGGGGCTAAACCCCGCATAGATAAAATCAAAAGACTGTCTGAACTAGGATTGCCTACGGCGAAGTAAACAAGTTGGCTTCGCCGAGATAAACAAGTTGGTAGGATTTAAAGGATTATAGGATTAAAAAGAAAAAAGCCGTTGAGGTTGACTTTGACTTTATATGCGGGGTTTAGCCCCGCATATCCTATGAAAGGGCGCGATTTATCGCGCCCTTTCGTCTAAAAATGATTTTTAAGAATAGGATAAACAATATGGACGCCATCATAGAAGTAGTCTTATTCCTACTGTTATTTGTAGGCGGGATAGTGGTTGATATTGTTAAGAAGAATAGGGCTAAGCGGGTGGAAGAGGAGATAGAGCGGGCGTCTAGGGCGCCTACGGCTAGAAATACGTACCAATCAAACGATACGATAGTCACGCCGCCGCAGAAAAAGGCCGCGGGGAAAAAAACAACGGTCAAGCCAAACGCCGTCCGGGCCGAAGAGGCAGAGTGGCTCGCGACCATCGCCGAACGGAAGCGCAAAGAGGCGCTTAAAGCCGCCGAGAAGCTGCCCCCTTTTGAAGACACCGTCGACGAGCCGCCCGCGTCGCCTGAGCAACAATCGACGGCCGCGTTCACTTTGTCCGTGCAACAGGCGCGCGCCGGGATCGTCCTCGCGGAGATATTGGGTCCTCCGGTCTCTTTGAAGTAACAAAAAAAAAGGGCGGCCCGATGAAGGCCGCCCGTCAAGTTTCAATCAACTCCTAATTACTTTACGCCCAGCACTATCGACACCCTCTCCGAACTGCCGGACTTGGTGGTGATAACGCCCTTAGCCAAGTACGTACCGGCGGCCACGGGGCGTCCTTTGGCGTCCGTCAGGTTCCAGACGGCCACCGTGCGCTTGCCGGCGGCGCCGGATTTATCGCCGATCGCCACACCGGTTACGGCATTGCCGGCCGCGTCAAAGATCGACAGCTTTCCGGCCTTTATCGGCGCGCCGTTCCAGAAGAAGCTTACATTGCCGCTCAGCAGCGCCGACGGGATCGGGCCGGCCGAGAGTTCGCCTGCCGCCGCCACGACCGACACCGGAGCTATCGCGATCACTGTCGGGCCCTGCGCGGCGGGGATCTCGCGGTTGGAGGCGAGAACCGAGATCACGTCCGTCCAAGACAATATAAGCGTCATATCGTCGTTTACCCTCGTTCCGTCGTTGCCAATGCCGAACTTGAACTCCGGGCCTTGAATATGCTGCCCGCCCAGCATTCCGTTGCTTCTGTACCACTTGCCGTCATTTGTGAACCCGCCGGCGCTCACGTAGCCTTTAGTCGCCGGTTTCGCCAACTCTCCGAGCGTGCCGCCCGCAATAACCTTGATCGTTGCCGGCGGTGTTCCGCTTGCGCCCATAACGTTGAACGACACGTCGTAAACCGAGCCGGCGGTCGCCACGATGTGGTCGCCGTTCGCGCCAAGGCGGAAGCCCCTGTCGTTGGCGACATTATCGGAGTAAACCGTGGCTAAGGCAAAATTGGAGGTGAAACCCGCCCCGTTCGACACCATAGCCATTCCTTCGGTCATTTGGCTATTTGTCGCGACCTTATAGACTCTCGTGCCCGGCCTGAAAGCCTGCAAACCGTCAGTCAGCACCGACGTCGCGCCGCCGTAAGCGAAATACAAGGCACCCTCAATATCGGGAGTACCGCCTACATATATGCCGGTGCCTCCGGGAGCCTGCTGATACGAGTGAGTAGTTACCGCGATGGGATTGTACGCGGCGGTGTCCGTGACGATGCTTTTTATTTTCCCGCCGAGAATGTAAATCATGCTGCGATAACCGTAAACAACGCCGCTTTGGATTCTCGGCCCTCCCTGCGGAGGTGTCTTGCCATTGTAGGATTTGGCTGAAAGTTCCGCCGTTCCGGATATAGTTACTCTGGCACCCCCCGCCGAATAAACGGCGCACCCACTTTTATTCTCTAACGTGTTCTCTATCTTTCCGCCGGAGATTTCCGCCTCCGCGCCCCCCACAAGCGCACCATAGCTGGATATGCCGTTCCCCTTAATCTGTACTGTATACCACGCGTTGGAGGTGATCTCCGCCGTACCGGAAATTGACAACATCTTGACGAACTCGGAATCCACGGCGTTCTGCTCAACATATACAGCGGCGCCTCTTGGGTCACTGGCGGTGTTATTTACTCTTGAAATTTTGCCGCCGGTAATATCCACGACGCCGCGGTCGGTTTTGCTGTAGACGGCGTGGGCGTCCTTTTCGGTATTCGCGATGTTTAAAATCGTGCCGCCGGTTATTTTGACATTGCAGCTTTTCCCGACATTTCGAATCGTCCCCCCATTCTCGGATGTATCCGCCGAAACGACCATCCCGCCGGAGATGATAATGTCGTCTCCGTCAGAATTATGATCATTACGGATGGCCGCGGAGGTAAGCGAGGAATCCCCGACCGTTCCGCCGCTGACCGTTATCGTATTCTCGCTCATATCGCCGCTGGAATTATGGATAAACCTCACCTTTCCGCCGGATACGGTCAGCGCGCTCCTGCTAACACCAATCAAGTAAATTCCTCCGGCTATCTCCCCGCCTTTGTGCGTGAAGTCCGTGTTCGCGCTAAACCTGATCACGTAGGGGGGGCTTGCGTCGTTAACCTTAATATCCGCAAAGTTGTCCACCGTAACGTCGCCCACTGTGAGAATAGGTATCGGTCCACCCTGATTGCTGCTGGCGGTACCGCTCAATTTACCCAAAAGCGTCACCTTGCCCCACCCATCTCCACTCGAGCCGCTGATAATAACGCGGCCCGATGCCACGTCTAAATAAGAAGTACCGTTACCGAACTGCAAGCTGCAAGGCAACGCCTGAGCATCAGCGCGTATGGAGTCTATAACGATTGACATACTGGCGTTTGACCATTCCTTATCCGTACCGGATTTTTTCGCGAGGAAACTGCCGTCGGCGCCGCTGGTGATCACGTACTTGGGCGCGGTAAAGTTCGCCGGCAAGGTGATGACTATGTTACCGCCGGCCGCGGCGAGGGTGTACGGGGGGTGAACGTACTGGAAACTGCCGACGTGCGCGCCGCCGCCGCGCACCACAATGGCGCCGGGGTTGAGAATGGAGCCGGCCAAAAGCAACTTGTATTTAAGCGCGCCGGGATTGAAAGTCGTGTCAGCGGAAACCCGTCCGGCATATTTAAACGATAAGGCGCCGGTAATCTCAGGCGAGCCGCCGAGGGTGAGAGCGCCTCCCGCGGTCAACAAGTTCACGGCGACGCCGCCCGCCGCGGAATTTGTTATCTTCCCGCCGTTGATCGTAACCGAAGCGGTTCTCAATATACCGATAACAGATGTCTCCGCCGTATCCGTCTTAAACTCCCCTCCCGATATCATGGCCTTCCCGCTCCCGTCGAGCGATATGACGTAACGGTTGTTCTTCGTCTCAAACGTACCCCCGGTTATCGTCAAATCGCCGTTCTCAGAGTCAACCAGCCCATAACTACCCCACCCCGACGTTTTTGAAAAGGTTCCGCCGGATATTGTCACCTTGTTGTCTCTAAAAAAATTCGAGCTGCCTGACGTCAAATTAATAGACCCCCCCGTTATCGCGAACCTATAACCGGAGGCGGAACTATTGGCGCTTATACCCCCCTCAAGATTGGCGTTTATTTCCACTTCCGTTATACCGTAAGACGACGAACCCGTAAAATACAGAGCGGTGGGGCCGGTCGTTTTTATGTTGCCGGTGAGCTTTATTTTGGTGAAATTGAACCGCGACACCTCGGTGGCGGTCAATTGTTCGAACCTGAGAGGGCCGTTCCCCATGTCGAGCGGGCTGCCGCCCCCTAACTGGATGGTGACCGCTTCCCCGATGGCGTTCCTCCTAATGGAATTCAACGCCGAGTCTTGAGTGACATTCTCCGCCAGCGCCACCCCGTTTTTGGTAGCCGTGAACGTACTAGCCGGACTCCCGTTCGTTAGAACGTAATTCTGCGCCCCAACCGCCGCCGCGGCCAAAAACAACGCCGCCGACGCCAACAATAGCACTCGCTTCATAACCAGCCTCCTTATATTTGTGATTAGGTTTAATTCAGCCCCCCGTTACCTATGGTAATATAACACCTTTCCACCAAAAAAACCTACTTTTTTGACGTTATTTTTTATTCCCATATTGACGACGCCCCCGGACCGCCCTTTTTGATTTTGAAAGTGATTTTGACACCCCGTACCGATAAATTTTATAGTATAATTTTATTGGCGGCAAACTCTTTTGTATACTATATTTATTGAAGTAGGCACCGGCCCGTTCAACAACCGGCACGCCCCGCCCACGAACACTTTACAACGGAGTTCCGTATGAAGTTATGCTACACCCCCCGCAAAGGGCCATTTTTATCGACAATCGCGGTTCTGACGCTTCTGGCGGCCTGTCTATCCGGCTGCGGAGGCGGAAACGGGAGCGGGAACACCGTGTCGCCGCCGTCCAACTACGAAGTGACCATCGAGAGTTCCGGCACCGGCGCCCTCGGCGACGGAGACTACCCCGCCGGAGCAAGGGTCATCATATCGGCGGGCGAGGCGCCAGACAGCCAGCAATTCAAAAACTGGACCGCCTCAGACCGCAACCTGATCTTCGCCGACCCCAACCGATCAACCACCGCCTTCACCATGCCCTCCGCAAACGTGACCGTCACCGCCCACTTTGAACCGAAATCGCCCGGAACCGGAACCGGAAGCGGCGGGGATGGAGACGGCGACAGCACAATCACGGGCGGCGGAGACGGCGATAGGGACAGTACAATCACGGGCGGCAACGGCGGCGGCGACAGCACAATCACAGGCGGCAACGGCGGCGGCGACAGAGACTCAGCAACCGCAAAGCAATACTACGCCGTAACGGTCTCCGGAAACGGCACGGACATGACCGGCGACGGACACTACA
Organism: Chitinispirillales bacterium; assembly: GCA_031281485.1. Classification (GTDB taxonomy): domain Bacteria; phylum Fibrobacterota; class Chitinivibrionia; order Chitinivibrionales; family Chitinispirillaceae; genus GUT77. Next base: position 8,696 of record JAITFI010000035.1, on the reverse strand, counting down.
AAGCCGGCGATACAGTCACGGTAACCGCCGGGACGCCTCAAACCGGTTACATGTTCAAAAATTGGACGACCTCAAGCAACGGCGTGACCTTCGCCGACTCGAGCAGGGCGGCGACCACGTTCGTCATGCCCGCAAACGCCGTAACCGTAACCGCCGTCTTCGAAGCGGCCTCAACGACCAACCCCACGTACAAGGTAACCGTCTCCGGCGCCAAAGGCGCGACAGGCGGAGGGACTTACACGCCGGGAATGATCGTCAACATAACAGCCGGGACGGACTCGACAGGACAACAGTTCAAAAACTGGACGACGACAAGCGACGGAGTGACGTTCATCAACGCCAACAGTTCCGTGACGTCGTTCAACATGCCGGCAAACAACGTGACGGTCACGGCGGTCTTCGATAACGCCGCGACATACGCGGTGACGGTCTCCGGCGGGACGGGGGCGACCGGGAGCGGAAGATACGTATCCGGCAAGGTAGTCAGCATAACAGCCGGAACGGTGCCGGCGGGTCAGCGATTCAAGAATTGGACGACGTCAAGCAGCGGCGTGACGTTTGCAAATGCGAACAGCGCGACGACTACATTCACAATGCCGTCAAACGCGGTGACTGTGACGGCGAATTTCGAGGCGATATACACGGTGACGGTTTCGAGCGCTGGAACCGGGGCGACCGGTGGCGGGACTTACGCAGTTGGGGCGACGGTCAGCATAAACGCGGGGACGGCGCCGGCGGGTCAGAGGTTCAAGAATTGGACGACGTCGAGCAACGGCGTGACATTTGCAAACGCGAATAGCGCGTCAACATCGTTTACAATGCCGGAGAACGCGGTGACTGTAACGGCGGTCTTTGAGACGATATACACGGTGACGGTTTCCGGAGGTACGGGGGCGACTGGTGGCGGGAGTTACGCGGCGGGGGCGACGGTCAGTATATCGGCGGGGACAACGCCGGCGGGTCAGGTGTTCAACAACTGGACGACTTCAAGCAACGGCGTAACATTCGCCAACGCTAACAACGCGTCAACATCGTTTACCATGCCGTCAAATGCGGTGACAGTAACGGCGAATTTTTTATCGGGATTCACTGACGCCAGAGACAGTAAATTCTACAAAACAGTAACTATAGGCGGTAAGAAATGGATGGCTGAGAATCTTAATTATCAGACGTCAAGCGGTTCTTGGTGTTACCAAGATGATAATTCCAAGTGTAATGTATACGGTAGGCTGTACGATTGGGCGACGGCTATGACGGTTTGTCCGACCGGATGGCATTTGCCGTCTCGTGATGAGTGGGGAAATTTGGCTAAGGCCGCCGGCGGTACCGGTGATTACGGTGCCGGCGGTACGGCGGGTAAGGCGCTGAAAGCGACGAGCGGGTGGAATAATAACGGTAATGGTACGGATAATTACGGATTTTCGGCCTTGCCCGGCGGCTACCGTAGCGATAACAGTGTCTATGCCGGCGACTTCGGCCGCTGGTGGACGGCCACGGTGGATGATAGTAGTATCTTCGCCTACGGCCGAAACATGTACTACAGCAGTAACACCGTGAGCGAGAACATCAACGACAAGAGCCTCGTCTTCTCGGTTAGGTGCGTTGCGGACTGATAGCAAAGATTAAAGTCAAATTCTTTAATTCTTTTTTAGACGAAGCCTTCGGCTTCATAGGATATGCGGGGCTAAACCCCGCATATAAAATCAAAAGACTGTCTGAACTAGGATTAGTAGGATTTAAAGGATTATAGGATTAAAAAGAAAAAAGCCGTTGACGTTGACGTTGACTTTATATGCGGGGTTTAGCCCCGCATATCCTATGGAAGGGCGCGATTTATCGCGCCCTTCCGTCTAAAAATGATTTTTAAGATTTTGATTTAAAAAGGTTTTGATTTTTATTAATATGAAAACTACAAACCTAACAATCGACATACAGAAAAATTTTCTACCGTATGTGGAAAAGCCCCTCCGCTACACCGGCGGAGAGTTGAATGCTGTCTGTAAAGACTTAAACGCCGTTACCGTCCACGGCTGTTGCTGTTTCCCCGATTTATACGAAATAGGTATGTCAAATCAAGGCATACAGATACTCTATCATGTAGTAAATTCTTCCGACAAATGGGCGCTGTCTCGTTGCTTCCATCCTTGGGTTGACGCCGAAAAGGTGATGCGTAACGCAGGTCTGCCGCTCTTCACGCTCGAATATTTCTCTCCCGTCAAGGAGGCAGATTGGATCGGCTTTTCCGTTCAGTACGAGCTTCAATATACTAATTTGATCAACATGATTGATTTAGCCGGATTGAAAGTCTTGTCTGTTGACAGGGGGGATTATGATCCGCTGATCATTGCCGGCGGGCCTTGCATGAACAATCCTGAGCCTCTTACGCCGTTTGTCGACGCCTTTCTGATCGGCGACGGGGAGGAGGCTACGCTTGAGTTTTGTTCCGTCGTCGAAAAACACAAGGGGGCAAAGTCTCCTCGGTCTGTTATACTCTCCGATGTGGCTAAAATCGGCGGGTTTTATGTTCCGTCGTTGTATCAATACAAAAAAAACGCCGTATTTACAGTGCCTGACTTGGCCGGACGCCCGCCTGTCAAACCGGCTCGTATCGCCGCGTTTGAGGAGAGGCACGTCGTCGCCGCTCCGGTAGTTCCGCTCATGGAGGTGGTGCACCACCGTCTCGCGGCGGAGGTGATGCGCGGGTGCGTGCGCGGGTGCCGCTTTTGCAGCGCCGGGATGTACTACCGGCCGGTGCGCGAGAAGGACGTCGCCGCGGTCAGGGGGCAGATCGAGAACGGGGTGCGCCGTACCGGGTGGCGCGACGTCGGTCTTCTGAGCCTCTCGACGGCGGATTACTCCGGGATCACCGCGCTTTTGGGCTCGATACGCGCCGTCAAACAGGCGCACCGTCTTAGGGTGTCTCTGCCGTCTACACGCATCGACGCGCTCTCGGACGAGCAGCTTGCCGAGCTTGGCGCCGTGACGCCCGTCACCTCGTTCACCATAGCGCCGGAGGCCGGCAGCCTCCGTCTGCGCCGCGTCATCAACAAAGATTTTACGGACGAGGCGGTATTCGATACCGTTAAAATGCTTTTGGAGCGCAACGCTCAGACCATCAAACTGTACTTCATGGTCGGCCTGCCTACGGAGACGGATGAGGATTTGCAGGCTATTGTCGACATGGCGAAGACCATTTCCGGCATGATGCGCGCCCAGTCGCCGAAACTCGCGCTGCACGTCGCGATCTCGCCCTTCTCGCCCAAGGCCGACACGCCCTTTCAGTGGGAAGGGATGGCGCCGATAGACGTTCTTGACGGCAAGGGGCGCTTTATAAAAGGGTGCCTCCGCGACAAGAAGAATGTCAAGGTATCGTACCGCGACGGGCGGATGGCCTTTTTAGAGACGGTGATGGCCCGCGGCGACCGCCGTGTCGGCGAGGTCGTATTGGCCGCGTGGAGGGCGGGGGCGAGGTTTGACGGGTGGGACGAGATGTTCAACCTTGATTTGTGGACGGAAGCGGCGCGCGGCGTAGGAGTCGATTTGGAACAGTATACCGGACCGATTGACATAGAGGAAATTCTGCCGTGGTCGGCGGTGTCCGTAGGGGTGGATATTGATTTCTTGAAGAGAGAGCGAGAACTGGCGTTTAAGGAAGAGACCACGCCCGACTGCCGTACCGGCGGGTGTGTTAATTGCGGGGCCTGCGACGGGCGCGCGGCGACGCGGTTTTGCGCGGATGCAGGAGAATCTGTATCGACAAAAATATCGTCGAATGTGTCGCCGGAGAGATCATCTGATGTGTCGACTAAGCCGTCAGCGGAAACATCATACGGACGCCGCCCGCAAGCCTCTAAGGAGCTCGCACAGTCTATCCAGACCAAGTACCGTTTCTTCTACGAGAAAATGACCCGTTTGCGTTTTCTCGGGCACATGGACATGGTCGCCGTCTTCCACCGCGCAATGTCCGCCGCCGGTTTTCCGCTGGCCTTCTCCCAGGGCTTCAACCCGCACCCGAAAGTCTCGTTCGGCCCCCCGCTGCCATTCGGCGCGACGGGGCTAAACGAGGCCTTTGATATAGAGACGACGTCGCCCTTAGACGGCGATCCGCTGCGCGTCAACAAATGGTTGCCGGAAGGTCTGCGCGTTAAATCGTGCGCCCGTATGGTCGGAGGGGCAAGCCTGACCGCTCAAATCACCGCCGCGAAATACATAATATACCCGCCGCGCGAATTGTCAATAGGGGAAATGCGGGGTATGGTTGACAAGCTCTTGGGAATGACTGAGATCATTGTCAATAGAGAGAAAGAGGGACGCGCCGTATCCAAAAACATCCGCCCCGGAATCATAAGCGCGGCGGTGGGTTCGGAATTAAAGTCGGCGGATTTTATTAATGACGGCGTAGGCTCGGCCTATTGGGAAGCCGTCCTTTCTCTGATCCCCGGTACCGCCTGCAAACCGTCGGAGTTCGCGGCGGCGCTGTGTGACGGAAAGGACGGGCTTGATAATTTCGGAACTTTTTTCGTCTGTCGGGCGGAGTGTGCGGGTTGTTAGATTAAAATCTAGATCATTTCAAATATAGTGTATTTCTACAAGTCATGCAACGATTCATAGTGCGTCCACATACTAAGTACTTTGACAAAGCCATTGTATGGTTTGCTTGATACCGGTTCTAAGGTATTTTGGGTATTCGGTATAAAAGTATAGGTAAATCGGTGTTTCTTGGTGATTTGGCGGGAATATGTATTTTCTCTACCTTTAAGTTTTTTAAATCCTTGTGATTGCTCAAATGGATTTTGGCGGACGGTTTTCATGATTTGCGCAACTTTTGACGCCAATCCGGCTGCCTTTATATTTTCATAGTCTTTCTCGGCTTGTCGTGTCCACCTTATTTCATACGGCATTGTATACATCCTCAGGGACAACCTTACACTCTTCCCAGGGTGTATTGATCCCATTATCGATAATTTCCATCATGGTCGGGATAGATTCGATGTCGGTTTCTTCATCATTTTCCTTATCAACGATATACTTTTGGTATAAAATATAATCAAGTATCCTGTCTATGGTAGAATCGGGTAGCGTACTGATATATGTTATTGCAAGTTCGCGGCTTGTCATAAAATGCTCCTTTCATTATCTAATGATAATATTTTATAATATACATTATTGTAAAACAAAACGCAAATATTTTTATAAAAATTATTTGCGGCAAGGTTATGCGCCTTATATATTTTTAAATAATGGACAACAAATCTGACAGTATCCGCATAAACCGCTACTTGGCACAATGCGGCTTGGGCGCCCGCCGTAAGTGCGACGAATTGGTGGAGGGCGGCCACATCTACTTAAACGGCCAAAAGGTGACCGAGCTCGGCACCAAAGTCAACCCAGCCGTTGACAAGGTGGAATACAAGGGCAAACAGCTGCGCCCCATCCGCAAGCTGGAGTACTACGCCTACTGCAAACCGCGAGAGGTGATGGTGACCAATAGCGACCCCGAGGGCCGTTTGACGATCTACGAGGCTCTGCGGCGCGACGGACTCGACGCCGGTCTCCTCAAATACGTGGGGCGGCTCGATTACCTCTCGGAGGGGCTGTTATTATTGACAAACGACGGCGACCTGATACACGCTTTAACGCACCCGCGCTTCCGAATAAAAAAAATCTATATGGTGAGGACTTCGCGCCCGCTTGACAAAGGTGATATCTCAAAGCTCTTAGCCGGTGTTGAGTCGGAGGGCCAGCTCCTTCACGCCGCCTCCGTCGACGCCGTGGACGTCAAGCCGGATCAATACTGGTACGAGATAGCGCTCTTTGAGGGAAAAAACCGTCAAATCCGCCGAATGCTGGAAGGCATAGGCCACGAGGTGAGACGTTTGCGCCGCACGGCCTTCGGGTCGGTCAGGCTTGGCGGCATGACGGCGGGGGAGTACAGGGAGCTCACGCCAAGGGAATTATCGGGATTGAAGAACGCGGGGTTTAAAAACAGTCTGAATTAGGATTAGTAGGATTATAAGGATTTTAGGATTAAAAATCAACGTCAACACATAACACCCCTAGTCCGGATAATCTTTTAATCTTTTTAATCCTATAATCCTTTAAATCCTATTAATCCTAATCAAAAAGGGCGGCCATTGCTGACCGCCCCCCGCGCATACCAACCACAACCTTATCTTTACCTGAGCAACTGCAACACAGACTGCGGCTGCTGATTCGCCTGGGCCAGCATCGCCTGCGACGCCTGCTGAAGGATGTTCGTCCTTGTGAACTCCATTATTTCCTTCGCCATGTCCACGTCGCGGATGCGGCTCTCGGCGGCTTGCAAGTTCTCCGCGGCCGTGTCCAGGTTCTTTATCGTGTGTTCGAGCCTGTTCTGCAACGCTCCGAGCAAGCTGCGCTGGTGCGAGACCTTTTGCAGAGCGTTGTTCACCGTCTCTATCGCCGTGGCGGCGCCCCACTTGGAGCTGATGTCCACGTCGGCCACGCCCAGCGCCTTGCAGCGCATGTCGTTGATCGACATGAACGCCGTTTGACCGCTGTTGGCGCCGATCTGCGACATGAGGGAGTCGGCCAGATTCGAGGAGGCGGCGTCGTACTTCGAGAAGATGTAGGTGAAGCTGTCGCCTACGCCTGTCTCGTAGTAGCGGGCGTCTAAGGAGTTTCCGCTGTTGGCGGAGAACTGTATAGACTTGCCCCCTGCCGCAAGGGTTACGCTGCCGGCGTAGAACTTGTCGGCGCTGTTGATCACCGTGCCGGCCATGAGCTTGGTACCGCCGCTGGTGACGAGATCGGATCCCGCGGCGATGGTGCTGTCCTTGGAGAGGATGAAGCCCGCGATGTTTGCCGTGGCGCCGACCGTCGTGATGGTCTTAGCCAAAGTGACGCTGCCTTGCTCGATGAAGATTTTCCCGTTCGCTTTGCTCGGGTCGTCGAGGGTCGAGCTATGCGTGAGAACCGTGCCGTCCTCAAGCGTTATGCTCTTGCCGGCCGCGACCATCTCGCCGCCTACCTTGAGGATGCCGTTGACGGCGTCGTATGTAATATCGACCTCTTTGCCCTGCACCTCTATCTTTATGGAGTTGACGCCGCTCTGGAGCATCTCGATAGTGCTGCCCTTGGCGAAGACGCTGTTCACGGCAAGTTTGTTGACATCGGCGTCGGTAAGGTTTACGCTGTTGCCGATGGTGACGTTCGTGGCGATAGTGCCGTTTGAGACGAGAATGTTGGAGGCGACCATGATGTCCGTATCGTCCTGCAGCGTCTCGGAACTTGCGGCTATAGTGCTTTGCGAGGCGACCGTGAAAGAGGTGGCTACGGTATTGTCAAGATCGCCGGCGGTCGTGAGGCTGCCGCTCTCTATGCTGACTTTCCCGCCGCCGTGGTTCTTGATTATCGTGCCGTCGTCAAGCGTGATGCTCTTGCCGGCTTCGACCTTTACCGAACCGGCGTTGGTCGTGAGTTCAAGTATGCCGTTCGTGCTCTTTATCTCCTTAACGCCGGATGTGCCGCCGATCGCCAATTTGCCGGTGCCGTCGTCTATCAAATTAAAGACGGAACCAGAAGCCAAGATGCTGCCGGAGCCAACCTTCGCAAGCTCTTTCTCCGTAAGATTCTCGCCGAGGATCATATCGCTGCCCACAGCCCCCGCCTTGGCGATATTCTCTACCCCGCCGCCCTCAGCGATGATCGTCCCGGCGTCCAGCCCGTTGGCCAGCACCACCGTGTCCGGCGTGTAAGCCTTAAACTTGTACACAGACCCGTCCGGCCCCACCAATCCGAAGTCGTCCGACCTGAACACCGCGTTTCCGCTCGCGTCGTAGGTCTGGTTCGTCTTTATCAGCATATACGCCCCATCAAACGCCCAGCTCTTGTCGTTGGCTATGTTGCTGTACATCGCTTTCTCTTTATTGGCGTCGATCACCACGCTGCTGTTGTTATTAACCCGCAGCGTCCCCTTGATCTCGTCGCGAACGCCTGTGGCGCTGCCTTCGAGCAGTTTCTTAGTGTTGAATTCGGTGGTATTTCCGATTCTGTCAATCTCGGCCTTCAGCTGCTTCACCTCGGCCTGAAGTTCCGCCCGGTCCGCGTCGGTGTTTGTGTCGTTGGCCGACTGGACGGACAGTTCGCGCATCCTCTGGAGGATGGAGTGCGTCTCGGCGAGAGCGCCTTCCGCGGTCTGTATTAAGGATATGGTGTCGGAAGAGTTCTTGGACGCCATCGTGAGGCCTCTGACCTGGCCTCTCATTTTTTCGGAGATCGCCAGACCTGCGGCGTCGTCGCCGGCGCGGTTGATACGGAATCCGCTGGACAGTTTTTCCATCGATTTCGAGCCGTCGAGCTCGCTGATACCCATTTGGCGGTGGGTGTTGATGGCGGTTAGGTTGTGGTTGATACGCATAAAGCCCTCCTTGTATTGGTGGAAAGGTTGCGAGCGGCCCCATTGTCGCCCGCCGTATTATAGGAGAGGACGTTGGAAGCTACTCCCTTAGCCGCCCGTCCCGCCTACATTCCGTTTATCGGGGCGTTTTTTGGGGGTCTTGAGGGTTTTTTTGCGTGTGAAACGGGCAAAGAGCCTCCTGAGGCCGCTCTTGCACAGTAGCGCCATTCGTTATTTTTACCGCGTTTTTTCCGCCTTTCCCAGCGGTGGACGGGTCTAAAAAAAACCGTCTCGGCACAACAGCGCTACTCAATATATA
>JAITFI010000032.1 GCA_031281485.1 Chitinispirillales bacterium | reverse complement strand
CATTTTATGACCATTGAACAGACCATTGAAATTTTGCCCGATCATCGTCTCGAACTGGCTCTGCCTGTTGAACTGCCTGTAGGCAGGGCAAGGGTGGAATTAACCATTACCCCGGAAATGAAGAAAATTACAGCCCATACGGAATCCGCCTTTGGTTGCCTACATCATTTTGCTAATCCTTCGAAAATTTCAGGTGAGGAAGGAGCTTGGGCACGGGCTGTTCAAGAGAAATATGCAGAAAATTGACGCAAATATCATTCTCCGTTATATATTGAACGATCACCCCGATTTATCATCCAGGGCAAGGGAGATTATTGATCAGCATATTGTTGAAGTGCCTATTGGAGCAAAAAATGGAAAATAATGTAATATTAAATTCATTAAAAACTCAACTGTTAATTTCATTTTCAATGCTGGAAAAAATAATTGAAATTTGTCCTGATGAATTATGGAATAAAAAAGTTTCTGGTTATGTTTTTTGGCAGCAATTAGTACATGCTTTTGCCGGAACACATGGTTGGTTAAGAGAGGATAAATTGGAAATTATGCCTCCGTTTTCAATTTTTAACGGTAAAAAAATATATTCGGAATTTGAAAACGATCCTGAAATAATATTAACAAAAGCGGATGTTATTAAATTGTGTAATGAAACAAAAGAAACCATTGAAAAATGGTTTAACGGAAAAGACGATGATTGGCTAAAAAAGCCTTTTGCAGTATTCAAAATAAACAATTTTGACAATATAGCTGGTCAAATAAGGCATATAATGTATCATGTCGGGCATTGTGAAGCAATATTCAGAGAAAATGGCATAAAGCCAAGTGAATATTTAGATTATTTTGGATAGATAATAGTTTGGAGAGCTGCACCGAAACATTAGGCGACATGCCACTTAAAATATTGTATGAAAAAATATACATAAAAATCACTTGAAAAGACTGAAATAATGTTGTATAATTATAATTATGAATATTGAAACATTAAATGCCTTAGAAATGGCTATAAAAAACGAGAATTTACTCAAAAAATATCACCTTGAGAGAATAGGCGTATTTGGCTCGTTTGCGCGTGGGGAAAAGGCAAACGACATTGATTTTTATATTGATTCAGAGAATTATATTATTAAGAATTTAGTAGACTTAAAAAATGATCTTGAAAAAATTACTGAAAAAGAAGTAGATATAATGCTAAAAAAGTATGCTAATCCAATAATTTTGTATCGTGCTGAAAAGGATATGAAATATGTTACCCAATGAAAAAAATGATCTATTGTATCTGTTAAATATTTTAGAATATGTTGGTAAAATATGGAAATATACCGAGAAAACACATTGCGTTGAGGAATTATTCGAGTTGAATGAACAAATGAATTTAAACGCTTCGCTGACACTATTAACAAATATAGGAGAAAATGTCTCAAGAATAACAGAAATAACAAAACAAGAATATCCGAACATTGAATGGCAAAAAATCAAGAATTTTAGAAACAGAGCAGTACATGATTATATGGGTATAAATTTGGCCATTGTATATGAGATTATTACGAATGATTTAAAAATGTTAAAACCTGAAGTTGAAAAAATTATAAAAGAAAAAATAAAACAAAGAATATTTGACATTGATGAGATAAAAGTGAGTAAAGAGAGTAAGTATTATAGCCATGTTGATTTTGAGAGAATAATGACCTTTTAGAGAGACAAGGATTAATGAACACAAACGAAATAAAAGAGCAATTCAACAGTATCGCCGAAGAATATGATAGCCGCCGCAGATGCTTCATTCCGTGTTTTGATGATTTTTACGGGCGGTCGGTTTCGTTATTGAGGTATTTTGAAAACGGATTCGCGAATATTGTGGATTTGGGAGCCGGAACTGGACTGCTGACGAAGATGGTTTACGATATCTATCCTGAGGCGAACTATACGCTGATAGATGTTTCGACGGATATGCTTGAGGTGGCTAAGAAACGATTTGCAGGGTTGAATAATTTTACTTTTGTAGAATATGATTACGCGGAAGATATTCCTTTGGAAAATTGTGACTTAGTGTGTTCGGCGTTGTCTATACATCATTTGGATAATGATGACAAGCGTAGATTGTATGGAAATATTTATTCAAAGTTAAATAAGAACGGGTGTTTTATAAACCTCGACCAATTTATCGTAAAATCTCAAGAAATAAACGATATCTATGACGCTTGGTGGTATGACTATATAAACAATGGCAGAATAACGGAAGCGGAAAAAGCGGCATGGGTGGAACGGAGAAAATTGGATAAAGAGAATACTCTTAGCGAGACTTTGGAATTATTAAGAAACGCGGGTTTTGATAAGGTTGATTGCGTGTATAACTTTATGAAGTTCGGGGTGGTAATCGCGATAAAATAAGGATATAGGTGAAAAATTATGAAAAAACTAAAAGTCTATCTAGACACAAGTATAATAAATTTTTTGTATGTCGATGATTCGCCTGAGTATAGAAAGGCGACAGAGGTATTTTTTAACAATGTTGTAGCAAAAAATAAAATAGACACGTACATCTCAAATATTGTGATTGATGAAATAAACAAAACGGATGATAGAAGTCGTAGAAGTACATTATTGGGGACATTTGAAAAATACACAAATATAAAAAATCTAGTTGCAGAAAATGAAACATTAAACGAAATCGCTATTCTTGGCGAGAATTATATTAAGAATGGTATAATACCTCCAAAGAAAATATCGGATTCTCTTCATATAACGTATTCAACGATATTCCAAATGGATATTTTGTTAAGTTGGAATTTTCAACATTTAGCGAATATAAATAAGGAACAAAAAGTTATAATACTTAATAGAACGTTAGGTTATAATTATCCTTTTAGGATGGCAAATCCATTGGAGGTATATTTTGAAGAATGAAGGCTTAGAAAAAGCATTGGAAGAAACATGGAGAAATAAAGAGCGATTTTATGAGGATACGAAAGGTCTTCCGGTACTGGAAATAGTAAGAGAAATAGAGAATAAGTATAAAGTACAAAATACTGAGCCTAATCGGGATGTCAGTGACATCTTGCCTTACTGCGGTATTGGTGGAACGGAGAAATAATAAGACGCAAGGTTGGGTGTAAGGTTGGGTGTAAAGTTGGGTGTAAATACTGTCAATGATGCCGATATGAACTTGAAAGAATCCATTACATTATAACAAAGAAGACGTAAATAGACCCTAAAAACCGATTTTTTACCCTAAAAAACCGAACTTTCACCCCAAAAAGCGATTTTTTCAAAAAAATAAAATTTTCCCCCCATTAATTCGTCTGCCCTACTATGAAACGCGTTTTTGGTCATAAAAATCAACTTTTACGGAGGGGGCGGGCAGTGAAAAACTTTATTAAGTTCAGGTTTGGGATCGGGATTATGTTGGTGATGTGCGCGGTGTTCGCGGCGGGGGTTATGCTGCTTTGGAACGCGCTTATGCCGCAGATTTTCGGGTTCCCGCAGGTCAGTTACCTGCAAGCGGCGGGGCTTTTGCTCCTCGCGAGGCTCTTGTTCGGCGGCCTCAACTACCGTCACGGCGGACCTTTGGGACACATGGGGGCGCACCACGGCGGCAATATGCTGCGGGAGAGGTGGGCGGGGATGTCGGAAGCGGAGCGGGCGGCGGTCATCAGCAGGGGCGATCCGCGCTTTTGGGACTTTATGAGGGACAGGGGACGGCCGGATATGGGCGACAGGGGGCGGACGGAGACAAAACAGCCAAATCTTTAAAATCAAAATCTTTTTTAGACGAAGCCTTCGGCTTCATAGGATATGCGGGGCTAAACCCCGCATATAAAATCAAAATCAAAAGATAAAAACGACGATTTTGACTTTGACGTTGACGTTGACTTTATATGCGGGGTTTAGCCCCGCATATCCTATGGAAGGGCGCGATTTATCGCGCACTTCCGTCTAAAAAAAATTTTAAAGAATTTGATTTTTGAAACCTGAAACATCAGAAGGATAAAAAACCATGAACAATCATGTTATTTCGGTGAAGAATCTCACCAAACGTTACAAGAGGGCGGACAGGGCCGCCGTTGACGGCGTCAGTTTTTCCGTCAAACAAGGAGAGTTCTTCGCCTTCCTCGGCGCGAACGGCGCGGGGAAGACTACGACCATCTCGATCCTGACCACTACACTGTCCAAGAGCTCCGGCGAGGTCAAAATCGCCGGGTTCGATATTGACAGGGAGGCGCGGAAGGTGCGGGAGAAGATAGGAATCATCTTCCAGCAGCCGAGCCTCGACCCGCAGCTGACGGCGGAGGAGAACATACGCTTTCACGCCTGCCTCTACGGGATGTGCGGCTACCGACCCTCCTTCAAATCCATGCCGGCGGCGTACCGCGACAAGGTGATGGAGTTGGCGGAGATCGTGGGCATACAGGAGGCGCTGTTCAAGCCCATAAAGAAACTCTCCGGCGGGATGCAGCGCAAGCTGGAGATCATCCGAAGCCTGATCCACACGCCGGAGGTGCTCTTTTTGGACGAGCCGACCCAAGGACTCGACGCGGTAAGCCGCCGGGGGCTTTGGGAGTACATCAACAGCGCCCGCGAGCGCTACGGGACCACGGTCTTCCTCACGACCCACTACATCGACGAGGCGGAGAATGTGGACACCGTCTGCCTGATAAACAGAGGCAAGATCGCGGCGTGTTCCTCGCCGGAAGAGTTAAAGCGGAAACTCCTGCGCCACGAGCTGATCTTGGACGCGGAGGACAGGACGGCGCTGACCGCCGAACTATCGGGGCTCGGGGTGCCGTTTACCATAAACGGGCGGGTTAACGTTCCCTTCGAGGGGACGGCTCAGGGTATCATATCGCGTCTTAAAACGGACTTGACGGTGCTGCGAATAAACGAACCGTCGCTTGAAGACGCTTACATCGAATTTCTAAACAAGGAGAGAGCGGCATGAGCAGCATTGCATTATCAAGGAGCAGATCCCGCATATTTGTGGAGGTTAACACGGTCGTGACCGTTATGGCGCGGGAGATCACGGTTTACTTCAAGTCCCCCGCCACGGCCGTTATGAGCCTCGCCATGCCAATCATAATAATGGGTATGATAGGCGGCAACCTGATGCAGAATATGGCGGGCGGGCTGGGTTTTAATTTCGGGCAGTTTATGCTTATCGGGATGTTGATCAACATGATGTTCATGATCACCTCGATGGGTTTGGCCTCGCTCGTGGACGACCACGAGATCGACTTTAATCAGGAGATGCTGGTGTCGCCGGTTTCTCGGTATTCGCTGATCATAGGCAAGATACTCGGTTCGGCGTTCGCCGCGGTTGTGAGTTTGGCGGGGACGCTCATCGTGGGGTTTGCGATGGGCATCGCTCTGCCTCTCGGCAAACTGCTTCTAATCCTCGCGCTTTCGCCGCTGATGTGCCTCGCCGCCGGCGCGTTCACAATGATCGTCATCGGGCTTATAAAGGACAAGAAGGCCGCGAACCTCGCGGTGATGCTCGTCACCATGCCGCAGATGTTCCTTTCGGGGGCAATCATCCCGATCAACGACACGAACGGCGTGCTCTTAGTGCTGAACCGCATCATGCCCATGACCTACTGTCTCGACCTCGCCCGCGCGGTCGTCTACGCCGGAACGCCGGAGTACGATAAGATCGTGATGTTCAACCCGGCGGTCAACTTCGCCGCCGTCGCCGCGCTCACGCTCGTCGGGCTTATAGTCGGGACGTTCCTCTTCGCGTGGTCGGAAAGAAACAGGTAGGGCGATGTCAAGTTCCATAGCGGAGACGTTCGCCGGATACAGCCGGACGCTGCTGAATTTCATCCGTGGGCGGGTCAACCGCTTCGAGGACGCGGAAGACATCCTTCAGGATGTCTTCTATCAATTCGCTAAGGCGAGCGACATGATCAACCCGATAGAAAATTCGGCGGCGTGGCTCTACCGCGCCGCCAGAAACAAGATCATAGACCACTACAAAAAGAAGAAGGACGAGCCGCTGCCGGGCTATTACGACGACGAGGAGGACGAGTACATAATTGATGAAATAGCCGACATCCTGAACGGCGAGGCGGCGACGCCGGAGACGGCGTACCTGCGCTCGCTGATCCTCCAAGAGATCGGCACGGCGTTGAGCGAGCTGCCGGAGGAGCAGCGTACGGCCTTTGTGCAGACGGAGATAGACGGCCTGCCGGTAAAGGAGGCCGCCGAAAAGGCCGGCGCGCCCGTCAACACCCTCCTATCAAGGAAGCGCTACGCCGTGCTGTTCCTTCGAAAACGCCTGAAGCAGCTCTACGACGACGTTATGGCGGGCGGTTATGGCGTGTAGGAAGGGGGGTTTACCAACTTAAATAAAAAAATATTGTAAAATTTTTGTATATTACCGCCTCCCAATATATATTAATAAATTAATAGGGTGTCGGGGGCGCGTTATTCCACCCTCCGGCCACCGTTCTAATTTTCAACAAAAAACTACGAAACTACCCGATAAGGGAGGAGGTTTTATGAAAACCGCCAACGCCTGCATCAAAAAACAAGGTTTGTTGTGCGCCGCCTTGCTCTGTCTGACGCTTGCCGCCGCCGTGTCGGCGCAGGTCTCCGGAAATACCCGGTACTGCGAGATCACCCTCACGGGGTGCCCGCCTCAGTACGACAACAAGGAGCTTGTCGTTCCTTTGGAGGTTATCGCGCTGGCTACGCACGTGCAGGCTTGCGGTATACAAGACTCCTCATTGAATATGGGGACGCCGCCGGCGGTGATGTTCATCATTGACCACTCTACCAGTATGGATCAAAATGACAATAACGACGGCAACGGAAACCGGTTTCGGGTGACGCGGGCTCTGATCGACTCGATTTACGCCGTTTACCCTGCCGCCGAGGTCGGGATAGCGATTTTCGCGAATGGGCTTGTGTTCAATGCCGACAGAGATTCAAACCTAGTGGTTTTCGGGGGTACCAAGAATTCTAGGGCCCCCGCCGGAAACGACCAATCGTATATGCCCCTTTTGCAACTTAACCGACCCGCTAAGATGGGCGGCAGCAATCCGTTCTACACCGGAACGAACCCCGCCCCGAACGCCATAGACGTTTACCGGAATATGTTCACCGTACCGCCGAGCGTGAACCAAAAAGCCACAATTACCGGGGGGCCCAACACTATCTCCGGCACCGATATTTCTATAGCGTTTGAGGCGGCGCTGGAGGCATTCGCACGGACCGACAAGCCGAGGGAGAACCAATACATCATATTCTTGTCGGACGGCGCACCGGGCCTTAGGGGAAACACCGCCACAGGCGAGGGTTGCCCGGACACGCTCGGCACCCCCTCCGTGAATAACCCCCGTTGCGCGCTGTTAAATAACTTTTCCACAGAAACCAACAACGTTCCAACTACCTACACGGTATTTCTTCAGCGCCAGAATCCGGCTACGCCGCCGATAATAGCGACCATGACCGCGAATATCCGAAATAACGGCTATTCCTCGAACAACCCCCATAGCGAAGCTTGGGCGCTGACGTCAAACTATAGCGCGCTCCTGAGCCTTATGATGGATAACATCGTGACCCCGATGCTCTCCAGATCCGAGGGCCACCCCAACAACATCGTCGTATCGAGCCCCGGCGTCAGGGATTCCACGGGAAGCATCGTCGACGGCGAGTTCGTCTTCAGCAGGCGGCTGCCAGTAGACACTTCCGCCATCACGGCTGTGAATATGAGGTTACGCTACGACGTGCAGAAAGACACTATTACGGCGGACGGCAGGGACACCTCGTACATCATTCGCGATTCGCTCTTCTCCTACAACTTCGGAATCCGCCGCACCGCCAGCCCTCCGGCGAATTGGGAGACAAGCCAAGGTTTGCGGTCGAACTGCGCCCGCGCGCCTACGCTCGACCTGAAATATGACGGCGTCAGCCTCACGGGGCCCGGCGGGATGGTCAAGGGCACCATGGACGTCTTGCAGATAGTCTTCGACAACACCAACGGGCTGTTCATCTACGACAGCGTTATCGTCACAGTGCAAAACCAACTTAACGGCGAAGCCTCGGACACGGAGCGTTTCAAGCTCGTCAGGGGCGCGGACGGAAAGTGGACATACCAGTTCCCGCGCGAGGTCAAAGACCAAGACGCCGCGAGGAGCGGAGACGGCAAGCTCCAGAATACCGGGTTGGGGGACAGCATCGTCCTGATCTTCCGTAACCCGAACGTTCCGCTCGACACCATACGCGTCGCGGTGCCATACGTCTCAAACTTAATGGCCTTCTACGATACTCCCGGCGATCCGTCATTCGGGGCGAGACTGCCCGACACCGTCTCAATAAGAGCCGGCGAGTTGCTTGATATCTACGCCAAGATCTTCAACGACGGCGCTTGGACGCCGAACATGGCCGCGGACGCCGACAGTATCGTTTGGATACTCACGGGTCCCACGAACGAAACCTTAGTATACGATGAGGACGTGATGCACCGCGCGTTCCGTTCCACGACCGCCGGCGGGACCTATGTAGTCACCGCAAGCTATTGGAAGGGCGGGTCGGCGATATTAATCGCTAAGGTAATAATCAAGGTCAATCCGGGCGACCCGGTAAACACGGCGGGCCCGAACCCGTTTGTTCCGGGTACCAGCAAGGTCATGGACCATTTGAGGGGGTTGACCAGCCTCGCCAACAGCGATGTCCCCGCCATCTACGAATCCATAGTGTCCGGCTCCGCGAGCGGCGGCGGCCCGCGGATGGGCGGCTCCGATAACGTCAGCGGCATCTTAGTGGCCGCGACCGGGCCGAAACCGATCAAGTCGAGCGGCCGAGGGACGGCGGGCGGCCAAGGGGTTGAGTACGCGATGGCCTCGGCAATCATCTACGACGCCGTAGGCCACATCGTATTCAGGAGCAAAAAAGAAGATATAGTCTTGGCCGCCGACGGTAACACCTTCGGTTTCGTCTGGAATGGCAAAAACTCCGCCGGCAGAACGGTCGGGCCGGGAACGTACCTGCTGCGGATGAACGCGACAATGGCCAACAACGAAAAGTACTCTTACCAGAGGATGATCGGAGTCACGGTAAGTAAGTAAATTTTTCGCATATACTTATTCATAACGTAAGGGCGGGTTCTTAAACCCGCCCTTTTTTTTCGCCCGGAAATAATTAACCGCCCCAACTACCGGAAAACAAATATATCCCGGCGCCCCGTCTCCTCAATTCTCTTATTGACAATCAACGCCACCCTGTCAAGCGTTTTCCTGCTGAAAAAATTTATATGCGTGGGATCCTGAGCGTACCACCAATTCTTAAAGCCTTCCCCTCCGCCGTCAGCGCCAAGCCCCGCGTCGTCGTAGAGCCGCGTCCGCAAAATAATCGCCCCGCCCTCGCGCAACAACCCGCTCATAAAACGCAACTCCCCCTCTACGCCCCTAAGATGCTCTACGACCTCGCCGGCCACAATTATGTCGTACCCGTCAACAATATCAGGCAGTCGTCGCAAACCCTCGTACAACGGGTCGTAAGGGTAACACTCTATCCCCCGCCGTACAAGCAGACCGCAGAGTACAGCATCACGGCCGCACCCGAAATCGAGCAGTTTTACCGGACGCTCCATAGGGTCATTAATTGGCAAACCGGCGGTATGCTGCATTTCTGAGGCTATATTAACGGCTACATCGGCGACTTCGGAGAGAAAATCGACGTACCCCTTGTTGGATAAGCTGTTATCATGCAAGGCGTAACGGGCCAACTCGTCGGTTCTGGACAAGTGGTATTGCGGCGGGACGGATATTAGGTCGCAGTCAGGGCAGAGGTAGAAAGAACGCCGGTGCCGCTCGTCTTGACTGATTAGGGACAGGGCGTTGGAATTACAGAGGGGGCAAGATGTGGATGTTGATGTTGTCATAATAAAAACACTGTCTGAACTAGGATTAGTAGGATTTAAAGGATTATAGGATTAAAAAGAAAAAAGCCATTGACGTTGACTTTGACTTTATATGCGGGGTTTAGCCCCGCATATTCTATGAAAGGGCGCGTTTACGCGCCCTTTCGTCTAAAAAAGATTTTAAAGACTTTGATTTTATAAGTTTAGCCCTCCCCACCACCCGTTAACGCCTTCCCATAGGTAAGCTACAAGCAGGTCGTCAATTCCTAATGTTCCTTTAAAGTCTTTAGACGGATCATTAGACAGCAGTTTGTGAAAATCCTCCCCTTTAACTTCATCATTTCCCACGGCGCTCATACAAACCGCCGCCCTAGCCATGTCTCTGCGTAGGTTAAGCCAGTTGTAACCCTGCTCAAACAAGTGCGCGGCGAAAGGCGACAAACCTTTGATATTTTCGTTTAATGACGGATCTTCCGAAGACGACGGTTGTTCGTTGCAACGCGCTGTCGTCCACAGGAATTTCAGAGTGTCTTTTACTATATCGTCAACAGAGTGATTCGTCTCCTGCAGTTCATTCTCTTGTTTTAAACAGCTTCTAAAACTTTCACGCATTTCCCCCACGTCAGGAAGCGTGGCCGACAGCCGGGAGACGTCGTAGACGTGCTTCAGGCGTTGCGCCTCCTTGCCGCGGCCTATGGGGATGCCCAGCGTCGCCGGGCCCAAAGTCAAAAGCTTGTCGGAGATGATGGACGACGGCAGGGGCAGCTCAACCTTAGCCTCCGACACGTAGAGATCGCCGCAGCGCACGGGTTTGAACTCCGTCTTGTAGGCGCTGCGCCGCATCTGCACGTCGAGCATTATGTTGGTGTCGGGCGCGTCGGTCACGGCGCTGTTGTAATACAGGTAATAGCTCGAGAGCGGCAGCCAGGGCTTGGTCTTGTGCTGCCGGCGCTCCCAGCGGGTAAAGACGCCGTACTTGGGAACGATGGCGTCGAGCACCTTTTCGATCTCCTCGCGCGTCTTGTCGGAGGCCACGTCCACGTCTATGGAGAAGCGCTTCGGTTCGCTGAGTATCAAAAGCAGAGAGTTCCCCCCCTTGAACTGGTACGACAGCCCTCCCAATGAGAGTTCGGCCACAAGCTCCAAGCAATGCACCGCCTGCTCCGCCAGCTCCGGTGAGGCGTTTAGGCGGTGGCGGGAGATGTGATCTTTTGAAAAGCAGGCTTTATCGGCGACGGGCATAGCGTTTCCTCCTATATTCATGGTTTCGGGTTATATTGATTAATATACATTATGGACGCTCTCTAACGCAAAAACCGCCGGACACGGGATACATTAAAACAAGTGCTCGATCTTTCCGGCGACGAATTCCTCCCACGGTATTCCGTCCCTGCCGACGACGAGCGTCATGGCCTCCGGGAAGTATTCTTTGAACTTGCCGAAACCTTTAAACCGGCCGCTCCCCGCCCCGCTTTTCACCTCTATTCCGAGTATCTTGCCGTTGTACTCGAATACGAAGTCGACCTCGTAGGTATTGCGCCCCTCCGTTTTTCTCCAGTACCCGATTTTACCGCCGCGCAGCCGAGACTTCTCAGCTATCAGGTGCGTTCCCACCGCGCTCTCCACGAACCTGCCCCACACCGCGCAGTCAGCCGTGACTTCCGGGTATGAGTAGGGCAAGAGCGCGCAGAGCAAAGACTGGTTGTGCACCTGAAATTTGGGTATAGACTGCTTTTGGATAATACTTTTCTTCGAGTATT
Source organism: Chitinispirillales bacterium (assembly GCA_031281485.1). GTDB lineage: Bacteria > Fibrobacterota > Chitinivibrionia > Chitinivibrionales > Chitinispirillaceae > GUT77. The sequence continues at coordinate 28,889 of JAITFI010000032.1, read as the reverse complement.
TCTGCAAACCGCAGACTACGCCTGCCTCGTCAAGGAGCCGCATGTAGTGCGAGAGGGTGGTCGTATTTCCCGCGCCGTCAAGGCCGTCCAATATTTTGTTGTAGGAGACAATCTGCGCGCTGTACGATATGCCGATATTCGCCAGCTGCCGCAGCATGGCGGGTTTGTTCACCTGAGTCAGCTGCAGAATGTCTTTGCTGACCACAGACTCGATGATTGAGTCGCGGATGTACTCTTTGAACCTTTTTTCGTCGTCGGTAAAAGCGGCCGTCCCCGGATAGGCGCCGAAGTACGCGTACCGCTCCGGGGTAAAGCCGAAAACGTCGCGCATCTCGCTGTACGACCAATGCCCGAGGACATTCAGCTCGAAACGCCCGAAAAGCGACTCCGACAACCCGTGAGTTATGAGTAGCCGCGACGAGCCGAGGATTATCAGTTTTATGCCTATACCGTTGAACGTGTCAGCGTCCCAGTTTTTTTTGACGAACTCGCTCCAATCCTCTACCTTCTGGATTTCGTCTATAACAAGCAGCGCCTCGTCCGCCCCGTTGATTTTCATACTCACCCGCAACGCCTCCCAAACGCCGTCTATCCACGCCCCGCCCGCGCCCGCAACGGCGTCCGCCGTGTGGTACTGCGACATTATCTTGATTTGAAACAGAATTTGCCTGCATAAAGTGGTCTTCCCGACCTGCCTTGGGCCGACCACCACCTGTATCATGTGCCTTTTTTCCGCGATTCTATCCAAGAGCTGCTTGGCTAAATACCGCGAATTCTCGGTTTTTCCGCCCATTTTAACCTCCTTTCGGCATATATGCAACTTTTACTCAATATATCGGTAACTTTTACTCATTGTATTAGTAATTTTTACTCAATAGATCGGTAACTTTTATTCAATATAATACATGCGGCGGTAAAATGCATATAAAAATATAAAAAAAAGACGGCCACCCGAAGATGGCCGCCCCTACACAAAACACAATCTATATCAAAACATCACTTTCCGCCGCCGCCGCCAGCCGCCATAATCTGGGCGAGGCTGTTCTGCTGCGCTTGGAGCTTGGACATGGCCGTCTCCATACGGGCGAACATGGCGTAGTAGTTGTTCTCTTGACGGTACCAACGCTCTAAGAGTTTGTCTATCTTTTTGTCGTAGTCGTTCAGCTGCTTCGTCATAGCGTTGTCTACTTGCGTACGGTCGTTCACCATACCGGCTTTTTTCAGCAGGTAGCCCTTTTCGCCGCCCGTCGAAGTTCCAGCCGCGGCGGTGAAGATGTCGTTTAACCGCTGGGCGATACCGCTCTCCGCGGCGCGCTGGGCCAACTTTTTCGAGTCCTTTTCTGTGGACGGTATGCTCGACGACTTGGTGAAGAGCGATACCACGCCCTCAAAGTCCTTGTCAAGCGCGGCCTTGAGCTTGTTCTCGTCCACAACGAGCGTGCCGCCGTCCATGTAGTCGGCGCTTGTGGTGATTCCGATGTCGGCCAATGTGAGGCCTACACCGTCTATCTTTTGGTAGAGAGACGTCCGCATATCGCTTAAAAGCTTGCGGAGATCGGATTCATTGGCCATCAAACCCAGCTTGGCCTTCTCATCGTAGAGCTTTACCTCCTCCGGCGACAACGCTTTTCTCTCTTCTTCGGTGAGAGGCGGGTACTCGATCGCTCCGTTTTTGCGGATGCGCTTGCCTTTTATCAGGTCGTTGATGTGGGTGACAAGCTCGTTGTACTCGTCGACGAAAGTTTTTATGCTTTTTACTATTTCGGCCGTGTTTTTGTTTACTTCCAGTTTGATGGGTTCGTACTTTGTGGTACCATCGAGATTTTTCACCTCGTCACCGTTGCTATCAAGCACTGCGGTATCGAACGTTTTGTAGAAGGTGAATGTTACGCCTTCGTGGGTGAAAGTGTTGGATTGGCGCATGTACTCTTCGCCGTTGATTGTGCCTATGAAGTTTACAGCCTCAGTGTGGGTGTCGTCGTCGAATCCGAACGCTTCAGCAAAAAACATTTGGTTAGCAATACCTTCAATTTTAATAGTATTGGCAGTACCCTCGAGCTTGCTCGTCAGCGAAAAAGTGTTGGTAGAAGCGGTGAATGAGAGCGTGACATTGGCGTCGGAGTTGTTGATCTTATTCATTAACGTGCCGATTGTGTCGTCTCGGTTTATCTTTATGGTAACGCCGTTGATTTTCAACGGAATACCGCCATCAAGGACACCGACGTCGCCAAATTCATCGAAAAAAGTCGGAGCCATATCGATGAGTTTCGTACCGGTCACGGCGCTGCCGGAGCTTGCGCCGCCTTTGAGGCCGAAGCCCTTGCTGACCGCGTCAAAAGTCGGTTGCGGGTCAAATAGGGTGATGATCGAGCCGGTCTTTTGGAACTTGAGCTCACCCTCCGGGGTGGAACTTACAATTCCACCATAAGCGGCGCCGAACGCCTCTTTTATCTTTTGGTCGATGAGGCTGACCAACTGGGTATTTGATCTGGGTTCGGGATCTGACTTTACATATATTCTTCCCTTGAAAAAATCCTGAAACGCCTTCTCTTTCTGTTCATCAGTAAGATCGTCGTTTTCATCAATATTGTTAATTATCTTATAATTATTGTATATATTTTCTAATGTAATTTCTGGTGTACTAGTAATCGAAGTGAATCCTTTAGACCCCATTACAGAAAATCCGCTAATATCACCACCATTGCCATTCTCCATAGAATCAAAGATAGCGGCAACAGCGGCATCTTTTTCCGTACCTTTCAACGCCCTATACGTATCCGTATTGTATATAGCATTGCGATTAAAATACGTTTTAATCGCTTGCTCTATCTCTTCAGGCGTTGGGCTGTCAGGGTCTTCAAACTTTTCGACGTTTTTTTGGCTTTGGTACCACTCCAGTATATTTTCCTTAGTAACCGCGCCCATGTTCCCGTCGACTTTACGCATATAAAGTCCGCTAATATCTTTTGGTTGACCGTAGACGATTTTATCGACGACATTTTTAATGGCCGTCATTCTTTCCGAATCCGGCTCAAGGCCCACCAGCGCCCTATACGCCCCTCCGGTCTCGTCATCATACGCTTTCAACAACTCTTCCGTACTTATGGATATATTCCGAGTCGTCCCGTCAATTGATATCCCGATAATCGCATATTTATTGTTATCAGGATCCATGTGAATACCGTGGCCCGTCGGCATATCCACAACGCCAAGCTTAGAGTAGTCAAACCCCTTGGTAGTAATACCCTGCAAATTAGTCTGCTTCCCCGCATAGCTATCCTTAGTAGCCAACTGCGTTACCTTCTGCACAGTCTGCGTGAAGTTCTTTATGTCGCCGTTAGCCGTAATGCTCATCAACTCCGCCACGTCGATCCCCGTATTGCTCTTCCCTTTCATCATATAGGTAAACTTGGCGAACGCCGCCGAAGACCTGAAGTTGCTATTCGGGTTAGAGACGTTCAGGTTGCTCTTCATGAAGTTGGAGAGCTTGCTGATGGTATCGCGGTACATCTCCTGTCTCCACTGCAATACCTGCTTATCCTGTTTGACCTTGTCGATGCGCATCGTGTGCACTTTACCGAGGTTCGCGATGACGGCGTCGGTATCGAGCCCGCTGGCCATTCCGGTCAGTCTCATCTGTGTTTTCATATCTAAGGCCATAATGCCCCCCTTTTTTGGGTTATTTCGTTGGCGTGTGGTACTACATATATATATTATACATATTGTATCGGCAAGATTTCAATATTATTAATACTTAAATAATGTCCGGGTCAGGATTAACGTCAAATAACGTCTGAACTAGGATTCGTAGGATTTAAAGGATTTTAGGATTAAACGTCAAAACCTTTAAACCCATCCCTTATTCAGGCTATCAAAAAAGGGCGGGCTTTACCCCGCCCCCTACAACCACTACAGCGCCTATGTCAGTGTTTTAATCTTTTAATGTTTTTAATCCTATAATCCTTATAACTTGTTTATCTCGGCGAAGCCAATCCTACCAATCCTAATTCAGACAGTGTTTTCTACGCCTTCTGGTCGATGAACAGCCCCGCCAGTTCCCACATTTTGGCGATCATGTCTTGTATCTTTTTGGGCGGATACTCGGCTATGACCTCGTTCGTTTTGGTGTCTCTGATTTTGTACATGAGCACCTTGGTGACACTGTGGATCTCGCGTTCTATTTGGCGGTCGTAGTTGGCTAAGGACTTGTTGGCCTGTTTGATGGACTCGTCCATGGTCTTTTGGAACTCGGCGCCGTGTTCGGCGGGCGTGGCTTGCGCCTCGGCTTGGCCGCCTTTTGTGGGCACGAATGTGTCGGCCCCTTGGGTTTGGGTTGCGGGCGCTGTACCGCTCTCGTGCGCCGCTCTTTCTCCGCCGGCATAGACCGGCTCCATCGTAACGGAACCTACGTTTGTGATCGTCATAATAGCCTCCTTTGCCTTATTAGCGTCACATCCCACTACTATCTATTGTATATTATCGGTTTTTTTAATTACCGACTTTAGTCTTTTTTCTATTATATTAATCATTATGCAGCCATCCGACACTCCGATTTACGGCATCCACCCTGTGGAAGAGCTTCTCAGCGTCCGTCGTCAGGACGTTGAGCACGTCTATTTTGACAAGGAGAAGCGGAGCGCGGCGCTTTTCGAGCTGCTTCGCATTTGCCGGCGGGAGCGGATGTCTTACAATCTTGTTCCGGAGGCGAAGCTTGACGCCTTGGCCGGGACGCGGCGGCATCAGGGGGTTGTGGCTTTTTGCAGCGTGCGGCCTTACGACGGGGCGGAGGTTATAGAGGGCATCGTGGCGGCGAAGGCGGCGCCGCTTTTCGTGGTGGCGGCGTCTATAGAGGATCCGGGGAATTTAGGGGCGATAATCCGTTCGTGCGTTTGTCTGGGCGCCGACGCTTTGCTGCTGGAGCGGAAGAACACGGTCCCGCTGAACGCGGCGGTGGCCAAAAGTTCGGCGGGTATGTTCGAGCATATCCGTATCGTTAAACCGCGGAATTTGGAGGGTTTGATAGAGGGATTGGCGGGCAGCAGCGGTTTTTCGGTGGTAGGGGCGGCCGTGGAGGGTGGTGTTGCCCCGAGCGATTACGATTTCAGTGGGCCGACTGTGCTGGTAACCGGCGGGGAGCACCGGGGCATACCGCCCTACTTGCAAAAGCAGTGTACCGCGACAGTGACTATACCGATGAATCCGTTGGGCCAGTCGTTAAACGCGTCGGTAGCGGCTGGTGTGCTGTTGTATGAAATTGCGAGGCAGAGAAAACATTGTCTGAACTAGGATTAGTAGGATTTAAAGGATTTTAGGATTAAAAACACCGTCAAATTAACGTTTTTTAATCTTTTTAATCCTATAATCTGTTTTCTAATCCTACTAATCCTAGTTCAGACAATCTTTTCAATTATTTCAGATTAAAGAAATTATCAATACTATCCGCAACATCATCCCCTGTAATTCCTTGATGCTGATTTTCCGGCACTGACGATTGTTGTGGTGGCATTGGGACTGAGAGCGGCGTTTGGACTGACGGCAGTTGTCCGGAGGCGGCCATTGCGTTTAGGATTGCGCCTCTGTCTATGGAGCTGGTTTCGGTAAATTCGTGGTCGTCGTCTTGCGGGTTCGGCGGGGGCGGCGCGAATACGGGGGGGTCTTGGCTTGTGCCGCCCGTTGGGAACTTGCCTGTTTCCTCGTACTCGGCGGCTGGCGTTTGTGTGGCGGCGGGGATTTCGAATTGTTCAAAGGCGGCTTCGAACTCTTCTATGGAGTCGCCTCCCGACCATGCCGCGTCGTTGGCGACGGGGCTAGTAGGCGCGGGCTGCGGCGGTATAACCGGCGGCGGCGCGAAATTGCTTGTTCCTATGGGGGCGGGCGACGGCGGGTTGTACGAAAAACGGGCGCTCATGTCCTCCGGGGACTCGCCGAGCACCAGCTCTTCTTCCCTGACGGGGGCGCTGTGCGGAGTTCCGTACAGTGTGGCCGTTTCGGTGGCGCTCACGGGCGGCGGTTCGAAATCATCGTCCGCGTCGTCGACGGCGGTCGGCTCGGGTGCGGCGGGCGGAGGCGGGGCGAACGGCGGCTCGAAGTTATCGTCGGTACCGGCGGCGGTCTCGGCTATGGGCGCGGGGGCGGGTTGCGGTTCGTATTGATCCGCGGTATCGGCGACTTCCGGCGCGGGGGCTGTTTGTTGGGGTTCGAAATCATCTTCCGCCTCGGCGGCTTCCTCTATGGGCGCGGGGGCGGGCGCGGGTTGCGGGGCGAAGTCATCGTGGGTGACGGCGGCCTCGGCTATGGGCGCGGGAGCTGGTTGCGGTTCGAAATCATCGGCGGCTATTGGCGCGGGGGCGGTGTGCGGCAGTTCATATTTGGCCGTATCGACGGCGACCGGCGCGGGCGCGGGGGCGGGTACGGCGAACGGCTGTTCATACATGGCGGCTTTATCGACGGCGCCGGGGATCGGCGCGGCGGGGAGATCGGGACCGTCGTGTTTGCGGCGCTCCGGATTGTCCACAATGCGCATATAGTCGCGCGCCTCTTGTTCGGCGTACTTCACGAAGTAGGCGTCGAGGATGTGCATATTGGTTCTGAGCAGGCGCATCACGGCGTTTATTCTTTCGCCCATGCCGCGGCGGAAAGCGTCCGACGCGAGCGCGCCGCTCCTGAAGTTCGTCTCTATGGCGTCGGCCTCGGCCAGCGTCTCCCCCACCGAGGCCATGATCCGCTCCCTATCGGCCTTCTGCGCCTCGGTAGCGCGCCGCCTGCCCAAGACGACGATCGCCCACACGACGGACGCGACTATGCCGCCCGCCAAAAAGCCAGTCAAAAGCATCTCTATGCCGCCGCTCATTTAAATCCCTTTCTTTGCCGACGTCCCAATCAATAGATAATATAAATTAATTCGCGGGACAATGTCAAAATCTTAAAAATTCTTTCACTCGTCGAAGAACCCGCGCCGCGCCGCCGCCTCGTAAACCCGGCGGTACTTTGAAACAGCCGCGTTCCAAGAGAAATCCCGCAGGCTGTCCATGCAGTTCACCATCATCCGCCCGTAGCGCACCCTGTCGGCGAAGATATCCGCCGCCACGGAGAGCGCCCCGAAGGCCTCCTTTACCATAGACTGGTAGAGCGGCACCCTTATCCGCTGATCCACGGGGACGCTGAGGATGTCGCGCCACCCGTCGCACGCCTGCGCTTCGCCCTCGGCGGCCTCGCGATACAAGAGCCCGGTTGCGGAGCCCACCGACCCCGCGCCGCCGCCGAGCAGCGGCCTCACCTGAACCGTGAGCCCGCCCGTAGCCCGCGCCACAACCGGGGTACCGTAGATAAAACCCTCCGTCGCCGCCCCGAACGGCTCGTAGAACGAGGGCATCAGCAAAAACGAACTCCCCAAAACGGAGGTGACGTAATCACCCTCCGTTATCCTGAACGGCCATATCACGATATCGCCGGGGCGCTCCTGAGCTATATCCCGAAAGAAAGCGAGCTCCTTGGAATGGCGCGCGCCGTCGGCGCTGCTTGGGCAGAATATCAGGGCGGCTTTACCGGCGGGAAAACACTGGATGGCGTTAAAGATCACGTCAAAGCCTTTTTGCATAAGGTCGAGGCGGCCTGACATGAAGAATATTGGTCGGGCGTTGATGTTTTTATCGGTATCGACATCAGTATCCGTACCAACATCGGTATTGATGCCGGCATTAACATCTGTACCGATATTCTTATTGATACCGGTGTTAATACATCTATCGGTAGGCTTGTCAACAATCATTTCGGCAAGCCCGCCTATCACCCCGTCTCTGTCGGCCATCCTCCCCACCGTCCGCAGCATGGCCTGTCTGAACCGCCTCTTTTCGGCGAGCAGTTTGTCGTAGACGCCCTGCCGGGCGTGGGAGAGCGCGGTGTACGTGTAGCACAGGTGCGGCTTGCCGAACATTCCGTTTTCCACGCCTATGGGCGGGTTGGCGGAGAATTCTCCTTGCAGGTGGTTGGTGAAGATTGTGCGTTGCAGCGGGTCGACGCGCAGTTCGGTCGCGAATGGGACGCTCACTGTGGTCAGCGGGCCGTTTAGGAGCGGTATCACGCACTTCAGTATCGTATCGCCTTGTATTTTTCCGCCGAAGAATTTCCGTTTTCTGTCCGCGTCTATGCCGCTGTCGAAGGAGTTGTGCAGGGTCAAGACGGTCCGCGCGTTTTCTAACAACCCTTCAAGCACTGCGATTTTCGAGGTAAGCGCGATTGGCGCGGTCTCCCAGTCGTGGGCGTGGAAGAGCACGTTGCGGCTGACGCCGAGTTTATTGAGTACGAACGGGGCGGCGGCGCAGAAGGCGAGCGAGTCGTCGAGTATCTCGTTGCTGTCGGCGTAGGAGTACGGGTTGAGCGACGCGGTGAAGCGCCCCTCCACGGAGATGAAGTAGGTCGGCACGGGGGCGGCGCCGTGGCGGTAACAGCTGGCTTCGCCGCTATACGACACGGTTTTGAACTCTTGTTTGGGGATGGCGGGTTCAAGCGTCCCGTTTTCGAGCGCCTCCCTGACCTTCGGTATGTTGGCGTAGAGCGGCGTGAGGACGATAACGTCTTCGCCGGCTTTATTGAGGCAAACTGGCAGTATCCGCACCACGGCGGCTAATCCGCCCAGCGGCGCGAAGCTGTTCTCAAAGGTCAGAAAGGCGATCTTGCGGGAATCGGAGTCAAAGGCGCGTTCGCTGGCGTTGAGCGAGTCGAAGCCCTCGCGCCCGAAAGCCGCCAAAAAACCGCGCGGCATAGGCTGCCAAGCGTCGACTTTGGCGGTAAACTGCGCGTCGCGAACGGTGTATCGGGGGGGGCGTTTCGTTCTCACGGTATAAATATACATTATACATTATGGGACGGCGTTAATTTCGACTTCAAAAACATCACAGCATATTCTGCGGATCAACGTCTACGACGCACTTGCACCCCGTCGGCAGTTCCGCCGCGGCAAGTTTTCTGATTTCCAACAACGCGTCGCCGAGCGGGACGGGCGAATTCGATTTCAGTATCATAGAGTACCTGTACACATTGTCAACCCGCGCCAACACCGCGACCGTCGGCCCCAGAATCTTTATCATTCCGGTATCGGCGCCGTTAATATTGATAACCATCTTCGCCGCTTTCTTCAGAAAACCCGCCGCGGCCGCCTCGTCCGGGCCTTCGGCGATTACCCGCGCCATCTTCCCGAAAGGCGGGTACGAGAGCTCCTTCCTATGCTTTATCTCGTGTTCGTAGAACGACAGGTAGTCGTGTTCGGCGGCGAAGCGCACCGCCGGGGCGCCCGGGCAGTAGGTTTGGATTACCACCTCGCCGGTCAGTTCCGCCCTACCCGCCCGGCCGGCCACTTGGGTCAATAACTGGAAGGTGCGTTCGGAGGCCCTGAAGTCTGGGAAGTGCAGGCCGGTGTCGGCGTGCAGAACGCCGACCAGCGTGACATTGGGGAAGTTCAGGCCTTTGGCCACCATCTGCGTTCCCAATAATATGTCCGCGCCGCCGTTCGCGAAGGTGTCGAGTATAGCGGCGTGCGAGCCTTTGCGCCGCGTCGTGTCTTGGTCCATCCGCAGTATCCTCGCCGACGGGAAGCGCTCCTTTATCATCTCCTCCGCCTTCTGGATGCCGGTGCCCTTGTACTTGATTTTGAGCCCGCCGCACTTTGGGCAGCTTGCGAGCGCCGCCTCCTCGTGGCCGCAGAGGTGGCATTTGAGCACGGTGTCGGCCTTGTGGTAGCGCAGGTTGACGGAGCAGTTGGGGCACGTGTGCGAGTAGCCGCACTCTTTGCAAAGGAGCGAGGTGGAGAACCCGCGTCTGTTCAGCAGCAGGATGGCTTGACGGCGCAGCGAGAGTTCCTCGTCCAGCCGGGAGGCGAGGTACCGCGACAGGGCGGTCCAGTTTTTTTCTTTGTGTTCGACGGTCATGTCCACAATCTTCACGGCGGGCAGCCGCGCCGTCCCGAAGCGGTCGTTAAGCGTGAGCAGGTTGTACTTGCCGGTGAGCGCGTTGTAATAGCTTTCGAGGCTCGGCGTGGCGCTTCCCAGCACGACGGCGGCGCCTTGCAGGCGTCCGCGCATCGCCGCGGCGTCGCGGGCGTTGTAGCGCGGGTCGGTGTCGCTCTGCTTGTACGATCCGTCGTGCTCCTCGTCCACGACGATCAGGCCCACGTCGTCCATGGGGCACAGGAGGGCGCTGCGGACGCCGACCACGGCGCGGCGGCGTCCGGCGACGATCTCCTGCAGGCTGTCGCGCCGCTCGCCGTCGGACATGCGGCTGTGGATCACCGTGACGGCGTCGCCGATGGCGGCGCGGAAGCGCGAGATCGTCTGCGGCGTGAGGCTGATCTCCGGCACGAGGATTATCACCCCGCGTCCGGCGGACAAGACGCGCTTGGCGAGTTCGGTGTACACGTGCGTCTTGCCGCTCCCCGTGACGCCGTAGAGCAGAAACGGTTTATCGGGCGCGGAGAGGGAGGCCGCCACGCGCTCCACGCAGTCGAGCTGTCCGGGGGAGAGGGTGACCTTCCCATCGTCGGCGGAAGAGTATGACAACTCGTCGGCGTCGCGGAAGACAGTCTTCATCTCTTTGGACAGATAGCCCTTTTTGCACAGCGAGGCGAGGATCGACGCGGCGATGCCGAAGCGGGTTCCGAGCAGGGCGGCGCTCAGCGGTTCGGGGCAGCCTCTTATTTTTTCGAGAGCGGCGCGTTGATTGTCTTTGAGGACCGGGCGGGCGCCGTCCGTATCGATACACCTGTAAACCGTAACCGTCTTGGCTTTTTTATTGATGACGGCCTTCCCCGCGACCGGTCTGAAGACCCTTCCCACCGGGCATTGGTAGTACCGCGCTATCCATTCGTACAGTTTTAGCAGCGACCGGTTCGAGTCGGCCCAATGTCCCTCCTTAATGTCTATTATCTCCTTGAGTTTGATCTTGCCCGCGACCGCCGATTCGGCCTTAATCTCTACCGCCACGCCCCATATACGGCTCCTCTTTACCTCCACCAAAACGGGTTGCCCGGGGGTGATACGGTCAATAAATTTGTCGGGTATTTCGTAGTCGTACACGCCCGGAATGGCCACGGGGAACGCCACCGCGGCGACGCGTCCGCAAAAAGTTATACTTTTTCTTTGACTGATTGTAATCATTATTGTATATTATAATTAGGTACACGTACTTTTGACCGTGACGTTTATGGCAAGCTTGTCAATTTGAAAAATAGATATAACCGGACAATAACGCAAGGAAACGTGAAAAAAAGGTTGAAATTGTTGCGATGAGCCTAGACACTGACGACAATGTAATCGGCGACGACCACCCGGATTTCGTTAACATCTTGGTGCATGTGGCGCCGGACAAGATGGCCGTGAGGCTTACGCTTACCCCGATAACGGGTAAGCCGGGGGTTTTGACGGTGCATCACCTGAAGGTGGCGCTCGAGGACGCCGGGGTGGTTCGCGGCATAGACGCGGCGGCGCTCAAGGGCGTCGTCACGGATTACGCCAAGTCTATACGCGGGATACCCGAGACCGTGCCCGTGGCTCACGGCGTACCGGCGGCGGCGGAGGGGGTCGGGGCGCTGCGCATCTTGGTCAAGTACATCACGCTGCCCGACGAAGTGCGGGCGCTTTTCACCTGCAAGTGCGCTTTCGACGCGGCGACGCTCGCCCCCAAGTTTCAGCGGGTGGACAAGGGCACCGTCATAGCACGGCGGGCTGAGGGCACGCCGAGCCTCATCGGCTACGACGTCTTCGGGTCGCCCCTTGAACCGCAGCACGTGGAGATTCTCGGCGCCAGCCCCAACATCGTCGAGCGGAGCAACGTTTTCATCGCCTCCCACACTTTCACCGCCGCCTGCACCGGGGTCGTCTACACAGACACCAACGGCATACCGTGCGTATACGCGCTCGACTTCAACGGTTCTGTGGATCTGCACGTCTCTCAAGACCTGATGGCCGTCGAGGCCACGGTCACGCCCCCCGGCGAGCGCGGAACCATGCCGTCGCTTCAAATCATACACGCAATGATAAAGGAGCACGGCGTCGTTTACGGCGTAGACCCTGACGCTTTGGAGCTGTTAATGGACCGCATAAAGGGCGGCGAGATGACCGAGAAAGAGACGTTCATAATCGCTCAGGGCACCCAACCCATAAAGGGGGAAGACGGGCGCGTCGAGTTCTGCTTCAACGTCGACCCGTCCCCAGCCCCGACCATAGCCGAGGACGGCAGCGCGGACTACAAGAACATCGACATCGTGAACTTGGTGTCCAATGGAACCGTATTGGCGAAGCTCCATCCGGCGCAGAAGGGCACCCCCGGCAAAAACGTCTACGGCAACGTCGTCGCGGCCCTAAACGGAATACCGGCCCGCCTGCCGGTCGGGGCCAACACCGCCATACCGAACGACGACCCGAACTCCCTCATCTCGGTATCCGACGGCATAGCCATCTACGACGGTACCTCCGTCAACGTGTCGGCTGGCTACGTAATCTCCGGCGACGTAGACTTCAAAACCGGCAACATAAAGTACGACAACTCCATCATGATCAACGGCGACGTCAAGAGCGGCTTCGAGGTGGATTGCGGCGGCGACCTGCAGGTCAAGGGCATAATAGAAGACTGCAAGATAAACGTCAAGGGGAACATCCTCTGCAAATTCGGCTTCGTCGGCACCGGCAAGGGAACCATAAACGCCGACGGCAACGTCAACCTGAACTTCATGAAAAATCAAACGATAGTCGCCGGCGGCAACGTCAACATCGCCAAAGAGGCCCTGAACTGCAACATCACCGCCACAAAATCTATAAACGTCTACGGCCACCCGCTATCGGTAGCCGGCGGGACGCTCGTCTCCAACGGTTCCATAACCGTGAGAACCGTGGGTAACATCAGCGGAGCCAAAACCACCCTCCAGATAAACCCGGAGCCGGAACTCATAGCGGAGATGGACAGTATAAAGACCGCCATAGCGAAAAACGAGGAGAACGCGAAGAATTTGGAAAATATGATCAAAAAGATGCCGCCGGCGGAACAGGTAAGAAACAAAGAGCACGTGCGCAAACTGAAAAACACGATCATACTCATAAGGCAGCAGATAGGGGCGCTGGAGGGGAAAATGCGCCTGCTCAACATAACGATGAACAAATTCGAAAACGCCTTCATACGCATAGACCGCATGGCGTACCCGGGTACGACTGTAAGGTTCGGAACCATGAATTTGGCGCTCTCCGACACATTGCAGGGCGGGAAAACCATACGTGTCATCAACCAAGAGATCAGGGTGTTCTCGGACAGACCGATCAGGCCGAAGCCCGGGGAAGAAAAGAAATAGATTTTGGAAAATATCAGCAGCGCTGAGGCCCTTGGCTCTTCAAAAATTTAACGCACTCCTCAGGCGTGGGCTTCGGTTTAAAGGGATAAAGTTCCCAAGACTGACACGCCTCCATCGACTCGCCCGGCGCAAGCGTTCTATAAGGCGCGTGGTATTCCAATTCTGTCAGCGCGTCTTCCTTGTTGCTTGTCGTCATATTATAAAATTCCACAAGCGCCTGCTCGGGATGTATCAACTTCGGCGAGTGTCTTTTGAAGCGGATTATCAGCGCTTGCGACGAGGCGAAAGCCGCCATCATGCCCTTTCCGGCTTGGACGAACGCCTTGCCCCAGCGCCTCTCCTTGCCCTTGGACGGCTTGCGCGGCTCGATTGTGAAGTATCCCCCGCTTTGCGAAAACACGCACGCCTCGTCGTCGCCGGTTCCGTTCGGGGCGTCTATACGCACCTTATCCTTGGACACCGACGGAACATAGCAGTTGGCGTAGCCGTCCACACGCGTGTTCAGCCACAGATCCCACGAGACCGGGGTGTCTCGGATATTTTCGGCGCAAACGCTGAAGAACACCTTGCCGGCCCTTATCTTGACGGACTTTGTGAGACGCACCCCGCTGAACTCGCTCTTTGGTCCCAGCATAGTCACTTCCGTTTCGCCGCGCTCAATCACCTCGTAATATCCGTTGTTGATGTACGGATCGGGCGGCCAGACCGCGCGCTCGCGGCGCTTCTTCGGACTCTTGTCTTGATGCGCCCACCACTCGCTCTGCGGGCCGAGCCAGACGATGTGGCCGTTGTATGGCGTCCAAACGGGATTCGGGCCGAAGACGCGCGGTGGCGCGGGCGGTTCGTTCCACAGGCTTTGATCAGCCTTGAGGATGTTGGGCTTGCCGACGATGCGCAACAACGCAACCATACCGCCGAGGTCCGGGATCACGCCCGCTTCAATGCGTCCGTCAGAAATTTTTATCAGCCTGTCCATAATCTTAAAAAAATAATATCAGGAAGCGGAAAAGTCAAATTTATCGAAGAACGCGGGAGCGTTCCGGATTTCAGAACACTCCCGTCGATTTCTTTCCACACCCAGCCTTCGTCTCAACGCTCCCTAAACACCGCCGTCACAATTCTTTCCCCGTTCATCTGTATTCTCAACGGATTCGCCGACCCCGAAGCCGCTCCCGACCAACCGTCAAACTCATAACCGGCGGACGGCACGGCGGTTAAATCCACCCACGCCCCGCCTGCGTAGAATACCCCCCTATCCGGATTGCGCGTCACCGTGCCCGCGCCGCTTGGTTCAATCCTTATTCTTAAAGCATAGGCGTCGAGATAATCCTCTATGAAATTCGCCGTCAGCACCATATTGCTTGTCATCACGATTGTCACAGACTCCGACGTGTCGTTCAACGCCCCCGACCACCCCGTGAACCTGTAGTCCTGACGCGCCGAAGCCCTCACCGTCACAGTGTCCCCCTCCGTGTAGACCGCCTTGCTCGGACTCCGCGTCACCGTCCCGCCCTGATTCGGGTCGGCGTTGACGACGAGAGAATACTGAGGGCGCACCGTATACTCGAAGTTCGCGGTCAGCGTCAAATCGGCGTTCATGAGCACCGTCACCGTCGCCGTCGTGTCGCTCCTCGCCCCCGACCACTTGACAAACCTATAACCGCTCGCCGGAACAGCCGTTAACCTAACCTCGCTCCCGGACTTGTAAGTAGTAACCGCCGAATTAGGCTCCCGCCTCACAGTGCCGCCGTCTCGCGGACTCGTTCCTATTGTTAATGTGTATTGTCTACCGAGATCGGAATACAGATGCCTGATTAATTCGCTAACCTCCGGATTAGAAGATTGAACTCCGTCAGGCTCGATTATGCAAGAGAGAGCGAGACTGCCTACGAGCGTAGCGAGTAATAATGATTTTTTCATGATTTTCTCCTTATTGATTATTGTGGTATTAAAACTTCGCCCCTACCCCGACTTTCACATCCAACCCGGTTCCGTAACTCGCCTCCAGTTCGCCCATATCCTTCGGGCGGTTGTCCACGCAGAAATGCTCGAACGCGTTCGACCCTCTCACACCGTACACCGCCTCCGTCCGCAGATAGACGCTCTTTCCCATAGCAAAATCGAATCCCGCGCCGAACTTTCCCCACAACGAACTCAGCGACGCGGCGGCGGGTTTGTTGTCTTGACCGTCGAAGGGGATCTCCTCGTTGTGATTGCGGAATTTCAGGCTGCCGGATATCGACAACCCGTATTCCATCCCGATAAGCGGGAAGAACGTTATGCGCGGGGAGCGGAACGGATATTTGCAGAATACGCCCGCGTTTATGTAGGCGCGCGGCATGGACGGCAATTCTTTTTTGTCACGCACACTGTTGCTCCCCCACTGACCGTCTCCCGCCGCGTAACCGAAGAACAATTCGGCGTACACTGCGTCAAAGAACAAGTACGCGCCGGTGACGGAATAAGGCATGCCGATACGCTCCCCGCCCGGCCACGCCAAACCGCCGCCGAAGCCGTTCGCTATCACTCCGCCAACGCCGACGCTTATCTCCACGCGCGGCTTGCGGAAAAGAGAATCCTCCCCCGCCGGATCGGGAACGCCGAACATCTTGCGCACCACGCGCGCCGACATATCGGTGAGATCGCCTATCGTCTTGAGCGGCCCGGTCGCCTGACCGATGAACGCCACCTCGGCGGTCTCCACGTTCACAATTCTCGCCGACACCTGAAACGCCCCGAGCGCCGGAGTGATGTCCGCGATGCAAACGAATTTCACGCCGAACTGCGCCCCGACCTTGCTGACGCGGCCGTAGTCCACCGCGCCGTCGCGCTGACGGACATGCTCCTTCTCCACCTCCGCCAAAAACGATCCGGCGCGCTCTATGCCGTGGAAACGCCCGCTGTTCACAAGAGCGTCGAGAATGTACGTCCCGAGCGCCTTTTTCTCATTCGCCGAGACCTCGCCCGTAACGTAGACGGCAATATTGGGACGCGTGTCGGACGGCTCTTCAGGCGGCGCGACAGTGGGCGGTGGAGGCGGCGGCGCGACAGGCGCGGCCTGATGATACACCGGCGGCGGAGACGGGGGCTCTGCGGGCACCGCTTGATGATAAATAGGCGGAGGAGCCGGTTCTTGCTGATAATACGCGGGCGGAACGGCGGGCGTCTCGGGCGGCGCCGACTCCGACTCCTCCTGAATAACCCCGACCGGCTCAGGCGGCTCTTGGGCAAACAACACACCGCCCCACAACGCGATCAAAAACAACGCTGTTGCCGAGACGGTTCTGACGCGACGGACCAAAAGATTCATACATCTATCCCCTCGTTAATTAAAAGGTTAACTTGCGATAATAAACCCGCATTAACTATATTTAAAATTGCTACTGTAACCACCCCACCCCTCAAAAAGGAGCGGAACATGAAAATGGCGGCGAAAAGCGGGACGCGGGCGAAAACCGCTGTGAAGCCCGACAAGAAGGTGTCGACGGCGGTCAAGCCGGCAAAGAAAGCGGTCAAGAAGCGAACGGCGGCAAAGGCGGCGCTGGAGCGGAAGCATATCAGCGAACTCACCGACGCGGAATGGCTGGTGCGTAATACCGTCCCCCTCGCCGAGGTGGAAGTCTTGGCGGCGAAAGCTGTGAAGATGATAAAGGCCAAGCGGACGGTGTCGGCGGAGAAAAAAAACAACGCGCTTGCACGTGTGGCAAGGACGCTGGAACATGCAAAAAGTATGGGAGGGCTGTCGAAAGGCGGCGCGTTTGATTTAAAACACCCATTCGGAATCGGGCTCATAGTACACGACTGGAAGGCGGTTCTGAGATGAGGTCGGAGCGCTATTTGATTGACTCGAATATCGTCATCTATCTCGCCGGCGATCCGGAACTGCTCACGGCGGAAGTAGAGGCTATTCTCAGAGATACCACCAACCACATCTACGTCCCGTCTAAATGCGTGGAGGAACTGATACTCCTGCAACAGACCGGAAAGATAGAGGTCAAACGGTGGAAATCCGCCAAGGATATTATCGGGTATATTACCAACGAACGGTCCTACAAGATAAAATACGTCATGGAAGACCACCTGTGGAAACTCGCCGAAATACCCATCGTCAACGACCACAGAGACAACACAGACCGGATCATCATCGCGCAGGCCATTGTCGAGAAGATCCCGATTATCAGCAGCGATAGACAGTTTCCGAATTACAGACGCTACGGACTGAAACTCGTCTACAATAAACGGTGATTCTTTCATCTTTTCGCCTTTCAATCCTATAATCCTTTAAATCCTACTAACTTGTTTATCTCGGCGAAGCCAATCCTAGTTCAGACATCTTTTACCTAACATTGCGAATCTTAACTTCTTTAGAGTACCCCCCGCTTTTCATCTTTACAATGTATAGGCCCTGCCCCATCCCGACATGCACATTATGCGTTCCTCTGTTTTTCATTCCATCAACTAACGTCGTTATCAGCTTGCCGTTGATGTTGTAGGCTTTCAGGCTTACGCGGGAGGCGGTGGGCAGGGTGAATGTGATTGTTCCGGTTGGGGAGGCTTTGATGTCGTAGGATAGTTGTTTTGCCGATACCGATGCCGTCGGCGTGGGCGAGGAGGGGTTTCCGGCGGAGAGGGCGCCCACTTTGAAGGTCATGGCGGCGCCGCTGTCGCTTATCTCGCTTATGTCTATGTTGGACAAAGTGCCGTCGTAGTAGACGGCGGCTGGGACGGTCGTCTTGTTGAAAGCGTTTTTGTTCCGCGCGCGGAACGGGTCGCCCGCGTCGCCGCTGTTCGCTTTCCTCTCGAGATCGCCGCGGCCGTCGGCCTGCACCAGCGATAGAAGCGGGAAGCCTTTGGTCGGGTCGGTGTTCTTGCCGTCGGTGTGGACGTGCCATATAAGCAGCCCGCTGCTCGGTATCGCCGAGTTGCGCGAATCCACCGCGACGGATGTGCGCCTGCGCGCCTCTATGTAGTAGCTCTCCTTGGCGTTCCTCGCGTATTTGAACACTTGGGGCGCGTTGGAGGGCATCCCGAGAACGTCCGAAGAGGCGTCGGTGATCATCGTCACGTCGATCCACCCGGCCAAAGCCCTCAGATAGGCGTTGGGCTGCTGCGGGTTCGCCGCGTCGTTCGAGTTCATTACGCACCACTTTCCAACCCCGTTGGAGTGCGCCGGAGACTCGTAGGAGTAGAGGTCGGGCCACCCCATGACCAAATGCCCGTTCTCGTGCACGAAAGTCCCGATGGTCGGCGGGGAGTTGCCGGTGCCGAGGTTCGACAACTGGTATTTAGAGAACCGTACGTTACCTATGGCAATGGCGCCCGGAGTGCCGGAAATTGTACCGGAGTGCGGCCAAAGCCCGTTAGACCACCCCTGCCTGGGCGAACCGGCGTAGAGTATGTTGAGCGCCAAAACGACCTCGCGGCGGTTGTTGCCGGACCCGGCCGTCTCCGTGGTAACCTCGCTTATGTCGAAACCGCTTGCTTTGAGCTTGTTCAGCGTGTGCGTCAAAAACTGCGGGACATACTGATAGTCGCTCCCTCGGTCGTAGTAGGTCAGGTTGCTGTCGAGCCTGACGAAGGGGGTAACGATGTTCACGTACTCCAAAAGCCCGTTTGAGACGTAGTAGTAGTAGTCGCGGACGGATCCGGCCGGATTCGTGCCATTCACGCCGCCCACCCTATTGCAAAAATCGTTCATAGCGGAGTGCGTAATGTTCGACCGCTGGTCCGGGAACTCGACGAGAATGGTCAGCCCGACGACCCTGCGAACCGCCGCCGTCTTTGAAAGCGACTGCGTAGCGCGGGGGGCGACAAGCTCATCGTAACCCAAAACGTCCCTATTCCCGCGATGCTTTCTCAAAACGGAGGCGCCGCCAATCCGCAACCCCTTGCGCAACCCGGCGCCGGACCGGCCGCCGCCCGTGTAGCGAACACCGGTCGACACGTACTCGGAACCGTCGGGATTGAGCTCGGCGTAGCAAATCCACCCGTCTGAATCGCGAATGAGCGTATACCCGTCCAAACTTTCCACATCCTGGTAAAACTCATCTCCGAAGACGCGCACGGGAACTAATGAGCCGTCCGGCTGGGAGAGATCAAAGCGGTCGCCATCGTGAGGGGCGGCAAAGACGGAAGGGACGAATATGGACACCAATGCCAATAATATAAACAGTATTGATAGATATACGGCACTAACCGCCGTATTACGCTCATCGTTGCGCATATCACCTCACCCCCTTTGTCAATACCGGTTATACATCCCACACTATTAAATATAGCGCCCGCCAACCGTAAAAGCCATTTTTTTTCACACCAGCGTCCCATAAAGTCAAAATCTTTTAAAGTCAAATTCTTTTTTTTTAGACGAAGCCTTCGGCTTCATAGGATATGCGGGGCTAAACCCCGCATATATAAAATCAAAGTCAAAGGCTAAAAACGTCGATTTTGACTTTGACGTTGACTTTATATGCGGGGTTTAGCCCCGCATATCCTATGAAAGGGCGCGATTTATCGCGCCCTTTCGTCTAAAAAAAGACGTTAAAGATTTTGATTTTAAAAGATTTTAAAGATTTTAAAGAATTTGATTTTACTATCTAAAGATCAAAGACAACGACAGCATCAAACAACACAGTGTCTTCATCGCGGCCGGAACTCTCGACGGTACCAGCTTCATGTCGATTACCTCCGGACGGCGGAAGTGGACTATCGATAGGATGCCTACGAATAAGAATCCTGAGGCGTAGAGCGCCAAGAACGGGGAGACCAAAAAGTTTGTGTAGCCCATAAATATCTTAAGGCTTGTGAAGCAGTACAAGCCGAGGAAAATCTCGAATAGGCAGGTGACGTCTTTTATAGGTTTGTAACCGGCTTTCATCTTCGCCTGCCCCTTTTTGGGCGTACGGTGGAATGGGGAGTCTATCTTCAAGAGCGCCTCTATCACCGCCTTGCCGTTGTTCACGGCCAAGCCGGTGCCTATCAGCATCATGGCGGGGATAAGGAGTATTTGCTTGCGCACCTTCTTCCCCAAGAAGTGCTGGGAGACCATGTACATGGTGGAGGGGCCGCTTGTCGCCAAGATCATGCAGGCTATGACTATCGCCATCCATAACGGGGCGAGCGTTACTTTCACGAAGAAGAGCACCGGCATGGTGAGTATGGCCAGCATCAGCATCAGCGGGTGTACCACGTAGTGCGTCAGGTGGAGCACGGCTTGTATGAACTTGAACGGGGGAATCTTCTGTTTAACGAGCAACGGGATGATCTTCGCGGCGGTCTGTATGGAACCTTTAGCCCACCTGAACTGCTGATTTTTGAAGGCGTTCATGTCCTCCGGGATCTCGGCGGGCACGGCGAGTCCGGGCACGTACTCCGTCCCCCATCCGTCCAGCTGCATACGGTAGGAGAGGTCCATGTCCTCCGTCAGGGTGTCGTGCTGCCAACCGCCGCAACTTTGAATAGCGGCTATTCGGAACATGCCCGCCGTACCGTTGAAGTTCATGAACCAGCCGTTCCAGCTGCGGGCGGCCTGCTCGACCATGAAGTGCCCGTCTATGCCCATAGCCTGCCCGCGGGTGATGAGCGACGCCTTGTCGTTGAGGTGCGTCCAGCGCCCCTGAACAAGCCCGAGCTTAGGCCTGTCAGCGAAAAACGCCACCGCCTTCTTGAGGAAATCTACAGTGGGCACGAAGTCGGCGTCGAAGATGGCGACGAACTCCGCGTCGGTGTACAGCAACCCGTTCTGGAGCGCCCCGGCCTTGAAACCCGTCCTATCCTCGCGCCTTATCACACTAATATTAACACCCTGCGCCTTGAGCTTTTCGACCGTCTGATCGACGTACTCGCGCGTTTCGTCGGTGCTGTCGTCGAGCACCTGTATCTCGCAACGCGAACGCGGGTAATCCATGGCCGCGCACGCCTCTATCACGCGGCAGGCGACCATCTTTTCATTATACATGGGCAACTGCGTGACCACCTTGGGGAACGCGGACTCGTCGACGACGCCGTAATAGCGCCTCATGATCTCCTCTTGAGCGGCGGCCTTACCCTTGCGCTTACGCAAGTAAAAATAGGTAAGAACATAACATTGAACGCCGTAACCGAGCAAAATCAAGGAGCATAGGACGTACAAACAGCAAACGATAACGAGAGCGATCATCTGATACCCTTTAACAGGTCACGTGAATAAATCCCACCCCAATAAATAACAGAAGCCCCTCAGCGCCCGTATCCCGCCGCGCGAAGGTTCCGGTCAAATATTCTGTGGGTATCGAACTTTCTAATACAACTAATATAATTTTCACGTAACCCAAAACGCAAATTTTTTTTACAGAACCGAAACATCGCCCGCTCAGGGCGGATCGCCGCCGTTCTCATCTTTCGCAAAAAGAATATCCATCTCCGACAATATCTCTCTGAACATCCCCGCGTCCTCCAGAATATCCGCGGCGGCCAAATCGTCCCAGCCGGACTGCCTATACCCCGCCGCGTCGCCCGGGCCGCGGTTGCGCAGATCCCACTCCGCTATCTCAAAACCGTTAGAACAGCCGCACAAAAACTTCAGCCTCTCCATAGTCCGCGCGTCCCGGCAGGCGCCGGGGCCGGGCAGCAGAAAGCAGTGAGAGGCCGCGCTCCCCCTGCCAACCCGCCCCCTTATCTGGTGCAGCTGCGCCAATCCGAAAAACTCCGGGTTCTCTATGACCATCACCGCCGCGTCGGCCACGTCGATGCCGACCTCAACAATCGTGGTCGACACCAAAACGCCCGGCGGCCCATCCTTAAAGGCGCATATAGCGGCGTCACGCTCGTCCGCGGACATCCGCCCGTGCAGCTTGTGTATGGGCGCCGACGACAGCGGCCCCCTGCCCAACGCCTCCGCGACGCTGTCCACGGTCTTCACCGGCAGAGCGCCCGAATGATCGCAGCCGTCCGCCGCCTTGCGCCCGCGCGCCCCATCCTTCACCCCATCGCCGCCCTCATCCTCCGAATCATCCGACGGCTGCTGATCGATCCTCGGCACGACGTAAAACGCCCTCGCCCCGGCGCCTATCCGCTCAAGGATGAACCCCTCCATGCCGGCGCGCTTCCCCTCCGGCACGATATGCGTCGACACCGGCGCCATGGAGGGCCTCGACCCGATCTCCACAACGTCAAGGTCGCCGTATAGCGTCTTGGCCAAGGTCTGCGGTATGGGCGTAGCCGACATCAGCAGAAAATCGCTCGCCGGACCCTTCTCCTGCAGCTTCAAACGCTGCGCCGCGCCAAACTTATGCTGCTCGTCGATTATCACCATACCCAAATTGCGAAACCTCACGGAGGGCATGAAGAGAGCGTGGGTACCCACCGCGAAGCGCAGCTCCCCCGACGCCAGATCGCCGAGCGTCCGCCGCTTCTCCGGCGCGTCGCCCGCGCCGACGTACCCGACCCGGATCCCCAGACCGGCAAGACACCCCTCCACCGCGGACTTGGTCTGCTTGGCCAAAATCTCCGTCGGCGCCATCCAAGCCACCTGCCGACCGCTGTTGAGCGCCGGCAGCGCCGCGAAGAGCGCCGTCACCGTCTTCCCCGACCCAACGTCCCCTTGCAGCAACCGGTGCATCCGCGCGGGACGCGCCGCGTCGCCGTAAAGCACCCGCACCGCCGCCTCCTGAGACTCCGTGAGCGTAAAGGGCAGCGCGGCGCGCAGCCTGTCCGCCAAATCCCCCGGCGACATGGAATACCCGGGCAGCGCAAACTTCCGCCTGCTCCAACGCAAATCCCGCGCAATCTCGTAAAGCTCCTCGTACTTCAGCCGCGCCTTATACGCGCCAAGCCCCGAAAGATCGTCGGGCAGATGCACTTGGCGAAGACAGTCGCGCAGCGGCGGAAAACCCTTCCCTTTTTCGATAACATCCGGCAGCGACCGCGGATAACTACAGACATTGCCGAGCGCCCACTCCATCGCATAACGCAAAAGCTTCTGGTTAACCCCCGCCTCCCGCATCGGCTCACGTATGGCGTAGACCGCCAATACCGGTCTGACCGCAACGCCGTCGGCCAACTTCTCAAAAACAGGGTGGATCATAACGGGCCGCCCGCCCTTGCCCACCGTGACGCCGCCGGTAAGCATCAACCTCTCGCCCACGCCTATCTTCATACCGCGAATATACCAAAAAGCGTCAAGCGCACCGCCGCCTTCGCCCCTTACGGTAACGCGAAACTTAGGCCTGCCGTAAAACTCATGACGCGCCGTGTCCACCGTCCCTATTACCGTTATTTTGTCGTCTTTGTTAATATTGACGTCTTTACCGATATCACTAATGTCAATCACCTTAGACCTGTCTATATACTTGACTGGATAATAACGAAGCAACTCCTCGATATTCTTAATCCCAACCGCCTCAAGCGCCGCGACGCGCTTCGGGCCTAACTTGGGGATATAAGTTATAGGAGATAAAAAATCCAACTGCGACGCGGCTACCTTATTTTTATTGCCCATCTTAGCGTTTCCGATGAAGATGTTGACGATAGATTGCAGGTGTAAAAACTAATATTTGCGCTGAACCAAAGTCAACGATGGATGAAAAACTCGTTCTCAACAAAATAGATTAGATGTGCAAAAATAAAAGCATTAAACGTACTAGGTTTGTGAAGCTCACTATACTCTCTATAATACGCTAAAAGCTTTAGAAAAGAATATTTGTACCTCTCAAATTTATTAATATCAAACTGTTTTCCTATCCAATCTTGGAGTATAATACGCATCAGGTCTATACAGAATATCTCGTTTATGAGTAACGTAGAGGGCGACGGGTTACCTTCCCGTTCTTCAATTGAGCGCAGCCAAAACAACTTCTTTTCTAAGAATAACTGAATATAAAGAGCTATTATCTTGTGACGGTCTATTCGGTTGAGAGCCGGATCGTCAAAAAACATAACATTTTTCACGGCATTTAGGCGTATAGGGTAGGCAAGCTCTATTTCGTCAATAGACTCGGGTCTAAAGGCTATACACCTCTTATCTGCGTAATCGCAATATTTGGCGGCCAGCTTCCTAAACAAAGGAAACCACTGTTGCGAGTTAAAACTGGACATTTAGAACCATATTGTCCTATTCTTGTCTATTTCCTTAATCCGCGCCTCAACCGCTCCTGTGATATCTACCTTCGAGGCGGAAATGTCGTCATTTGCTTGCGCCATGTATTTCGGCCAATCCGCGAGCTGTCCATCCGTCAACGGCGCGTCCGGATTTTTGAATAAATCAGCTAAACAATATGTAGTATTCAACATATAAACTCCTAAGAAAAAATACCGCAAACTATAACTTAACTTATAAAAGATAATAAATTTCCAGACAATAGTCAATATAAAATAACAAAAAGTTTATCGTCTCAGATACCTCTTTCAAATACTTCGCCTAAAGTAACCTCAACAACCTGCCCAACCCGACCGTCACCGCCTCCTCCCCCTCCCCGCAGACCGTAGCGTGCCCAAGCTTCCTACCCGCGCGAGCCGCTTTCCCGTAATCGTGCAGATGCGCCCCGTCAACCCTCAACACCTCCGCCGCCGCCGGCATCGCGCCTATAAAATTGACCATGGCGCTGTGACAAACCGCCTCCGTGCCGCCAAGCGGCAATCCGGCCACCGCGCGGACGTGGTTTTCAAACTGACTCGCCAGCGCCCCCTCTATCGACCAATGCCCGGTATTGTGGACGCGCGGCGCCATCTCGTTGGCCATTAAATCGCCGTCCACATCAAACAACTCCAACGCCAAGACACCGACATAATCAAAGTGTTCCAGCAAACGACTCGCCAACCCCTCCGCGACTGACTGCATCGGGTCGCCCAAGCGGCAAATCGTATGGCGGAGAATACCGCCCGAATGAGTATTTTCGCCAATCGGATAGAAGCGCGCCTCGCCGTCGCGGCCTCTCACGGCCACGACGCTTATCTCTCTCGCAAAGGGGACGAAGGCCTCGAGAATACACGGCGCGCCGCCCGCCAACGCCCACGCGCTATCAACATCTCCGTCGGATTTTATGACCGACTGACCCTTCCCGTCATACCCAAGCGTGCGCGTCTTCAGCACCGCCGGCAGCCCGATCTCGCTTACCGCCAATTTCAATCCGTCAAGGCTGCCCACAGCGAGAAATTTGGGCGTGGGAATACCCAATTCAACAAAAAGACTTTTCTCCGTGAATCTGTCACGCGATATCGCCAGCGCTTTCGGCGAGGGATAGACGGGCAATCTTTCTGATAGGTAACTAACGCTTTCCGCGGGAACATTCTCAAACTCGTAGGTGACGACATCGACCATCCCGGCAAACCGCTCCAACTTTTCCCTGTCGCCGTAATCCCCGACAATATGCGTAGACACTACCGAGGCGCAGGCGTCGGGCGCGGGGTCCAACGTGACAAAGCGCAAACCGAGCGGAATCCCGGAGAGAGCGAGCATACGGGCGAGCTGTCCGGCGCCGAGAATGCCGATTGTCGTTGTTTTTGTCGTCATTTGTTATAGGTGGTTTTAATCATATAATCTGTTTTCTAATCCTAATTCAAACAATTGCGTCACCCTTTGGGGTCCGGATTATCCAGCACCTTCTCCGTCTGCCTCTTTCTGTACCCGTCCAACGCCTCTTTTATCTTCGGATACTTATTTCCCAATATAGCCGCCGCCATTAATCCGGCGTTTACCGCTCCGGCGCGGCCTATGGACATCGCCGCCACCGGTATTCCGGCGGGCATTTGCACGATTGACAGGAGGGAATCCATACCGCTCAAGGCTTTTGACTGAACCGGAACGCCGATAACCGGCAGCGACGTTTTGGCGGCGGTCATTCCAGGCAAGTGCGCGGCCCCGCCGGCACCGGCCACTATCACCTCTATCCCGCGCCCCGCCGCCGACTCAGCGTAGCTGAAAAGCTTGTCGGGGGTGCGGTGCGCCGAGACTACCTCTGACTCGTGGGGGACGGAGAGCTCAGTCAATATATCAGCCGTATTTCGCATTGTCTCCCAATCGGATGAGGAGCCCATTATTATGCCTACCAATGGGGTTGTTGACATTGTTTGTAATAGTTCCTTTACTGTAAAGATTAAAGTCAAAATCTTTAAATTCTTTTTTAGACGAAAGGCGCATAAATGCGCCTTTCATAGGCTATGCGGGGCTAAACCCCGCATAGATAAAATCAAAATCAAAGTCAAAGGCTTTTTTCTTTTGACGTTGACTTTATATGCGGGGTTTAGCCCCGCATATCCTATGAAAGGGCGCGATTTATCGCGCCCTTTCGTCTGAAAATGATTTTAAAGATTTTGACTTTTTAGCCTTCCGTCTAAAAAAGAATTTATTTATCTCACTACGAACTTCACATTCGGTATCCCGCGAGCCTTGGCAAAATACACGCCGTCGGGCAAAGATAAGTTCACTGTCCGCGTTGCGCCGGATATATTCAAACTTGTTATTTTGCCGCCTTTAATGTTGTAAATCTCAACAACGGTAGGCGAGGCCGCCGTTATAAACAACGTTTTTCCACGCACGTTTATAGAGAAAGGTTTACGGACATGTGTACCGCCGACGTTCGCGACTGATGTCGGCGTTTCCGGTGAAATTTCAATGGCGCCGCCGAACTTATACCACCTGAGGCGGAATTGATCCGTTCCCGTCCCTTTGAACACAAGGTATAGGTAGTCTTTTACGCCGGTACAATTTGAAATGTCGCACTCAATTGTTTTCCATGTCGTCAAGCCGCCTGTAGCCCCTATGTTGCAGGTTCCGACTAACGTTCCTGTTTGACTGCCGGTTCTGATTTCAATTGAGCCGCCCGCGGAAGCGCTTGCCGCGCTCGCGTAGAATTTCGCGGCTCCGGCCGTTCCGAAGTCAACGCCCTTTAGACGAACCCAACTGTTATTCGCTATTGAAATAAGCATCACATTTCTATCTCCGGCGGTACCCGCGCTATTGGCGTTGCTGTTGCTGATGGTGCCGGGACTGGGAGCGCTGCATATCGCCGTCTTTATGGCGCCGGATTGCGTGTGGATGGTCGTCGCCAAAATTGTATCGTAGGGATTAAGTTTTTTTATCTGATCGGGGCCGGCGTCCGTAGCTACTACCTGCTTCATTGTGCCGTCTGTGTTGTACTCCAATTTGTCCACGCTCACGCTCCTGTACTCACCGCTGCTAACGTTGTTTGTTTTTCTGAGTTTGCGGTCGTGGTAAAAAACGTACCAATTATTCTTGTACTGCACAACCCCCGCGTGATTATTGCCGCCGCCGGAAGCGCTGTTCGGCAGCATCGTGCCTTTGAACGTAAAAGGCCCCATAGGATTAGTACCCGTCATATAAGCGATGTCGGCTGAGCCGTTGGTGAAGTTTTGGGAAAAAGTAAAGTAGTATGTGCTGCCGTTTTTGTGCATATACGCGGCCTCAAACGATCTGGTTGTGCCGGTAATGGTTGTTGCCGGCCACGTCGCGCTCATCATATCGCCGCCTAACTTCGCCGCGCGCAGGTTTGAGCCGGGCCCCGGGTTGCCGTCCGCCGGGCCGCCGCCGAAATATATATACCCTTGACCGTCGGTATCAACAAATCCGGCGGGGTCAAAAAGCCACGGGACGTTGGTATTATTCGCCGCGTTGCCCGTTATAAGCGTTTTCCCGCCGGTGAACGGGCCTTCGGGACGGACAGCCGTAGCGACTCCTATTCCGCTCCCGCCGTTAGGAATATAAAGGTAGACCCTATTGTCCTTCACCGCGGCTCCCGGAGCGTAAGCCTGATTATATCCCGACGGCCCGTCGCGCCCCACGCTGAACACCTCGCCGTGGTCTGTCCAGTTAGCCATGTCGTCCGAGGACATTAGAGTATAGAATTTAATGTCGTAACCGCTACTAGATGGGTTATTGTTGTCGTAAGAAGCGTAGACGTAAAGCCTGTCGTTCCAAACAAACGGATTGGGGTCGGCGGTATACTTTTGCCGAAGGATCGGGTTCGCCGCGAACGCCGTGTGCGCGGATAGTACGGCTGCGGTTATCAAAAACAGCATTCGGGGGATGGCCATAACGCCTCCAAGTTCAATGATTATATCAGCGCGGATAGCGCCGATGTTGTGAAATTACAGCGCCGCGTATATAAAATACGGCTCTTCAGGAATAGAAGAGCCGTGATTAATAATATAATACAAATCATAGCGCATTGCCGAAAAAAAAGGTTTTTTTTACCCAACGGCCCCATTACCTTTGAATCCCAAGCGCATTGTCCAAAAAGTTAAGTATCTCTTTCGTTGATGCGGCAGTAACACCCTCGAAGTCCGCGTGTTGTCTTCCGCTGACTTTGTTGAATTTTGCCTTGTTGGCGACAAAACTATTGACTTTGTTCACCATTATTTCAGACTGCTGCCAGGGAACCAAATTATCGCTGGTGCCGTGCAACATATATATGGGCGGCGTGTTCGCCGAGATGTGGGTCAACGGATTCTGCATCTTGAGATATGTTTTCATGGGTTCTCTATCTTTATCATTTTTTAAGTTTCCTCCAAGCATCGCCCCTTCGGGAGAGGCGTCGTGATCCAGCATTCCGCCGCCGTTTGCGGCCTC
>JAITFI010000102.1 GCA_031281485.1 Chitinispirillales bacterium | reverse complement strand
GAGTGCGAGGAGTTTCTGGAGGAGCACTTCGACATCATCAACCTGTCGAAGATCCCCACGCGGAAGGTCAAGGAGATCAAGGACGAGCCGCTGATATGGCGCTATTTCGTCACCCCGCTACCCACCAAGCTCGCAGACAGCCAGCTTGACGAGCGTGAGTTCGTCGTGAAATGCGTTTTCCGCATAAATACAAGGATAGCAGGGGCTTACGTCTTTTCCTGCGGCAAGAACATGGGCGTCTTCAAGGCGGTTGGCTTTCCGGAGGACGTGGGGCGGTTTTACAAGCTTGAGGAGTACGAGGGGTACTGTTTCACGGCGCACGGGCGCTACCCAACCAACACACCCGGCTGGTGGGGCGGCGCCCACCCGTTCGCGCTGCTCGACTACACCGTGGTGCACAACGGGGAGATATCCTCCTACGACGCTAACAAGCGGGCCATAGAGATGTACGGGTACAAATGCTCGCTTCAGACCGACACCGAGGTCATCACTTATATAATAGACTACCTGCACCGGAGGAAGCGCCTCAACCTCAAGGAGATCGCCTCGGTGGTCGCCGCGCCGTTTTGGCAGACCATAGAGCGCATGGAGCCGCGCGAGCGGGAGGAGCACGAGTACCTGCGCACGCTCTTTTCGTCGCAGCTCATCACCGGCCCCTTCTCGATCCTCGTGGGGTTCAACGGCGGGCTGATGGCGCTCAACGACCGCCTGAAGCTGCGCAGCATGGTCGTGGGCGAGAGGGGCGATATGGTTTACATCGCCAGCGAGGAGGCGGCTATTAGGGTGATTGAACCGAATCTTGACAATCTGTGGGCTCCCAAGGGCGGAGAACCGGTGATCATTTCCGCAAACGGAGGCGATGTATAATGGCTATAAACTTTATATACCCCGACTACGAAGTCGCCAGGAATTACGACAGGTGCATAGTCTGCCGCGCCTGCGAGCGACAGTGCGCCAACGAGGTGCACGAATACGTCGACACGCTGAACAAGATGCTCTGCGACGACGCCAAGTGCGTAAACTGCCACCGTTGCGTGTCGCTCTGCCCCACCCGCGCGCTCAAGATCGTGAAGAGCGGCAACACCTACAAAGAGAATATGAATTGGAGCGGCAAAACCATAAACGAACTCTACCGGCAGGCCGGATCGGGCGGCGTGCTGCTCTCGAGCATGGGCAATCCGGAGGAGTACCCAATCTACTTTGACAAGATCCTGCTGAACGCCTCCCAGGTCACGAACCCGTCCATAGATCCGTTGCGCGAGCCGATGGAGACGAAAGTCTTTTTGGGTTCTAAGCACCACCCCGATGATATAGTAGAGCGCGACGCGAACGAGCGGATAATAACTAGTAACCTGAAACCGCAGCTTACGCTCTCGATGCCCATAATGTTCTCGGCGATGAGTTACGGTTCTATCAGCTACAACGCCCACGAGAGCCTGGCGAGGGCGGCAGAGGAGCTCGGCATACTATATAATACGGGCGAGGGCGGTCTGCACGAAGATTTCTACCGCTACGGCAAGAACACTGTGGTGCAGGTCGCGTCGGGGCGTTTCGGCGTCCACCCGCAGTACCTGAACAGCGGCGCGGCGGTGGAGATAAAGATGGGCCAGGGCGCTAAGCCGGGGATCGGCGGACACCTGCCCGGCGCGAAGATTGTTGGCGACATCTCCCGTACGAGAATGATACCGGAGGGCAGCGACGCCATCTCCCCCGCCCCGCACCACGACATCTACTCCATTGAGGACCTGCGCCAACTCGTATATTCATTAAAGGAAGCTACGGAATACAAGAAGCCGATAATCGTCAAGATAGCTGCGGTTCACAACGTAGCGGCGATAGCGAGCGGCATAGCCCGTAGCGGCGCGGACATCATATCGATAGACGGCTTCAGAGGCGGCACCGGGGCGGCACCCACGCGCATCCGCGACAACGTGGGCATCCCGATAGAATTGGCCTTGGCGAGCGTAGACAGCCGTCTGCGCGAGGAGGGCATCCGCGACGACGTATCGATAATCGTCGGCGGCAGCATAAGATCCAGCGCCGACATTGTCAGAGCCGTGGCTTTAGGCGCCGACTGCGTCTACGTGGCCACGTCCGCCCTTTTAGCCTTAGGCTGCCACCTATGCAGAAGCTGCCACGCCGGCAAATGCAACTGGGGCATAGCCACGCAGGCCCCGGAACTTGTAAAACGCCTTAACCCTGATATAGGATACAAGCGTTTAGTCAACTTGATGACCGCTTGGCAGCACGAGATAAAGGAGATGATGGGCGGAATGGGAATAAATTCGATAGAGAGCTTGAAGGGGAACAGGCTGATGTTGCGCGGGGTGGGGTTGAATGAAAAAGAGCTTTCGATATTGGGGATTAAACACGCGGGAGAGTGATGTAAAAGACTGTCTGAATTAGGATTTTTAGGATTTAAAGGATTATAGGATTAAAAGTCAACGTCAAAGGCACCACCCCGCGCAAACGTTTTTGACGTTGCGACGCGAAGCGGCGCATGTGTATAAACGGGGCGTTGCGGGGCGGAGCCCCGCAGGGTGGGTAGCGGAAAACAAAAATGGGCAAAGCCCATTTTTGGTTGGAGCGAGGGAGGGCGCAGCCCTCCCCTTAGTTGAATTTGATTTTATTGTTTTATAATCATACACAAGGTAACAAAATATGAAAAGAGTCTATGTAAACGAAAAATGGTGTTTGGGTTGCCATCTCTGCGAATACTATTGCGCGTTCGCCGGGACTGACGAGACGGACATGGCTCGGGCGCTGAAGACGATAAAGATCAATCCGAAGATCAAAATCGAGGAGAAGGACGGCGTGAGTTTCGCCGTCTCATGCCGGCACTGCAAGGAGCCTTTGTGCGTCAAGGGATGCATCACGGGGGCGCTGACCATATCGTCTGACGGCGTCATCACGATAAATCACGACCGCTGCGTGAGCTGCTTCACCTGCATTTTGAGCTGCCCTTACGGGGCGGTCTCGCCGTCGGAGGACGGGGCGGTGCAGAAGTGCGAGCTGTGCGTCAAAACGGCAAAGGGGCAGCCGGCTTGCGTTTCGGGGTGTCCCAACGGCGCGATCGTCTTTGAGGAGAGAGGGTGATAAACATGAAATACGTCATCATAGGAAATTCGGCGGCGGGGATCGGCGCGGTGGAGGGCATACGGCAGGTTGACAAGGACGGGGAGATCACCGTCGTCGCCAACGAACCGCACCACACTTACTCGCGCCCGCTCATATCGTACTTGCTGCTCGGCAAGGTCACGGAAGAGAAGATGAGGTACCGCAACGACGGTTTTTACTCGGAGAACCGCGTCGACATGCTCCACGCCGTCGCTACGGGCATAGATACCGGCAAACAGCAGGTGATTCTGTCGGATGACAAGCGGGTGCCTTACAACAAGCTCCTGATCGCCACGGGGTCGCAGCCCTTTGTGCCGCCGTTCGACGGGCTTGATTCCGTCACGGACAAGGTCACCTTTATGAGCCTCGACGACGCTCGGAAACTTGGCGGCATGATCAACAAGAACAAGCGCGTACTGATCATCGGCGCGGGGCTTATCGGTTTGAAGTGCGCGGAGGGGATCGCCGCCAAAGCCGCGAGCATAACGGTGCTCGACCTCGCCCCGAGGATTTTGTCAAGCATCCTCGACGACGACGGGGCGAAGACGGTTCAGACGCATCTCGAAAGCAAGGGGATCAAATTCAAGCTCGCCGCCAGCACAAAGAAGTTCGAGGGAAACACCGCCGTTCTTGACGACGGCGATAAAATTGATTTTGACGTTCTCGTGCTTGCCGTGGGGGTGCGCCCCAACACGGCGCTTCTGAAGGACATAGCGAAGATAGACCGCGGGATAGTTGTGGACGAGAAATCGCGAACGACCGCGTCGGATATCTACGCCGCGGGCGACTGCACGCAGACGCTTGACGTGTCGAGCGGCCAGAGCAAGATCATGGCGCTTCTGCCGAACGCCTACATGCAGGGCGAGTGCGCGGGGATCAACATGGCGGGCGGCGAGAAGGCGTTCAACAAGGCGATACCGATGAATGCCATCGGGTTCTTCGGGCTGCACATCGTCACGGCGGGAAATTACGTCGGCGAGGTTTATTCCGGGGGCGGAAAAGGCGATTACAAGAAACTGTTTTACAGCGACAATAAGCTGAACGGCTACATTCTCATCGGCAATGTCGAGAAGGCGGGAATTTACACGAGTCTGATCCGCGAGCGCACGCCGCTCGACACCATAGATTTCGCGCTTGTCTGCGAGAAGCCGGGGCTTATGGCGTTCACTAAGGAAGAGAGAAAGATTAAACTGGGAGGCATAGCGTCATGAGCGTGTTGAACATATCGGCGCGGGAGCTTGACTTTAAGGAATTGAACAAGATGGTGCGGACGGCGAAAGGCGACGTTCGCATAGACGAGTGCTACGGCCAGCGCTTTATCGGCAGCGCCCTCAGCGGCCGGACGATCACCATAAACGGCACGCCGGGCAACGCGCTTGGCGCCTATCTCGACGGCGGCGTGATAGAGGTGAACGGCAACGCCCAAGACGCCACCGGCGACACGATGAACGAGGGGAAGATCGTAGTCTTCGGCAACGCCGGCGACGCGCTGGGCTACGCCATGCGCGGCGGCAAGATCTTTGTAAAGGGCAACGCCGGCTACAGAACCGGCATACACATGAAAGAGTACAAGGACAAGAAGCCGGCGATAGTCATAGGCGGAAGGGTGGGCAGTTTTCTGGGCGAATACTTGGCCGGGGGCCTCATAGTGGTGCTCGGCATAGACTGCGACGCCGTTCCGGTGGGCAATTTCACGGGGACCGGTATGCACGGCGGGAAAATCTTTATACGGACAGACAAAGAGTTGTCGAACCTGCCGACGCAGGTCGCGGCGGAGAAAGCATCAGGCGAGGATTTGAAAGAGATAGAGCCGTACGTAACGGAGTTCGCCGATTATTTTGGCTTGAAGGCAGTGTCAATTTTGAAAGATATGTTTTACGTGCTTAAACCGAACGCGAAGAATCCGTATAAGCAGTTGTATACGGCGAATTAAGGGCGGGAAGTGATGGTATTAACCAAAACTATTTTGTAGGAGGCTGTTATTATGGAGAAAAACGACACGATAGATGTATTGAACCCTCCAAAATCAGTATTCGGCGTGACGCTGAAAGATGCTGAGGAATATGGCGATAAGTTGAATGAACGTACCGCGCACGGTTTTATTAACGAACCGGATCGGGACATAGAAAAAGAGACTCTTTGGGATTTCATGGCATCGAAACTTTCCGAAGATGATGAGTCCGAAATCGCCGAAACGATGAGGTCTTTGGAAGGAGAGTTCCGTTGAGTTTGACATTGAGTCAGTACCCAAAATATGTACCTCTTACACCTATAGAAAGGTATGGAAAGTATTATAAATTTGAGAGCTATGTGCGGCAGGTTGTCGAGTATTTACATTTGAATGTTGACGGAATAGAATGTCGCAAAGACGTGATATTTGATATAATAGAACGCGTGGAAATGCGGCGCGTATATTTCCGCGTTTTCCATGGAATAATAATGTCGGAGCAGAACGAGATATCTCATTACTGTTTTTGGATACTCAAATTGGCTCCATTGGTCAATAAAAACAATCCAAACCAACATATAAACGCACGATTGGCGGTCTTTTTGTTTTTGAAGATGTTAAAACAAGTTGGTCGGGTTAGGAAACAACACGTATCATTTAATAATAGATTTGTGCGAAACCTCATGTACGCGTTCGTGTACCGCGACTTGAGTAAAGAAGCAATCATGGCAATAGCAGACGCGCTGTTGACCGGAGCGGCGGGAGGAACAAGCAGTAGTACTGTTCCGTAAGGAGTTACAACAAATAGAATCGAAAATAGGCAAGATATAATAAGTACCAACAATAAACAAGGATGAAGGTAGCGTATGTTCAGATTGCATATATTTATGATGATAGTTGCGATTGCGGTTAGCGGTTGTTTTATGCAAGCGCCTACGACAAAAATGAGCGGGAGTGTGAATAAAGTGTCCGGGCACATGAAATAGCGATAGCGACTATTCATACGGTTCAACTACCGGAACCGTTCATGTAAACGGGTATTATCGGAAAGACGGTACTTATGTTCAACCACATACTAGGAGTAAGGGTAAGAAATAATTATCTATGGTTTGTAGTATAAGGTTTTGTAAAAAAACGTAATCATACATAAGAAAGATTATTCGATAACCGAATGGAAAACGCTTTGATAGTTTCAAGCTCCGACAAAAGCGTTGCGTTCTTTACCGAAATGCTTAACGCGAACTCCTGCGCTGCGGTCACTGTTCTTAAGACCGGCTCGGAAGCGCGAAGCATTCTCTCTGAGCGCGAATTCGATATTGTAATAATCTACGTTCCACTGCCTGACGAATCGGGCGAGAGTCTTTCGCGGTATGTCGCGTTAAAGGAAACATCGCAGGTCATACTCGTTGTAAAGAGCGAATACTTTGACGAGATGTGCGCGGTCACCGAAGACGCGGGGGTTCTCGTGGTCGCGCGGCCTGTTGACAGGACAATCTTCCGGTCGTCGCTGCGGCTCGCCAAATCTACGCTGGGCAAACTGAAAAAATTGCGCTCCGAGAATTGCGAACTCAAACAAAAAATTGAGGATATCAAGATAATAGACCGCGCTAAGTACATCCTGATCTCTTATCTTAAAATGAGCGAGCAGGAGGCGCATCGATTTATCGAAAAACAGGCCATGGATATGCGGGCGACGCGCAGGTCTGTCGCGGAAGGGGTGCTGCGGACGTATGAAAGCTGACGGAAAACTCAATGAGGAGTGCGCCATCTTCGGCGTCAGCCTGACCGCCGACGGCGTCGCGGCGGGGATAACGTACAACGGGTTGCTCGCGCTGCAGCATCGCGGGCAGGAGGGGGCGGGCATCGCGGTGGCCAACGACCACAACCTCGTATGCATAAAGGACATAGGGCTTGTCGGCGAAGTGTTTTCCGGTGAAAAACTCGACCATATACCCAAGGGCCGCGTCGCCGTGGGGCACGCGCGCTACTCTACGACCGGGCGCAACTCGAAGGAGAACGTGGGGCCGTTCGTCACGGAGTATCTTAGAGGCAGGATCGCGACGGCGCACAACGGCAATATCACGAACGCGCAGGCGATACGCGACAAACTGAACAGGCGCGGCGTCCAGTTCCGCGCGACAAGCGACAGCGAGGTGATCTCGGCGCTCATAGCCTACTACATAATGCAGGTGAAGAGGGCGCTGCCCGGAATAATAAAGGCGGCGGACCATTTGCGCGGGGCGTTCTCCCTTATCATAGCAAG
This sequence comes from Chitinispirillales bacterium, assembly GCA_031281485.1. Classification (GTDB taxonomy): domain Bacteria; phylum Fibrobacterota; class Chitinivibrionia; order Chitinivibrionales; family Chitinispirillaceae; genus GUT77. The sequence continues at coordinate 7,588 of JAITFI010000102.1, read as the reverse complement.
CAGCAAAAACAAACTGATAGCGGTCCGCGACCCCAACGGGTTTCGGCCTCTGTGCCTAGGCAAAAACGAATTGGGCTACGCCGTGGCGTCGGAGAGCTGCGCGCTTGAGATATGCGGGTTCGAGTTCGTCAGGGACGTGAAGCCGGGCGAGATCATCACAATAAAAAACGGCGTGATAACGTATGAGAGCATAAGCCTGAGCCACAAGGAGGAGGGGCGCGGGTTCTGCATATTCGAATACGTCTACTTCGCCCGCCCCGATTCTGTGCTCGACGGGCTCTCGATCTACGAGGCCCGCTACAACATGGGCGCGATTTTGGCGAAGGAGTACCCGGTGGACGCCGACGTGGTCTGCGGCGTGCCGGACAGCGGTTTGGTGGCGGCCAACGGCTACAGCGCGGCAAGCGGCATACCGCTCGCCGACGGTTTTGTCAAGAACAGGTACATAGGGCGCAGTTTCATCTACCCGACGCAAACGCAGCGCGACAGCGCCGTACGGCAAAAACTGAACCCCTTGGCGGCGAACGTGAAGGGGAAAAGGGTCGTTCTCGTGGACGACTCCATAGTGCGCGGCACGACGTGCGAGAAGATCATACGGAGCCTCAGAAACGCCGGGGCGGCGGAGATTCACATGCGGGTATCGTCGCCGCCGTTCCGCCACACCTGCCACTACGGAACCGACATAGGCGGTGAGGGTAACCTCATAGCGAACAAAATGGAAATAGACGACATCCGCAAGAAATTCGGCGCGGACACTTTGGGGTATATAAGCATAGACGGGCTGAAAAAAGCCTGCGAGAAATGCGTTCTGCCGTTCTGCACGGCCTGCTTCACAGGCCACGACGAATCGCCGGTACGCACCAGAAAAGATATTCTCGAATAAGGAGCGTATATGTCTAATACCGCGTATTTGCTTTTGGAAAACGGGACGGTCTTCGAGGGAAAGCGCTTCGGCGCGGAGGGCGAGGTGACCGGCGAGATCGTCTTCACGACGGGAATGACCGGATACTTGGAAACGCTGACGGATCAGAGCTATCACGGCCAGATAGTCCTGCAAACCTTCCCGCTCATAGGCAACTACGGCGTTATTCCCGAAGATTTTGAGAGCGGCGGCGTGGGGGCCAAAGCTTACATCGTCAAGTATCCCTGCGCCCATCCCTCAAACTTCAGGAACAAGGGGACGCTCGACGCCTTTTTGCGCGACCGCGGCATCGCGGGGCTCCACGGCATAGACACGCGGGCTCTGACGAAGATCATCCGCCAAAACGGCGTGATGAACGGGAAGATCACCGCTTCCCCGCCCACGGACGCGGATCTGGCGGAGGTCAAGAAATACGCGGTCGTCAGCCCGGTCGCCAACGTCTCGCGGCGCGACGCCGAGAAGCTCTCGGAGGGCAAACGGCGCGTGGCCCTGCTCGACTGCGGCGCGAAACGCGGCATAGCCAACGCCCTCGCGGCGCGCGGATGCACAGTGTGGTCGTTCCCGTACAACGCTCCCGCGGACGAGATACTGAAAATCAACCCGCACGGCGTAATGCTCAGCAACGGCCCCGGCGACCCCGCCGACCCCGCGAACGACCCGATGATAGAAGCCGTCCGCGCCATAACAAAAAAAGACGTCCCCATCTTCGGCATCTGCCTCGGGCATCAGTTGCTTGCGCTGGCAAACGGCTACAAGACGCAGAAGCTGAAATTCGGCCACCGAGGCGCGAACCAACCCGTCAAGGAGACCGCCACAGGCCGCGTCTACATAACCAGCCAAAACCACGGCTACGCCGTAGTAGCCGAAAACGGCTCCTTCATCAACGTAAACGACGGTACCTGCGAGGGTATGGATTACGGGATCTCATTCTCGGTGCAATTCCACCCGGAAGCTAAGGGGGGGCCTCTTGATACGGGGTTTTTGTTCGACAGGTTTATAGAGAGAATGGATGCGGTAACTTCAAAGTCTTAAAGTCAAATTCTTTAAAGTCAAATTCTTTAAAATCTTTTTTTTAGACGAAGCCCCTTCGGGGCTTCATAGGCTATGCGGGGCTAAACCCCGCATAGATAAAATCAAAGTCAAAGTCACTGGATTGCTTCGTCGCTTCGCTCCTCGCAATGACGGTCATCGCGAGCGTAGCGAAGCGATCCAGTGTTTTGACTTGGCTTTTGACTTTGACTTTATATGCGGGGTTTAGCCCCGCATATCCTATGAAAGGGCGCGATTTATCGCGCCCTTTCGTCTAAAAATGAATTTGATTTTAAAGATTACAACACAATCTCAAAATCTTCTTCCGCGCACGTCCTATCGAACTTGTCCAACAAAGCGCCTACGATTTTCTCTACTAACAAAACGCCTCCATTGTAACCGACTACCGGCAGCAACGGACCGCCGTATCTGTCGAGGACCGGGAAACCGGCGCGGATGAAGGGGATGTCTTCGGCGCGCGCTATTTGCTTGCCGTAGGTTGAGCCTATCAGCAAATCGACCGGCTCGTTCTTTATCCACTGGTGCAGCTCGAAGAGGTCGGCGCTCGCTTTGGCCTTGCAGTCCGTCGCGCCGTACTTCTCGAAGAGTTCCGTGACCTTGCGGGTAAACTCCTCTTTGGGCGTACCGGTAATGACGTACTTCGGAACCATGCCCATTTCAAGCGCGAGCGACGTAAGGCCTATGACAATATCCGGGTCGCCGAATATCGCGACTTTTTTCCCGCTTGTATATTGGGAGGAGTCGAGCATCAGGTCGACGAGCCTACCGCGTTCTTCCTCGAGCGCGGCGGGGACTTCGGTGCGCGACTGTTTCCGCAGCGCGAGTACGTATTGGTCGGTGTACGCGACGCCCACGGGCAGCGGCAGCAGCGTGTACGGCACTTTGCACTTCTTGTTGAGCGCCTCGGCGGGTTCAACCCCGATGATCTCGCCGAGCGCGATAAGGCCGTCGCTGTCGCCGAGGGTACGGATTTCGTCGAGCGTCGTGCCGCCTTCGGGGTAGAACTCGTACCTGCCGGTCATGGGCGCGTCTAAGACGCCGCTCTGGTCGGGGAAGAAGACCGCAGGGACGTTCATTTGGGCGGCTATGCGCTTGAGTTCGCGTATGTCGCCGGGGTTCACCCATCCGGGGAAGACCGCCGTTTTGCCGGTGGGCGTTCCCGTCTTCTTTGTCAAGTAGTTCATGAAGCCGATCATCATGTTGAAGAAGCCGTTTATGTGCGACCCGACATAGCTCGGCGTGTTTGTATGCACAACGAGTTTGCCGTCCGGCAGCTCCAAGTCCATGATGAACGACGACAAGTCGTCGCCGATGGTCTCCGAGAGGCAGGTGGTATGCACCGCGATAACGTCGGGGTTGTACATATCGAATATGTTCTTCGCCGACGTGCTGAGGTTGCTCTTGCCGCCGAAGACCGACGCGCCCTCTGTAAACGACGAAGAAGAGGCTATCGCCGGTTCCTTAAAGTGGCGCGAGAGCACCGTCCTGTGGTACGAGCAGCAGCCTTGCGAGCCGTGGCTGTGCGGCATGCACTTGGCCACGCCGAGCGCGGCGTACATGGCGCCCACGGGCTGGCAGGTTTTGCACGGGTTGACGCGCAGGGCTTCGCGCACCTTCACATCCTTTGTCGTCATATCAAGCATTTTTTCCCTCCTCCGCGATTTTGCCGGTAAGCATGGGTTCGTGCTTCCACGGCGGCGTGACTAATTGCCACGCGTTTGTGTATATGGCCATCGCCACGTCCCTGGCGAAAATCACGGCGCCGCGAAAACCTGAGTACGGGCCGGAGTAGTCGTAGGAGTGTATCTGCCGCGACGACACGCCCGCTTTCTGTATGGAGTGTTTGTCCTTGATGCCCGACAGGAAGATGTCCGGCTTCACGGTCTTGATGAGAGCGTCGGTCTCGAAGTGGTTGTAGTCGTCCACCACCACGTCGCCGGCGCACATTTCCGGGATCATGCCGTCGTACGTGTCGAGCTCTATGCCCTCCTCGCCCGACTTGAGATCGGCTATCTGCTGCGCTGTGTACCTCTCGTGGTAGAGTTTTTCGTCGGGTTTTACGGTAATGCTCTCGATGTTCTTGTTGTCGGCGTCTTCCTTGATGGTCGGGATGACGTCGCGCCCCTCGTAGTCGTCGCGGTGGGCGAACTCGTACCCGGCGATTACCGTCTTCATGCCCAAATCGCGCAGCAGCGCCTGATAGTGGTGCGACCGCGAGCCGCCGGAGAATATGCCGGCGGTCTTGCCCGTCAGCTTGGCGCGGTAGTGGTCCATATCGTCCTTGATGGCCGCCGTCTCGTCCGCGATCACCTCTTCCACCTTTTTCGTTAAAGCCGGGTCGTTGAAGTACTTGGCGATTTCGCGGAGCGTTTTGCAGGTAGCCTCCACTCCGATGAAGTTCACCTTGAGCCAGTCTAAACCGTACTTCGTCTTCATCATTTCGGCGATGTAGTTTATGGAGCGGTGGCACATCACCAAGTTAAGGTGGGCCAAGTGAGCGCTTTTGAGCGACTCTACCGACGCGTCGCCGGTGAACAGGTTGAGCACCTCTATGCCGCAGCGTTTTAGGATGCGCACCTCTTCCCATCCGTCGCCGCCGATATTGTACTCGCCCAAGACGTTGACCGAGAATTTGGTCTTGGGCTTTTTGTCGCCGGTGCCTATCACGTAGCGCATAAGCCCGTTATTCGCTATGTGGTGGCCGCCGGACTGCGACACGCCCTTGTAGCCTTCGCACGAGTAGCCTATCGCCTTTATGCCGTATTTCTCCTCGGTGCGCCGCGCCACGGCCTGCACGTCGTCGCCGATGAGGCCGACGGGGCAGGTGGAGCATATCATTATGCACTTGGGGCTGAAGAGCTCCATAGCCTCCTCGATGGCCTTCTCTAACTTCTTCTCGCCGCCGAAGACGATGTCGGGCTCCTGCATATCGGTGGAGAAGCAGTAGGTGACGAAGTTCTTGTCGGTGTGTTCGTCGGGTTTTGCCCTGTTGCGCCGCGTGCCCCAGCTGTAGAAGCCGCAGCCGATGGGGCCGTGCGTAATGACGCACACGTCTTTCAGGGGGCCTACCACCACGCCTTTGCAACCCGCGTAGCAGCATCCGCGGGCGGTCATAATGCCGGGGATGGTGCGGGTGTTGGCGGCGATGCTTTGATTCTCGACGCCCTCTTCGAGTTGGATGACGTGCTCCTTGCGGTTCTTGTAAACCTTCGCGGAGTAATTGTCCAGCAGTTTGTCTTTTATATGAGTACCTGACGGGCCATTCGCAACCCTTTTCACCAAGGTTTCCAATAACTCGCGCTCGTTGCCGCTCATGCTCCCCCCTTTGATATTTCCGTGTTGCCCTCGCCGGTTCTCACTGAGAACGTTTCCATAATCGGCAGGACGAAAATTTTCCCGTCGCCGGGATTGCCCGTCTGATTCGCGGCGATAATCGCGTCGACCGCCTTCTTCACGTCTTTGTCGTCGACGACGAGGGTGAAGAACCGCTTGGCGATGAGCCGCGTGAATTCTGTCAGGTTCTCGCCGACAGGCGACACCGGCAACTCGCCCGACTCGAGAACGGCGCTGATCAGCGCGGGGTCGATGTTATTCTTTCCGCGTCCGAGGCACTTACGGCACGTGAAGGCGGGAAAGCCGTGTTCGGCCAGCGCCCTCTTGGTGTCGTTGACTTTGTTCATCCTGATAAAGCACATTATTTCCCGCATAGCCTCGCTCCCCCCCTTTACAGACCGGGCTTGCCGGAACTGATGGTGTAAGCCGATTCGACGGGCGACACGAATATGCGTCCGTCGCCGAAAGCGCCTTTCGCCTCGGTCTTGGCCGTGCGGATGATGATCTTCACGAGATCGTCCTTGTCCTCGTCGTTGCAGACGACGACGAGCATGTCCTTGGGTATCTCGTCGTAGTGCACATCGCCTACGGTGATGCCCTTCTGTTTGCCGCGCCCGTAGACGTCGAGTTTGGTCACGGCGGGAAAGCCGGCGGCGGCTAATTCACGCATAACGAGCCCCGACTTTTCGGGGCGGATAATCGCTCTAACTAACAGCATGGCAACGCTCCTTCTATTTAGATTGAAATCAAAATGTTTATCCTGAATATATAGTACTTGCTTTAATTAAAGGCAGGGCGCACTCCCCTTTCCTCCGCATTATTAAGGGAGCCGCCCCGCCGTATCCGATAACAAGCACGGCGCGCCGCGTCAAGCCACCATCCCATGCTCCATCAAGATCGCCTCGAGCCTCTCTATCGGCATGGGCTTGGGTATGACGAACATGTCGTTGGCGTCTATCTTCCGGGCGAGCGTGCGGTACTCTTCGGCCTGCGGTTCGTCCGGCGAGAAGTCTATGACCGTCTTCTTGTTGATTTCCGCGCGGTGAACGGCGTTGTCGCGGGGGACGAAGTGGATCATCTGGGTGCCGATCTCCTTGGCCACGGCGGAGACGAGTTCGGCCTCGCCGTCTACCTTGCGGGAGTTGCAGATGAGGCCGCCGAGGCGGACGCCGCCGGTGTTGGCGTACTTGTATATGCCCTTGGAGATGTTGTTGGCGGCGTAGAGGGCCATCATCTCGCCGGAACAGACGATGTAGATCTCCTTGGCCTTGCCCTCGCGGATGGGCATGGCGAACCCGCCGCAGACGACGTCGCCCAATACGTCGTAGAAGACGTAGTCGAGGTCGGCCTCGTAGGCGCCGAGGCGCTCAAGCAAACTTATGGAGGTGATGATCCCGCGCCCGGCGCAGCCGACGCCCGGCTCGGGGCCGCCTGACTCGACGCCCTTTATCCCTTTAAAGCCCTCCTTCAAAACCGTATCCAGCTCTATATCGTCGCCCTCGTCGCGAAGCGTGTCGAGCACCGTCTTCTGCGCCAAGCCGCCGAGCACCAGCCGCGTGGAATCCGCCTTGGGATCGCAGCCGACGATCATTATCTTCTTACCCATGTCGGCCAGCCCCGCCGTAAGGTTCTGCGTGGTTGTGGACTTGCCGATACCGCCCTTTCCGTAAATCGCGACCTGCCTCATGTTGTATCTCCTTTCGATACGCAAAATGATTAAACTGACAAAAAACCGTGTTTTCATAATTCCCAAAATGAGAACGGGATGGCGTTTACACGCCTGAGGCCCTCCCCCAAAGCGCCTAAAATCGCCACCCCATTGTGCGTTCCGTCCCAAAAATTTCAAATGGGGCCGAAAGAATCCGCCCCGAACTTAATAAGTATAAGTATAGTATTTTACGGAAATAAAAAGCAAGCAAAAAAAAAAAATTTTACGGGGGATTTCGGAGCGTCAAAATTCAGGGGTGTTTCTTTCCTATAAATATAGAGGGATATAGGCCGCTTAGCTAATTTGATTGCGGTTGATGATTTTTTGCCTCCCGGAGCGGCCCATATAATGTATATTATATAGTAGGACGAAGCACCCGTAACCGTACGCTATACTCAGGAAACGCCGGACATGGCCGCGACAAACGACGAAACCCAGCCCCAAGACGCCGGGGGGCACGACGAGGGTTATAAGTACATACTGTCCAAAGTGTCTAAAGTCTTTAAATCTTTAAAATCATTTTTAGACGGAAGGGCGCGATAAATCGCGCCCTTCCATAGGATATGCGGGGCTAA
>JAITFI010000098.1 GCA_031281485.1 Chitinispirillales bacterium | reverse complement strand
AGGCTAAAAACGCCGATTTTGACTTTGATTTTGACTTTATATGCGGGGTTTAGCCCCGCATATCCTATGAAAGGGCGCGATTTATCGCGCCCTTTCGTCTAAAAAAGATTTAAAGATTTAAAGATTTTAAAGATTTAAAGATTTTGACTTAATTAAAACATTTTTCTCTCTGCGTTTATTCCGTATTGCGTAAACGTATATATAGCTAAGTCCGTATAGCAGGATTGTGAAGATAATTATGTTTATCGGGTGGTGTAAAAACTTTTTGTAATTCAACATTCGCTCGCAGAACAGCGTTATTACGGACATCAGGGGTATGTGTATAAGGTATGGGTAGAACGATGTCCGGCCCAGTTTTCGCACTACGTTTTGGGCCATTATGCGCGCGAATAGGCCGCGTTCTATCGACATGGTGTAGATGGCGGTCAGGTATAGGGGGATCATAAGGACGTGGTAAGACAGCCATTCAGCCGTTTTGGTTGATCTGACGGTTGAGGATAGGTTGAAGAATACCGCGCCGCATAGAAGCAGTACGACTATGTCGCAGCGGGCGGCTATGAAGAGCGGCGTTCGTTTGTGTTCGTTGCGCAACGCGAAGAAGCGCGCCAGTAGCGCCCCGAGGCCGAACTCGAAGAATCGTACGGGGGCGAAGCCGTGGAAGAGCTGGTATATGTTCGGCTGCCCAATCGCCCCGTATAGGAGCCCCCAGACGGTAAGCGGAATGAAGAAGACCGCCATCCAACCCATCACGGCAAGCCTGCTTTGGAGCGTTATCGACCACTTAAGCAACGGGCCTAAGAGTACGTAGCAGAGGAACATCGCCGACAGCGCCCACGACGGCGTGTTTAGATTCAGAGAGCCTATCGGGCAGAACGACCAAAGGAACGAGAGGTGCATGAAGGAGGAAAAGATCAGCTTGGGTACGTTGATAACCTCGTCCGTGCCCCATCGTTTTATAACGTACAACGCCGCCATGGTTAGCGTGGTGATCAGGTGCAGCGGGTAAAGTTCGCGCAGGCGTTTTTTCAGGAACGCCCGCGAATCGAACTCCGCGGCCTTGGTCGCGAACTTGGTAGCGAAGATGAAGCCGCCGAGGATAAAAAACAGGCTCGCGTGGAAAGCCGGCCCCTTGATGATCCTGAAGAGCCACCCGGGCTTTCCGCCCAGATCGTTAAACCCGCCCATTGCCTCAAGATGAAACCACACCACGTTGACGGCGGCAAGGAGGCGTAGGCCGTCTATCGCGTTGAAGTATCGCTTTTGATGTGTTGACTCGGAAGCGGGTACTGTTACCGCGGTGTCAGGCATCGGCGGCCTTCCTCGCGATAATCGCCCGCGCCGTCTCCAAGTCCGCCTTGTCCGTTATCTTGAAATTCATCGCGTCGCCCCACGAATACCCCACGCCGATTCCCAACCGCTCGAACAGAGCCGCCTCGTCGGTAGGCGCGGAAGGCATCTCCTTTATTAGCTCAAAAGCCGGTATCAACCGCTCCCGCCTGAATAACTGCGGCGTACCCACGCGCATCAGCGTAGACCTGTCCACCGTGCCCCCGCAACGCCCTTCCTCGCCGATAGTCCGAATAGTGTCCGCCACCGGCGTAGCCGTAATCACGCAATCAAATTTATCACGTTTTTCCAAGACGGTATCAATAACCATATTACTGACAAACGGCCGCGCCGCGTCATGAACCAGCACCCACTCGCCCTCAGCAACACAGCACCCGTTCCTAACAGACTCCCAACGCTCCGCCCCCCCCGCCACAATCCGTACCCTATCCGCAAGATCGCCATAGCTATTGATAACGCTCAACGCCTCATCCATCATTACAAGAGGAACCACCAATATAGTTCTATCCACCGCCGGATGGTTGACAAAGGTCCTAAGCGAATAATAGACAATAGGCTTGCCGCAAAGATCCGCGAAAGCCTTTGGCACCGAAAGCCCCAACCGCGTCCCCGCCCCCGCCCCCACTATTACCGCGTCAATATTCGCCAACCGCCCCTCCCCGCACCCCTGCCAAGCGTCTGAAATGACGGAATCACCTTACAACGCGGCAAGGATCTTCCACTTGGTGGGTTCATTTCCCCATAGTATTTTTAAGATTTTATCTTTTAATCTTTTAAATCTTTTAATTTTTTAATCTTTTAAATCTTTTTTACTTTCTATCGACCAACCCCGCGACTTTCATAGGCAGCCCGAAAATCTTTATGAACCCCGTGGCGTCCATCTGATCGTAAAACTCCGTGTCCGTAAACGACGCCAAATCCTCAAGGTAGAGCGCCTTATCCGCCTTGACCCCCGCCGGCACGATATTCCCCTTGTAGAGTTTTATCCGGACGACGCCCGAAACGTTCTTCTGCGTGACATCCACAAACCCGTCAAGCGCTTCTCTTAATTTGGAGAACCACTGCCCGTTGTACACAAGCTCCGCGTACCGTATCGCCAGCACCTCCTTGAAGTGCGCCGTGTCCCTGTCGAGCGTCAAATTCTCAAGCATCCTATGCGCCGCGTAAAGTATAGTGCCGCCCGGAGTCTCGTAGACGCCGCGCGATTTTATCCCCACAAGCCTATTCTCCACCATGTCTACGTGCCCTATGCCGTGCTTAGCGCCCAATTTGTTGAGCGACGTCAGCAAATCGACCGGACTCATAGCCTTGCCGTTGACCGCGACCGGACTCCCCTGTGTAAAGGTGATCTCGATATGCTCCGCCGCGTCCGGCGCTTTCTCTATGGTATTTGTCAAAGTGTAAACGTCGTCCGGCGGTTCGTTCCACGAATTCTCCAATACGCCTCCCTCATGGCTGATGTGCCAAATGTTGCGGTCCTCGGAGTATATCCGCTTCTTGCTTTGCGACACGGGCACATTGTGCTGCTCCGCGTAGGCAAGGCAATCCTCGCGGCTGTGGAGCGTCCACTTTGGATCCTTCCACGGGGAGATGATCTTGAGTTTCGGGTCCAAAGCCATTACCGTCAGTTCAAAGCGGACTTGGTCGTTACCCTTGCCGGTAGCCCCGTGCGCAACGGCCGTAGCGCCCTCCTTGTTGGCGATCTCTACGGCGCGTTTGGCGATCAGCGGACGGGCGAAACTTGTGCCCAAAAGGTACTCTTTCTCGTATATCGCGCCCGCCTTCATGGTGGGGAAGATATAACCCGCGACAAACTCGTCGGTCAAGCGCTCAATGTAGAGTTTGCTTGCCCCCGTTTTAAGCGCCTTGGCTTCGAGGCCGCTGAGTTCTTCGCCCTGACCGAGGTCGGCGCATACGGCAATGACCTCGCAGTTGTAATTCTCCTTCAGCCAAGGGATCATTATGGATGTGTCCAAGCCGCCGGAATAGAGCAATACTACCTTTTCTTTTTCCATAAACAGTTTGTTCTCCTAAGAAGTATGAATTTTTAAAATAAAAAATCAAATTCAAAATAATTAAAGTCAAATTCATATAAGGGGAGGGCTGCGCCCTCCCTCGCTCCAACCAAAAATGGGCTTCGCCCATTTTTGTTTTCCGCTACCCACCCTGCGGGGCTATGCCCCGCAACGCCCCGTCGAATAAACATGCGCCGCTTCGCGTCGCGGTACGTCAAAGTCAAAATCAATTAGCGGATAAAGCGGATTCGAATATCTTCACGGCTTTGTCGATATCCTTACGCCCTACTATCAGCGGCGGCATAAACCGAATTGTGTTCATTCCGGCCTTTATCACCAATAACCCTTTATTTCTGCACTCGTCAACTAACTTTAACGGATCATCTTTCATCCTTACGCCTATTATCAGGCCCGTGCCTCTTATGTGGTCGACGGATGGGAATTTATCGGCCAATGTTGTTAATTTTCCCTTCAGATAATCGCCGTTTTCCTGTACTTTGGTCAAGAGTTTCTTGTCGCTGACTATGTCTATGACCTTTGAGCCCAGGGCGCAGGCTACGGGGTTTCCGCCGAAGGTCGTTCCGTGGTCTCCGGGGGAGATGCAGGAGGCTACGTCGTCGATACATAGCACAGCTCCTAAGGGCAGGCCGCCGCCTAAGGGTTTTGCCAATGTCATGATGTCGGGGGTTACGCCGGATTGCTCGTGGCACCACAGTGTGCCCGTCCTGCCCATTCCGCATTGTATCTCGTCAAAGATAAGAGAAATAGCGTGTTCCGTGGCATATTCCCTCAAAAAGCGCAAAAACTCGACGCTTGCCGCGTTGATCCCGCCCTCTCCTTGCAGAGGCTCGACTATGATCGCCGCGAAGTCGTGGTTGTCAAGCGTGGCTTTGGCGTATTGAATGTCGTTGAATGGCGCGTAGTGAAAACCGTCGGGAAGCGGCCCGATGCCTACGTGAAACTTCGGTTGAGCGGTCGCGCTAAGAGCGCCGTATGTCCTCCCGTGGAAACCGTCCGAAAAGGAGAGCACGTGAAACTTCTGCGACGAGGCCTTTGTCCCGCGCTTCCTAGCAAACTTTATCGCCGCCTCGTTAGCCTCCGTACCGCTGTTGCATAGGAATACTTTTGTGGCGAAACTGTGCTTGACCAACTTTGCCGCCAATTCAATCTGCGGCTCGTTATAGTAAAGGTTGGACGTGTGAATAACACGTCTGCCCTGAGCGTTCAATTCCTTAATCAGCGCCGGATGGGCGTGGCCGAGCGCGTTCACCGCGATACCCGCGCCGAAATCTAAGTACTCCTTGCCGTCTGAATCGTAAATGTACATCCCCCCCCCGCGGACAAACGGCGCGCCGCCGCGCTTGTAGGTGGGGACGAATATCTCCTCGGGGGACACGTCCATCATTATTTTAGGCGCGGCGGCCTTCTTTACCGTTGCCGCCCTCTTTATCGTTGACTTCTTCGCCTTTTTTACCGTCGCGGCTTTTGTCTTTTTTACCGATGCCGGTTTCGCCTTCTTTGCCTTTGCCGACGCTGTTTTCTTAGCTGTCGCCTTCTTAGATGCCGCCTTTGCCTTTTTTGCCGATGCCGCCGCGGCCTTCCTTGACGTAGTTGCTTTTGCCGTCTTCACATTTTTCGTCTTTGCCTTCATAACGTTTTAACCCCTTTCGTTATTATGGGTTGATTAATCGACAATTATTTTTGAATGGTAGTCCCCTGCGCCCTCTTCTCATCCATCTCATCCAAAAGCGTCGTAGACCCGTGCCACCCGCAGATATGCACCCGCGCCACCCCGGCCTCCACCGCCGCCGCCGCGGAGCGCAGTTTGGGGATCATGCCGCCGGTAACGTCGCCGGACTCTATCAGCCCCTCTATCTCCGATACGCGTATAACATTGCGCACCATGCCCCCGATCTTCACGCCCGGCACGTCGGAGATGAAGACCAAGTCGCCGACCCTCATCGCCCGCGCTATGTCGCCGGCAGCCGAGTCGGCGTTTACGTTGAATATCTCGCCGCCGCAGGCCCCGTTCTCGTCTACCCCGCAGGAAACAGGCGAGACGACGGTGATGTAGCCGGCCTTGAAGAGGGCGCGGATGATCTCGTCCTTCACTATGCCGATCTCACCTACAAAACCGATATCTCGGCCGTTCACAAGTAACTTAGCCGCGCGCAGCAACCCGCCGTCAACGCCGCTTATACCGAGCGCCGGAACGTTCTTTTTTACCAACTCGTGCACTATGCGCTTGTTGACGTCGCCGGAGAGCACCATCTGGACGACCCGCACGGACTCGGCGTCGGTAACGCGCATCCCCTCTACGAAGACGGACTCCTTGTTCAGTTTGTCAAGCTGACGGGCGATGTCCTTGCCGCCCCCGTGGACTATGATGGGGAGGCGCCCGTCGCGGTGGAAATCCGCGACGCTTTGGGCGAATTCGCCCAAGAGGCCGGGAGTGTCTACCGTAGAACCGCCGATTTTTATTACCGCCGTTTCTGACATAATAAGCTTTTCCTTATAAAATAAAGTCAAATAATTAAAGTCAAATAATTAAAGTCAAAATCTTTAAAATCTTTTGGGGAAATGAACCCACCAAGTGGAAGATCCTTGCCGCGTGGTTAGGTGATTCCGCCATTTTAGACGCTTGGTACGGACGCGTGTAAAAACATAATTCTTATCTGTACTATCTTAAAAGTCCGGCGGTTTCTTTCAGGCCGAACATGATATTCATATTCTGCAACGCTTGTCCGCTCGCCCCCTTAACGAGGTTATCCAGCGCCGATACCGCGATTACCGGCTGTCCGCCGCCCCCGCCTGTAAATGCTATGTCGCAGTAGTTCGTGTGGACTACGGAGGATATTTGCGGCAAATCGGATGGTTCGCGTATCCTTACGAAATCCGAGCCGGAATAAAATTTTTTGACGATATCGGCGCACTCGGCGGCGCTACTGTCTGTTCTGATGTATATTGTGGATAATATTCCCCTATTGACCGGCAATAAATGCGGCGAAAAGGTTATCGTTACCGGCCTGCCCGCCGCGGCGGAGAGCTCCTGCTCTATCTCGGGCGTGTGGCGGTGCTTGTGGCCTATGGAGTAGGCGCTGAAGTTCTCGTTGGCCTCCGGAAAGTGCGTGTTCTGCTTCAGCCCGCGACCCGCCCCGCTCACCCCTGACTTAGAGTCGGCTATCACCCACTCGATTTTCACCCCGCCCTTGTATAGGGGGAGGAGCGGCAGGAGCACGCTGGTTACGTAGCAACCCGGGTTGGCGATGATAGAGGCTCCGGCGATTCGGTCGCGGTAGTGCTCGCACAGCCCGAATACCGCCTTTTCAAGCAAGTGCGGCGCCGCGTGGGCGGGGTGCTTATCGTCGCAGTACCACTCCTTGTAGACGTTCGCGTCCCTCAGCCTGAAATCGGCGCTGAGGTCTATCACCTTAATACCCCTGTCGATAATAGGTAATAGAAGCTCGGCGCTGGCGGCGTGCGGCAGGCACGAGAAGACGCAGTCCGCGTCGGTAGCCGCGGCCTCCTGCGGCGACAGCAGCGTGTCGTCGCATATCCCGGAAAGCGCCGGGAATACGGAGGAGAGCGCCTTGCCCTCGTAGCTCTGGGAAGAGACGTAACTGATCGACGCGCCGGAGTGGAAGCAAAGCAACCTGACAAGCTCGGCCCCGGTGTAGGAGGTCGCGCCCAATACGCCGACCCTTATTTTATCCTTGCATGCCTCCATAAAAGCTGAAATTCCCGCCTTAATAGTATGAATGATTTCGGACATTGCCGTGATATTTGATAAATATAATATATGGGCGCGGCAAGTCCAAAATCTTTCGGTATTGATTTTTTCCCCCGATCTTGATTACACCCGTACCGAATATGTATATTATGGTACTTATGGACAGCGACACCAAAACCGGAATTATAGCCGAAAACAAGCGCCACGGCTCCGTCAGGGAGTTCGTCGCGTTCTCGATCGCGCTTTTTTTGATGATACTTATCGTCGGCGGCACGGCCTTTTTCTTCTCCATGCGGCAGATCATAAGGGACAAAAAGGGCAATGAGCTCGTTCGGATACTCGAAAACGAACGCATAAAGCTTTCGGCCTTCGTCAACAACGAGATCGCCTTCGCCGTGAAAATGGCGGGGTCGCCGCTCATAAGGCGCTACATTGAAAACCCGGACGCCCCGGGGCTTGCGCCGACCGCCGTGGAGGAGCTCAAATCCTACCGCAACGGCGATCAATCGATCTCGGTCTTTTGGGTTAGCGACAAAGATAAAAAATTCTATATAGACGACAACGCGCCCTACGTCGTCGACCCGGAGGCCCCTGAGAACTACTGGTACAACATGACGCTCTACAGAACCAAGGAGGATTACAACTTCAACATCAACTACAACCCGGACATCAACATGATCAAGCTGTGGATCAACGCGCCGGTTTTCAACAAGGAGCGGACCAAACCGCTGGGTATAGTGGGCATGGGCGTCGATATAACCGAGTTTGTCCGAAAAATCTACGAACAGCACTCCGCGGACGGGGCGGACATCTACTACTTCAACGCGCAGGGGGAGGTTACCGGCGCGCGCGATGTTTGGCTTGTGATGGACAAAAGGCTCATAGACAATGTTTTGGACGCCGCTTGCGCGGATGTTTTGAACAGGGCGCGTAAGCTCAAAGATGATATAGATATCGTAGCCTATGACTGCCATTTGGGCAAGATCGCCGTTTGCGCCATTCCGACGCTCGGGTGGTACTCCGTGGCTATTATGCCGGACAGCGTGAGCGACTACAACAACCCCGTCGCCGCCGTCTTCGTGGTGATGCTCGTCGTGATCGCCATGATATTCGTCGTCTCCAATATTTTCATCGCCCGCTTCCTGAAATCGCTGCGCCGCACTATGGATTCCCTCGAAGCCTCCTCAAAGTACAAGAGCGAGTTCCTCGCCATGATGAGCCACGAGATACGCACCCCCATGAACGCCATACTCGGCATGGCCGAGCTCGCGATGCGCGAAAAGGAGTTGCCGCCGCGAGCCAAAGAGCACGTGCTCACCATAAGAAAGTCCGGCGTGAACCTGCTCTCAATCATAAACGACATCCTCGACTTCTCAAAGATAGACAGCGGAAAGCTCGAGATCGTCCCCGCGCCCTACCGCTTCACGTCGCTCATCAAGGACGTCAAGAGCATCATAGAAATAAAGGTCTCGGACTCGCCGATCGAGTTCCGCGTGGACGTGGACGACTCCATCCCGAAGATTTTGGTGGGCGACGAGGCGAGAATCCGCCAAATCATCCTCAACCTTCTGGGCAACGCCGTCAAGTACACGTCTAAGGGCTTCGTGGCCCTGACCGTGAAGCGCTGGCCCGTCGACGACGAAATCGTGAACATCATAATAGAGGTCGCCGACAGCGGCAGGGGCATAAGGCCGGAGGATATAAGCAAGCTCTTCAACGACTTCGTTCAGATAGACTTGGTCAAAAACAAGGGGATAGAGGGAACCGGACTTGGCCTCGCCATCACGCGCAGCCTCGTCAAGGCCATGGGCGGCGTCATCAACGTGCGGTCGGAGTACGGCAAGGGCAGCGTGTTCACCGTCGAGCTGCCGCAGGAGATCGGCAAGCAGGAGAGCGTCGCCGCCGATGTCGCCGCCGCCGCGCTCTTCAAAGCACCGACGGCAAGGGCGCTCGTCGTGGACGACGTCCCCACAAACCTCGCGGTGGCGCAAGGCCTCCTATCCATCTACGATATAGCGGTCGACACCTGCCTCAGCGGCGCGGAATCCATAGAAGCCGTAACAATGCACAACTACGACCTTGTCTTCATGGATCACATGATGCCCGGCATGGACGGCTTAGAGGCCACGGCGCAGATACGCGCCCTCGGCCGCCGCTACGCCGATCTCCCGATAATCGCCCTGACCGCAAACGCCGTCTCCGGCATGAAAGAAATGTTCGAGCGCAACGGCTTCAACGGCTACATCTCCAAACCCATCGAAATCTCAAAACTCGGCGCCGTCCTCGAAAGGTGGATACCCAAGGAAAAACAGATAGCGCAAACCCAAGAAGGGGACGCGGCTGAGAATAAACAATCCGCAAACCCTGAAAGCGGCACCGCGAAGAGCGCCGCGGCCGCCGCGCAGCCCGAGATAAAAATAGAGGGCTTGGACACCGCCAAGGGCCTCGAAATGATGCACGGCAACCCGCAGATCTACAAGCGGATAATAGGCGTCTTCCACAAGAGCGGCCGGGAAAAAATCAACGAGGTGAACGAGGCCCTGAACGCATCCGACCTGCGCCTCTACACCACCTACGTCCACGGACTCAAAAGCGCCCTGGCGAGCATCGGCGCCACAGAACTGTCGGCTATGGCGCTGGCGTTGGAAATGGCCGGCAGAGAGGGAAACAGAGCTTACATAGACGAACACACGCCGCTGTTTATACGCGGGATAGAGTCGTTGCTTGTGGCGATAGGGGAGTTTTTGGGGGCGGGGGAGAAGTAGAAGTAGGGAGTTTAAAAGTCAAATTCTTTTTTAGACGAAGCCTTCGGCTTCATAGGATATGCGGGGCTAAACCCCGCATATATAAAATCAAAATCAAAGTTAAAAGCTAAAAACGCCGATTTTGACTTTGATTTTGATGTTGACTTTATATGCGGGGTTTAGCCCCGCATATCCTATGGAAGGGCGCGATTTATCGCGCCCTTCCGTCTAAAAATGATTTTAAAGATTTTGATTAACTAACGGACACTTTTATTCGACGAGGGATTGTATGCGGAAACTTGGACATGTTGGACGGATTGGACGGGCGGTGTTGTTGGTCGCGCTGCTTGCCGGAATGTCGGCGGCGCAGGTGAAGCGCGTATTTGTTGCGAATGTGGGTATAAGCTCCGGCGCGTCGGCTAAACTTACGCCGGAAGAAATCGCGCTTGTAACCAAAAGCATCCGCAGAGAGGCGGTTGAAAACCTGCCGTCGCCTAAATACGAGGTGATGACGTCGGAAACCGTTATAGCGCAAGGTAGCGCCGTTCTGGAGAAGTGCGACAGCGACGAATGCGTTATCTCCCTCGGCAGCACAATCGGCGCGGATTATATAGTGCGCGGGACTATAAGCAAAATTCGGACGATGTTCGCGCTGTCGGTGGAAATGCACGAAACTGAAAACGGAAACTTGGTCGCTTCGTCGGAACTGGTTCGTTCCGAAAATATCGTGGAACTCTTGGACAAGACGGCGGCGGCTTGCGCTAAGATGTTCAAAACTTTTGCGGATAGGCAAGGCTCCGCGGCGCAAATAACGCAACCGAAACCTAAACCTGAACCCGAACCGCCGAAACAGCCCGCGACATATAAAATTACTACCTACGTAATTCCGGTTGGCGGCGGTATCGTGTCGCGCTACCCGAATCAGACATACTACGAACATGGAACGGTTGTGAGCGTAACGGCTGTGCCTGAGGCCGGGTATACGTTTTCGGGATGGTCGGGCGCGTCAAGCTCAAAGAACGCGAATTTGACCGCCCCGATTGACCGCGATTTGATACTGACGGCGATTTTTGACAGGCGGAGCGCGTCAACGCAGACATATCAACCTCCTGCCCAGACTTATCAACCTCCTGCCCAGACATATCAGCCGCCTGTCCAGACACCGACGTATCAGCGGTCTACCGTAGACGGTTCGGGCGTGCTTACGGACGGCAGGGACGGGAAGAGATACAATACGGCGGTGATCGGCGGGAAGAGATGGATGGCGAAGAATCTGAACTATCAACCGCAAACGGGTCAATCTTGGTGTTATAATAACGATAATTCCAAATGCAACGAATACGGCAGGCTGTACGATTGGAATACGGCGAAGACTGTCTGTATGCCCGGGTGGCATTTGCCGTCGCGTCAGGAGTGGGATAATTTGGTGAAGACGGCAGGCGGAGATAAGAAAGCGGGGAAGATGCTGAAAGCGAAAAGCGGGTGGAACGGTAAAAAAGGTAATGGGACGGACAATTTTGGATTTTCGGCCCTGCCGGGCGGCTACCGCCTCTACTCCAATGGCATTTTCGACTATGCCGGCTACGGCGGCTACTGGTGGACGGCTACGGAGAATGGGAGCTACGCCTACCTCCGGGACATGAACTACAACTACGACAGCGTGTACGAGTACTACTACAGCAAGAGCTACGGCTTCTCGGCCCGCTGTGTTGCCGACAACGAGCGCTAGTTCGGCGCGTGTGATATAGCGTGGTGAAACACCACGTCCGGCAAAGTGTAGCGAACAGCCGGTACCAAGCCTTGGTGCCGAAGCCGCGAGGCAAGGATGTCACTTTCACCGGTGTCGGCAAAAGTGCCGACTTAGATGGCGAAACGTGATGAACACAAATAACGGCGGAGCCGTCGCCCAAATGCTATATTATAGGGAGAGCAAAGCGTGAACCGTAAACTGATCATATATCTTGATAATTGTTGTAACAGCCGGCTATTCGACGGCGACACGTCGCCCAAAGTGAAAGCGCAGGCCGACGCAATTCGGCGCATAATACGCAATCGACAAAGGGGCAAATATTTCATTGTAGGCAGTTTTGTCGTCGAAACAGAGATCGGGCAAATACCCGACGGCGAAAAACGCCTGATAGCGGAACAGTATTATATGGCGTCTATTGACGGCGCGGTCGGTTTTTCCGCGCATATCATAGCAAGGGCAACGAAATTAGAATTGATGGGGCTGAAAATGATGGACGCCCGCCACCTTGCGGCGGCTGAAGCGGCGGGCGCGGCGTTTTTACTGACAACTGACGAAAAGTTTTTACGGAAGTGTCAAAACAGAAACATAACAGCGGTAAAAGTTATAGACCCTATAGACTTTGAAAGGCGGTAAATTATGGCAACAGCACCCGAACTTGTAATTGATGAAGCCGACGATGGTTTTTTTGAGGCGGCTGACAGTTTCAAAAAGCGCGGCAACTGGACGGAAGAGCGCCGCGAACTGAACATCACCGCAGAAGAATTTGACGCGCAAGCTATGCGGATATGCGCCGAACACCCTGAGCGGTATTCGACGCCGGAAGAATTACGCGCAAAATTGGCGCGGACAGAAGAACCGCAGACCGCCGCGCGCCGCGCTGAAATGGTGGGCGCGTGATTTAAACAAACGGCGGGGTCGGTCGGTGGGGCGCGGGCTGGGCCGCGCCCTTTTTTGTTGCGGTTCGGCCTGTGCGCGATATATATTAATACTGAAATATATAACACCGGAGGCATCCCTATGACTACCGCGCAAAAAAGAAAAACCGTCTTTCTCGTCGATGACGACCTTACCAACCTCACTGTCGGCATAGCCGCCCTCGAGGAGCTTTACGACGTCCTCACGTTAAGCTCCGGCGAGTTGCTTATCAAAATGCTTGGGAAGAGCGTCCCCGACCTGATACTGCTCGACGTCAACATGCCCGGGATGAACGGGTACGATACCATCAGGCATATAAAGGGCAATCCGGCCACGGCGGGCATCCCCGTGATCTTCCTAACCGCCAAGAGCGACGGCGGCAGCGAGCTTGAGGGGTTGTCGCTCGGGGCGGTCGACTACATCATTAAGCCGTTCTCGGCGGCGCTTTTGCTCAAACGTATCGAGATACACCTTCTGCTGGAGGATCAGACGCGGGAGCTCATGGCGCAGAAGGCGGAGCTCGTCCGCTTCAACAACAACCTGCAGGATATGGTCAACGCCAAGATCCAGACCGTCGTGGAGCTTCAGGACACGCTTCTGATGGCCATGGCGGAGCTCGTCGAGTGCCGCGACGACGTCACCGGCAGGCATATAGAGAGGGCGCGCAGTTATTTGGCGGTGCTGATAGACGCCATGCGGAGGCAGGGGCTGTTCATGGAGGAGGTGTCCACATGGAATATCAAACTGGTGCTTCAATCGGCGCAGTTGCACGATGTGGGGAAGATCGCCGTGAAGGACGGGATTCTGAACAAGCTCGGCAAGCTCTCCAACGACGAGTTCGAGGAGATAAAGAGGCACGCGGCTTTCGGCGGGGCGCTCATAGAGAAGATCATCAGGCACACGAACGAGCGGGCGTTTCTGGAGTACGCGAAGATTTTCGCCCTCACCCACCACGAGAGGTGGGACGGGAACGGCTATCCGAGCGGGCTTAAGGGCGAGGAGATACCGTTGCTCGGGCGGCTGATGGCGGTCGCCGACGTCTACGACGCTCTGAGGTCGGCGAGGCCGTATAAAGACGCCTACTCGCACGAGGAGGCCGTCAAGATTATATGGGAGGGGCGCGGAAAGCACTTCGACCCGCGCCTTGTGGATCTGTTTATGAGCGTTTCCGGCGAGTTCGCGAACATTGCGAATACGCTTTCGGAACCGTCGGGCGAGCTCAGGAGCGTGGCCGCGTTATGAGGACCGGAAACCGCGGGGCGGATTACGAGGCAAAAGCCGAGAAAAAGACGCTCGACCCCAAGTTGGACGGCAAGCGAGGCACGAGTACCATACACGAGTTTATAGCGTTCTCCATCATGCTCTTCCTGATAATACTCGTGGCGGGCGGCGCGGCGTTCGTCTTTTCCATGCGGCAGATCATAAGGACCAACAAGGGCAACGAACTTCTGCGTATGATGGAAAACGAGCGCATAAGGCTTGAGACATTCGTCAACAACGAGATCACCATCGCCATGAAGATGGCCGAGTCGCCGCTCATAAAGCGCTATTTCGAGAATCCCGACGTTCCGGAGCTTGAGTCTATGGCAATAGAGGAGATAGCGGCCTACCGCGGCTCCACGCTCTCGACATCGGTCTTCTGGATAAGCGACAAGGACAAGATGTTCTACATGGACGACAACGACCCATACGCCGTAGATCCCGAGGCCCCGGAGAACGGCTGGTACAACAAGACGCTGTACAAAACGAGAACGTACAACTTCGATATCCACTACAATCCGGCGCTCAAAATGACCAAGCTGTGGATCAACGCGCCGGTGCTCAACAGGGAGCGGACGTCGCCGCTGGGCATTGTGGGCGTAGCCATAGACATCACAGCGTTTGTCAAGAGGCTCTACGAGCAGTACAAGGGCAGGGCGGAGCTCTACTACTTCAACGCGGAGGGGGAGATTACCGGCGCGCACAACGTGGAGATCGTGGTCAACAAGGAGCACATCGAAAAGTTTTTGGGCGTCGCCGGCGTGGGCGTCCAAACTCGGGCGCTGCGTCTCAAAGAGGGCGAGATCATAACCTACGATTCCCCCTCCGGCGAGGTCGCCATAGGCCCGGTCCCCGCCCTCGGTTGGTACGCGGTCGCGATTATGCCCGATACGATAAGCGACTACAAGAACCCAGTGGCCGTTGTGTTTTTGCTTATGCTTCTGCTGATCGCGCTGATAATCGTCATCTTCAACGTCTTCATCGCCGGTTTCCTTAAGTCTCTGCGCCGCACCATGGACTCCCTCGAAACATCGGCGAGGTACAAGAGCGAGTTTTTGGCCATGATGAGCCACGAGATACGCACCCCGATGAACGCCATCTTGGGCATGGCGGAACTCGCAATGCGCGAAAAGGAGCTGCCGCGCGCTCAAGAGCACGTGTTGACAATACGGAAATCAGGCATGAATTTGCTCTCCATTATCAACGACATCTTAGACTTTTCAAAGATCGAGAGCGGCAAGATGGATATCGTTCCCGTTGATTACCATTTAATTTCGCTCATCAAGGACGTTACGAGCATAATAGGCATAAAGGCCGCCGAGTCGCGGCTTGAGTTCCGCGTCAGCGTGGACGACCGCATCCCGCAGGCCCTTGTGGGCGACGAGGTGAGAATCCGCCAAATCATACTCAACATCCTGAGCAACGCCGTCAAGTACACGTCTAAGGGCTTTGTCGCGCTGACAGTGAAGGGCACCCGGATCGACGACGATACGGTGAATATCACGATAGAGGTGGCCGACAGCGGCAGGGGGATAAAGCAGGAGGATATCGGCAAGCTCTTCAAGGACTTCGTGCAGATAGATTTAGTCAAGAACAAGGGCATAGAGGGGACGGGCCTCGGCCTCGCCATCACGCGCAGCCTCGTCAAGGCGATGGGCGGCGCGATAAACGTGCGGTCGAAGTACGGTAAGGGCAGCGTGTTCACGGTCGTGCTGCCGCAGAAGATCAGCAAACAGCGCGACTTCGCCGACGAGATGACGACAGCCGTATTCACCGCGCCTACCGCCAAGGCTTTGATCGTGGACGATGTCCAAACAAACTTGGTCGTGGCGCAGGGGCTGCTATCCTTCTACGGGATGGTGGTTCACACCTGCCTGAGCGGCGCGGAGGCCATAGAAGCGGTGAAGGCTGAGGACTACGATCTCGTCTTCATGGATCACATGATGCCGGAGATGGACGGCATAGAGGCCGCTATGCGCATACGCAATCTCGGCCGCCGTTACACTAAGCTCCCGATAATAGCCCTGACCGCAAACGCGGTCTCCGGCATGAAGCAGATGTTTAAACGCAACGGCTTCAACGACTACCTTTCCAAACCCATAGACACCGCGAAGCTGAACGCCGTCCTTGAAAGGTGGATACCTAAGAACAAGCAGATCAGAATGTCGGAGGCGGAGGCGGCCGCCGCGAGATCGACCACTGTAACAAACACCCCGATAGTGGCGGAAATAGCGATCGGCGGCGTGGACACGGCCAAGGGACTCTCTACGGTGCGCGGCAACGCGGAGAGCTACCTGCAAGTGCTTAGCGTGTTCTACAAGGACGGGCAGGCCAAACTCGCCGAAATAAACAACGCCCTATGCGCCTCCGACCTGCGCTTGTACACCACTTACGTCCACGCGCTCAAAAGCGCCTCGGCCAATATCGGCGCGACGCAGCTGTCGGAGATCGCGCTCGCCCTCGAGACCGCCGGCAAGGAGGGAAACCGCGCCTACATAGACGAGTACACGCCGCGGCTCGTCTATGACCTAAAGCTGCTGCTTCTCAACATCGGAAATTTTTTGAAAGCGAACGCGGATAAATCGCAGAGCGGCGCCGCCATTGACACTGACGCGATGAAGCGTACGCTTAACAAGCTCAAAGAGGCCATCTCCGCGGTGGCGATAGGGGATATGAGGGCGGCCATGAAAGAGCTGCAGCCCTACGCGTCGTCGAACAACCCGATCGCGGCGCAGGTGGACGCCATCCTGCAGTGCACGCTCGGAGGAAGGTACGACGAGGCCGTCGGGCTGATCGAGGCGGTGATCGGGATTCTGGGGTGATTATTTGATGACCTGAATCAATTTCGCGTTGAGCGACCCGATTTTGGCCTTTGATTTGAGCATTACCGGATAGTGGTTTTCATCGTCCGTGACCCATACTTCCATTTTGTCTTTCTTTGTGAATACGCGCCCCTCGCCGACTAAAGCAGGTTCGACCTTTACGCAGTTGTAGCTTTTTCCGCCTACGTTTACGGTTTCGCGTTTTGCGTGCACTTTGAACTTAAGCGGGTACGTTTTGGGTCTTGAGAACAGGGACGCCTCAAACTCGTCGCCCGGGTTTAAGGGCATTGTGCGCACGTAGTACATCACGGATATGTAGTCGTGCGTGAACTTCGGTGTGTCGAATACTTTGAGATCGCTTTTTTTGAGGAAGAGTTTGTCGGCGACATTGTCGTATACTATGTAATTGTCGGCTTTGTACTTTTTGCCTTCGCGGACGTGCTGCTCGAAGAAGACGGGGTAGAGGCCGTCGGCGTCGATCCATGATATTTCGTGGTTGCGTACCTTATATATCGCGCTTACTTTGTTGCCGGTCATGGCTTTGGCGCTTATGCGCAGCAGGCCGCGGCTGCGCAGATGCGTGGTGGAGAGGATGAGGTAGCCGGCCTTGAAGACCGTCCAGCCGACCTCAAAGACCAGAGTCTCGTTGTTGGCGAAGCGTTCGGATTCCACGGCGCGCAGGCCGTTTTGTTTCGAGAGCGCGCCGACGTGCGCTTTTCTTGCGGAGTCGACAAACGCTTGGGTGAATGGGAAAGCGTCAAGTTCTCTGGAGGCCTCCTGCCATTTGAAGTCCTCGTCGTCGTTGGCGGCGGAGAAAACTGTTGTTGCGAGGGAAAAGACCAAGGTTGAGATTAACGCGGCGGTTGACGGTATGAATAAATGTTTTCGTGTACACATAGTGCTTGCGCCCCAAAAGATAATTTTCGTGCCGATGTACTGTCTATTCCGCCTCCGTAAACTGCTTTTGCGTTTGCTTAATGTTGGGCAGCACCTCAAAGAATATGTCCACGAGTTCGGGGTCGAACTTGGTTCCCGACATTTTTCTCATTTCCTCAAGAGTTTCCTTTTCGCCCCACGGTTCCTTGTATACCCGCTTTGAGCAGAGCGCGTCGTATACGTCGGCGATTGCCACGATTCTTCCGGCGAGCGGGATTTCCTCGCCCTTTTTGCCTAAGGGCCTGCCCGCTTCGTCGACCTTTATGGGGTTGCTTGTGATTGGGTCGATCCACCCCGGATAGCCGGAGCCGTCCCAGTTTTCGTGGTGCGTGAAGGCTATTTCGCCGACCACGATGTCGGTGGGGGAGTGCGGGTCGTTGAACAGGGCCGCGCCGTAGAGCGTGTGCCCCTGCATTACCATAAACTCTTCCGGGGTCAGGCGCGCCGGTTTTTTGAGTATGGTGTCGGAGATGGCGACCTTGCCTACGTCGTGGAGCATGGCTCCGATACGAAGTATGTCGCGGAAACGCTCCCGCTCGACGGCGGGTATTTCGTGCTTTGACGCCCAGCGGTCGTATATGTCCAGCGCGTAACCGGCGACGCGGTTGACGTGGGCGCCGGTCTCCCTCGGATCGCGCAGCTCGGACATCTTCATCATACGCATTATCATGTCGCGGTTCTCGATGGCGCGTTGCAGGGCGATCGTGGCGTTTGTGGCGAAGTGCGTGATCAGGAACTCGTCCTCGGCGGAGAACGGGACGACGTTCCGCTCGTCGTCCATCGCGTTGAGCACCTGTATGACGCCCAAAAGCAGCCCGTCGGCGGAGATCAGCGGGAAAGTTAGCGACGAGGTCGTCTTATATCCGGTCTGTTTGTCTATGGAAGAGTTGTGAGAGTACGACGCCTCTTTGGGAATGCCGTACATATCGGGGACGTTTATGATGTCCCTCGTGAGGGCGCAGTAGCCCGCGAGCGATTTTTCGCTTATAGGTATGGCTATCGGGTTCGCGAAGATGGAGTAGTTGACCTTATGCCCGTGCGGAACCGACTTCAGCAGGGTGTCGTTTTGAGCGTATTTTATCAGGAGCACGTCCGTCTGTTTTTCGCCGTCGTGGTGTTTTTGCTTAACATAGATGGTGCCGGCGTCGGCCCTGACCACGCGGCGCGCCTCTCGCAGGATGCGCTCCAAAAGGAGATCAAGGTCTTGAATCTTGTTGAACTCGGTGTTCAATCCGATAATCGACTTGTAATCGGTCATTTTGTCCGCCATTTACCCTCCGGCCGGTGAACGCGACGCCCGGCGTTTTACATTGCGACCACGGTACAATACAGACTAATATAATTCATTCCAAATCATAAGTATTAATATTTTTTTTATTTTTTGGGCGGAATCAATTATATTATTGAAATACCGATCAAATGAGGAAGGTGTGACGAATATGGCCAATACGAGAAAGACGGCTGGACGGGTAAGGCGGGTGTTGATTATGCTGGCCGCTGCGGTCGCGATAAGCGGCGGCGGCGCCCACGCCTACCTCCTGATCCCCATGGACGGCGCCCAGACCGACCACCTCAAGGCTTACGGCGTCGTCTACAAGATGGTCTCCGAGGGCACCCGCGTCTACTGGCTGCTCAACTACCGGGGCGGGTCGTTCGTAGCCGAGAACGACGACAAGTTCCTGACCGTGGCTCGGGCGGCCGGAGTCGAGTCCAGAAAGATATCGAACACCGAATGGGCCTCCATACTCGACGTTATAGACGGCAACAATATGGAGAAGGTGGCGCTCGAAAAGTCTCCGAGGATCGCCGTCTACACCCCCACCGGCAAGCGCCCGTGGGACGACGCCGTCACTCTGGCCCTAACCTACGCCGAGATCCCTTTCGATAAGGTGTACGACAAGGAGGTGCTTAGCGGCAAGCTCAAGGAGTACGACTGGCTCCACCTCCACCACGAGGACTTCACCGGCCAGTACAGCAAGTTTCACGGCAGTTTCGCCCACGCCTCGTGGTACCAGAAGCAGCGCTTAGAGCTTGAGACGCTCGCCAAGGAGCTCGGCTTCAAAAAGGTGAGCGATTGCAAAAAAGCGGTGGCGCTCACGATACGCAAGTACGTCGAGGCCGGCGGCTTTCTCTTCGCCATGTGCAGCGCGACCAACACGCTCGAGATCGCCCTCGCGGCGCTCGGCGTGGATATTGTCGACCAAGTATACGACGGCGACGGCGTGGATCCCGACTACAAGAAGAAGCTCAACTTCGCCAACTGCATGGCTTTCGAGAACTTTACCGTCTATACCGACCAGTACTACCCCTCGTTCTGCAACATAGACGTGAACCAGGTAAACACGCCGACGCGCCTGCCGGCGCGGGACTTCGCCCTCTTCGACTTCAGCGCGAAGCTCGACCCCGTCCCCTCCATGCTCAACCAGAACCATACCGACGCGGTGAAGGGCTACCACGGCCTTTTGACATCGTTCAACCGCGACATCATTAAAAAGAGCGTGGTGATCTTGGGCGAGACGCCCGGAACCAAGATGGTGAACTACATACACGGCATAGTGGGGCAGGGGCAGTTCACATACCTCGGCGGGCACGACCCGGAGGACTACACCCACGCCGTGGGCGACAAGCCGACTATGCTTGAATTGCACAAAAATTCCCCCGGATACAGGCTCATCCTGAACAATGTGCTCTTTCCGGCGGCGGAGAAGAAAGAGAAAAAAACCTGATGCGCAACCGCAGGGAGGTATACTCGTGGTGCCTCTACGATTGGGCTAACTCGGCCTTTGTCCTCACCGTCGTCTCCGGCTTCTTCCCGTTGTTTTTCAAGGGCTACTACTGCGGCGCCGGCACGAGCGTCGTGGAGACCACGGCGCGTTTGGGGGTGGGGAACACAGCGGCGGGTATCGCTATAGCGCTCTTGTCCCTGATACTCGGCGCGGTTGCCGACGCCGGGGCGGGGAAGAAGCGCTTTCTGATAATCTTCGCCGCGCTCGGGGCGGTAAGCGCCGCTCTGCTCTTCTTTGCAGGTCAAGGCGCGTGGATGCCGGCGCTCCTCTTATTCATATTCGGCAACATCGGCTTCTCCTGCTCAAACCTCTTCTACGACTCGCTTTTGCTCGACGTCGCGGACGGCAAGAACATGGATTTCGTCTCCGGCATGGGCTTCGCTTTCGGCTATATCGGCGGGGTCATACTCTTCGCCTTTAACGTGTGGATGATGGTCAAGCCGGAGACGTTCGGGTTTAGCGGCTGGGAAGGCGCCGTAAAGGTCTCCTTCCTCTCAGTGGCGGTATGGTGGATGGTATTCTCAATCCCGCTTCTGCTCTTTGTAAACGAGAAGAACCGCAAAGCGCCGACGCGTAAAAAACCCCTCGCCGTAGCCGTCGACGCCGTGGGCGCGGTAAAGAAGACTTTTTTAACTATAATCCGAAGAAAAGAACTGTTCCTCTTCTTAGCCGCCTATTGGCTCTACTACGACGGCATAAACACATTCATACGCATGGCGGTAGACTTCGGCCTCTCGATAGGCTTCGGCCCCGAAGCTCTGATGGCCGCGCTCGTTATATCGCAGTTGACCGCCTTTCCGGCGTCGTTGCTTTTCGGGTACCTGTCAACCAAGATAGGGGCGTACCGTATGATTTCCGCCGGAGTGCTGATGTATCTCGTCATAAGCATTGTAGGCTCGCTCTTAATGCGCACCGAAACGCACTTCATCATACTGGCGGCGCTGACCGGCCTTGCTCAAGGCGGCATACAGGCGCTGAGCCGCTCATACTTCGGCAAACTGATTCCGCCGGAGGAATCAACGGAGTACTTCGGCTTCTACAACGTGGTAAGCCGCTTCGCCGTAGCCGGACCGGCGGTGGTCGGGATGATTGCTATGGCGGCAAGGGGCGCCGGCGGCGGAGAGACCGTAGCGTCGAGGGTCGGAATGTCGTCTATAGCCCTGTTCTTCGCGGCGGGGTTTATTCTGCTGCGGTTGAGCGTTAAGAGATCTCCATGCTCAAACTGACCGTCTGCGTCCCGCGGCACGTTCCCTTGAAGACTCCGCGTTCTATCGAGCTGTCGGCGAAATCGCGGCCCCGCGATAACGCTATGTAGCCCTCGTCCGCAAGTTTGTCGCGGGTAGGGTCAATGGCAATGTATCTCGCCCCTGCCCACGCCTCGACCCACGCGTGGGTCTCGCCGTAGTCGGAGGCGAGGCCGGCTGCGTAGCGGCAGGGGATTTTGTCTAGGCGCAGTAAGGCGAGCAGTATATGCGCGTAGTCTTGGCAAACTCCCGCGCCGATGTCGAACGCTTCCGCCGCCGATGTTGAATTCGCGGTCGCGCCGCGTTCGTAGCGCAGACGGTCGTGGACGGCGTGCGAGAAATGTTGAATGCGGTATAATGCGTTGATTGGAACAGAACTGTTAATATCATCACTGGTATTATTGTTGATACCATTATTGATACTTTCATAAAAATCGACAAGCCCGCTATGAGGGCGCGTCAGTTCCGTGGGATACAGCAACATGCGCGGCGGTTCGCCGGACGATATGTAAGGCTCGCCCGACACCTCCGCTACTCCCTCTATTCCGAAACAGAACCGGTTGTGCGGCGCGTTGATCTGCCCGGCGAGCGCGTCGTTGCCGAAGCCGTCGGCGGTCTTCCACAGCGTATCGACGGGCGACGGGTCGATGTGCCACGACAAGCTCTCTATCTGCTGCCTGTCGTCGCTTAGCGGCAGTATCCTCAGCAGAAAACGATGCTCGGACGCGGGCGAGGAGAACGCCAGCTCGGTTTGATATTTAAAACGAACGGTTTTCAAGCGGCCCGTTCCTCCTCGAACAACCTGCTTAAACTGTCGAGCACCTCGTCCAAACGCGCCTTGTAGCTCTCCTCTATGGCAAGCACCTCGACAAGCACCGCCAGATGCCGCGCGTTGCAGAAACCCTTGCGTACGCGCGAAAGCAGGTAGCACAGTTTCTCGTACTCGCTGTTGATGAGCTTGTGGTCGTACGAAAACCTGAAATACAGATCAAGCCGCTCTACGAGCTTGCCGCACTTGACTATGGTGCGCGCCTCGCCGCTGGCGAGCTTGTCGTCTATGCTGCCCCAAAACGCGAGGAGGTAATCTATTACCGGCATCAGCGACAAGCGCGGATTCTTTTCCTTGCTGCTCGCGTGGAACGCGTCGGCGGCAAGCTGGATGTAGGCGAGCGCCTCGCTGCCTATCACGTTCCGGCAGACGAGCGCGTTGTCGTGCGCGAAGCGCAGCGACGAACTGACGGTGAAACAGTCCGCGCCGTCGTACAGATACCCGTGTATGAAGCGTTTGTAATCGCCGTACTTGTCCTCGATATCCAATTTATCGAGGAACTCCTTGTAGGAGTTCTTATCCTTGTCGAGCGATATGTCGCAATAGTTGAAGAACGTGTTGAGCGTGGTGTAGGCGCGCTCCACGTACCTTCCGAGCCAGTACAGGTTTGAGCTGTACTCTATCGTGATAGTACCCATGTGTCTTTAAAACCTCCTCCCTGCGAAGAATTGACAATGAACGACCCCTCCACACGCGAAAAGCGCGTCAGCCCGCTCGCCCAAACGCGCGTGGACTTGCCGGTCAGCACGTACGCCCGCAAATCGGCCTTTCGGGGAACCGCGCCGCCGTTTTCATCCATTATATCAAGATCAATAAAATCGATAACTTCCTGCGATATGAACCGCCTCGGCTCCTTTATGATGGTGGCCTTGAGTTCGGCTAATTTCTCCTCGGACAGCCCGCTGCCGAACACCACGCCGTAGCCGCCCGCCTCCGACACGTCCTTTATGACGAGGCGCTTGATGTTGTCAAGCGTGAACTTCATGTCGTCCTCGTAATAAGGCAAGTAAGTCGGCGCGTTTTGCAAAATCGGCTCTTCGTCCAAATAGTATTTCACCATTTTCGGCACGAAGTAATAAATTCCCTTGTCGTCAGCGACGCCGTTGCCGGGCGCGTTGATTATGGCCACGTTTCCCGCGCGGTAGGCGTCCATGATATGCGGTACGCCGATGAGCGAGTCCGCCCGGAATGTCATGGGGTCGAGATACTCGTCGGATATGCGGCGGTACACCGCCCCTACTTTCGCCTTTACGCCGAGATAATCCTTCATGTACAGAACCGCGTCCTCGACCGCCAGTTCCGACGCTTTGACAAGCAGCGCTCCCGTGCGCTCGGCTAAGTACGAGTGCTCGAAGTAGGCGGCGTTGTACCTGCCGGGCGTGAGGATGACGTTCAGCCCCCCGCGGTTCACAAAGTCCATAGTTTCGCGCAGCATCTCGGAGTAGTTGCGGTTGTCCGTAACGTCGTTGTCCGAAAAGGCCTCCGGCGCGGCGATACGGCTGAGTTCCCGGGCGATCAGCGGATAAGAGGCGCCCGACGGTATCCGCAGGTTGTCCTCCAATATGTACCACGCGCCGTCCTTCGCCTGAACGAGGTCGATCCCCGAAATATGGCTGTACACCCCCGCCGGCGGGACTATGTGAGCGCACTCCGGCATGTATCCCTTGGATATATAGACAAACTCCTCCGGCACGACCTTGTCGGCGACAATCGACGCTTTGGAGTATATGTCCCGCAGAAAACAGTTCAGGGCGTCCACCCGCTGGACAAGCCCCCGGTCGAGCCGGGCGAACTCGTCTCGCGAGATGATTCGGGGTATGGCGTCGTAGGGGAAGAGCTGTTCGATGAACCCCCCATTCTTATAAATCCCGAACTTCACCCCGTACCGCGCCATGAGCTTATTAATCTCCCGCGCGGTAGCAATAGACATCTCCATACTGATCACCCCCTAAAAATACAAAAAAAGAGCAACGGCGCCCTGTCTGAGCGTCGTTGCCCGTAGTACCCCACTTATTATAATAGTATTAATTTACCGGAAAAATCAAATTATTTTAAAAGATTTTGATTTAAGTGGCATGATTTATATTAGATACATCGGGTTTGACGAGCGTTTTCATTTAAAAGGGGGGGATTTATGGCGGATACGACGGCAACGGCGGCAACAGTGACGGCAAAACCGGCAACGTCAACGTCAACGGCGGCTGTAACGGCAAAACCGGCAACAGCAACGTCAACGTCAACAGCAACGTCAACGGCAACGGCAAAGACGGCGGTAATGACGTTTACCGACGCGCGGGACGGGCAGACTTACCGGGCGGCGAAAATGCCGGACGGGAGGATATGGATGGCGCAGAATCTGAATTATAAGCCGGAACCGGGCAATTCTTGGTGTTACGGCGACGATGAATCTATGGGCGGGAAATACGGCAGGCTTTACAGCTGGAGGACCGCGATGGTCGTCGCTCCGGCGGGATGGCATTTGCCGACGCATCATGAGTGGTTGGATCTGATAACCGCCAGGGGTTCTTGGGAGGCGAGCGTTAAGTTGAAGTCGAAGAGCGGGTGGAACATTTCCCGCGGCGATAACAGAGACGGCAACGGTACGGACGATTTCGGATTTACGGCCTTGCCGGGCGGTTACTGGGACTCCAAGGGCGGGTTCGGGCACGTCGGGGAGTACGGCTATTGGTGGTCGGCTACGGAGGAAGACGACTACTACGCCACCGGCCTGATAATCCGCAACGTCAACAACGACGGCTTGATGAACGAGACGGTTATATTAAGCGAAAAAAAATACAAATGGGACGGGTACTCGGTGCGCTGCGTCAAAAACAGCTGATTTGCGTCTCCGCTGCGGGTTTGGCGGCGCGGAATTTGACTTTACGACGACCCGCCAATTATATTATATAACTACCGCAAGTATCGTAAATTAGGAGGTCTTGATGATAAAGCCTGTGTCTGTGGCGGCGCTGCCCGTCGCGGAGAACTTTGTTATACAGAAGAACCGCATCGAGAACAACGCCGGGCCGGGGACGGCTTCCAAGCGCGTTTGCGTCGTTACGGGGACGCACGGCGACGAATTGGAGGGGCAGTACGTCTGCGCCCGGCTCGCGAAGATTCTGAGCGACGGGAAGCATAAGCTCTCCGGCATTGTGGATATCTACCCCGCCGTGAACCCGCTGGGGATAGACTCCGTCACGCGTGGGTTTCCGATGTTCGATTTGGACATGAACCGCATATTCCCCGGCTCGTCGTCGGGGTCGCTCGCCGAGGTCGCGGCTCACGACGTCATCCGCGACATCGACGGCGCGGATATGTGCATAGACATACACTCCAGCAACATCTTCCTGCGCGAGGTGCCGCAGGTGCGCGTCAGCGAACAGAACGAGAGCTTCTTGCTGCAATACGCTATGATGCTCAACGTTGACCTAGTGTGGATACACGCTTCGGCGACCGTGCTTGAGGCGACGCTCGCCCACACGCTCAACATGCGCGGCGTAAAGACGCTGGTGGTCGAGATGGGCGTGGGGATGCGTATCACCGAGAGCTACTGCTCGCAGCTCTTAGACGGCATACTGAACCTGCTGCGCGAACTCGGCATGTGGAGCGGGGCGGGCGGCCAGACGCGGGCGCCGCTCGTCTCGAAGGATCACAACGTCGGCTTCCTTAACTCCGACGCGGGCGGGATATTCATCCCGCGCGCCGTGCACGGCAGCCATGTAAATACGGGCGACAGCGTCGGCATCGTTTTAGACCCGCTCACAGGCGCCATCGTGGAAGAAACGCTCGCGCCGTGCAGCGGCTTGCTGTTTACGCTGCGGGAATATCCCGTCGTATTCGGCGGTTCACTATTGGCGCGGATTATGGAGGACGTCAAAAATGGTTAAAGATATCATATACTCGATCAAGTCGCCGTACCGCCAGAGTATGGACATAGTCGGGTACACATTCGGCTCCGGCGAGCGCTCGTGCTGCGTGGTGGGGGCGCTGCGCGGCAACGAGATCCAGCAGATGGCGATCTGCGCCCAATTAGTCGACACGCTCAAACGCTTGGAGGAGAGCGGGTGCGTCATTTCCGGCAAGAGCGTAATGATCATACCGTGCGCCAACAACTACTCCATGAACATCGGCAAGCGCTTTTGGACTATGGACAACACCGACATCAACCGCATGTTCCCCGGCTACGACCAGGGCGAGACGACGCAGCGCATCGCCGACGGGCTGTTCAAGGCCATCAGAGACTACGTCCACGGCATACAGATGGCGAGTTTCTACCGCGATGGCGACTTCCTGCCGCATATCAAGATGATGGACACCGACTACGGAAAGATCGAGACCTACGAGTCGCTTTCCGATTTCGGCCTGCCCTACGGCCTCCTCAGGACGCCGCACCCCTACGACACCACGACGCTCAACTACAATTGGCAGGTGTGGGGCTGCCGCGCCTACTCGCTCTTCTCCACATATACAGACCACATCGGGAAGAAGTCCACGCAGACCGCCGTGAACGCGACGCTGCGCTTCCTTATCGCCAAGGGCATTCTCAAATGGACGCTGCACCGAGGCATGCACACCCGCATACTGAACGAGGAGTCGATAAGAACCGTCAAAACAGGCTGCGCCGGAATGCAGAAAAAACACGTCACGATAGGAGACGAGGTAGCCGAGGGCGACATCCTTTGCGAGATAGTCCATCCTTTAGAGGGGAACACGATAAGCCTGATAACGTCGCCGGTGGACGGGACGGTGTTCTTCGCCCACAACAAACAATTGGTGATGGAGCACACCGATATGTTCAGCATCGTGCCGTTTTCGAACGTGTGACGGTATGTTATAGGCGGGGAACCGGCTCCCGCCGCGCAACCATAGCCGCCGAAAGATTTCGACGTTTTTTGCCTCCCGGAACGGCCCATTAATATATATTATATAGTAGGACGAAACACCCGTAACCGTACGCTATAACGCAGGAAACGCCGGACATGGCCGCGACAAACGACGAAACCCAGCCCCAAGACGCCGGGGGACACGACGAGGGTTATAAGTACATACTGTCCAAAGTGTCTAAAGTCTTTAAATCTTTAAAATCATTTTTAGACGGAAGGGCGCGATAAATCGCGCCCTTCCATAGGATATGCGGGGCTAA
>JAITFI010000068.1 GCA_031281485.1 Chitinispirillales bacterium | reverse complement strand
AGCACCCTCATGCCTTTTTCATTTAGATTGTGGCAATTCGCCATAATCTCTTCACGCAGTTTATCGTCCAACGGTTCTATCGTCCCGTTGTACTCGGCGGTTGTGGAAATCGCCAGCATCTCCTCGATCGCGCCCTTTGTGATGAGTTCGACATTCCCGCCCGCCTCGAGTTCAACCGCCACGCTCATTCTGCGGCGGTTGAAGTCGAAAGGAATCTCGTCAATCTTTTTGTAGTCGTTCCACTTAATTGACGGTTCGGCTTTGGCGTATTCGATAATCGAAAGATCCATGAGATTTTTCAAGCCGGTTTGATAATAGCTGTTGAGAACGCCGCGTCGCAACACCTCCAGATTTTCGGCGCCGTGAATATCGAGGTGCAATTCCAAGACGACCTTGTCTTGGGTGAGAGTCCCGGTTTTGTCGGTGCAGAGAACGTCCATAGCCCCGAAGTTCTGAATGGAAGTGAGGTCTTTGACTATGACGCGCTTTCTCGACATTGCTATAGCGCCTTTGGCGAGGTTGGCAGAAACTATCAAAGGCAGCATTTCGGGCGTGAGGCCTACCGCTACGGACAAAGCGAAGAGGAACGCCTGCAGCCAGTCCCCTTTTGTAAAACCGTTTACCAGAAGGACTACCGGAACCATTGCCATCATAAAGCGGATCAGAACCCATGAGACCGAGTTGATCCCCTTCTCAAAACTGCTGGGCGGGGCCTTGGTTTGGAGCTGCTCTGCTATGGAGCCGAGGATTGTGTTGTCGCCCACGTTTACAACCAAAGCGATAGCGGAACCGGATATTACGTCTGTCCCCATGAACGCCAAATTGTTCAGTTCCAGCGGGTTTTCTCCGGGTTTATCAATAACGCTCTTGAATTTTTCCACCGGCTCGCTCTCCCCGGTGAGGGCGGCTTGGCTTACGAAGAGGTCTTTCGCCTGAATGATCCGCACGTCCGCCGGAACCATGTCGCCGGCGGCGAGGTAGACCAAATCCCCGACGACGACCTCGCTTAAAGGGAGTTCTTTCTTTTCGGAGCGGGTTTCGCCTAGTTCCTTGTCATGGACTTTCCTCCCTACGCAGACGGTCGTCTCCACCATCTCGGTCAGCTTTTTGGCGGCGTTGTTGCTACGCAGCTCCTGAATAAACCTCAGAAGCCCGGATATCGTCACCATCGCTATAATAATGATGATCGCCGTATAGTCGGCCTCGCCCGGCGGCACGATTAGAACATCGGTGAAAGCGGAGACCACGGCCAAGAGTATAAGGATTATGGTAAAAGGGTTGATAAAGGCCCTCACAAGCCGCGAGACAAGCGGGTCTTTGTTTTGGCGCGTTATCTTATTGGCGCCGTGCTCACGCCGCTGATCCGCGACGTCGTCCTCGTCGTATCCGGCTAGGCTGTTGTCGTATTGGATCAACAGGGTGTCACCGTCCCTAGCCGCCGCCTTGAGAAAGCGCTTGCGCGCCCGTTCCGCCCGGGAGGACAGAACCGGGGCCTTAGTCTGAATGTTGTTTTTGTTCATTACAGACCTCCTTTCTTTGTCAAAAATTTCGTGCGGCAACGCACAACGCATCACCGTAACTGCGGTAATGATAACCCATAAAGATAGTATAATTTTTTATGAATGTCAATAGAAAAATAAAAAAGTCAAATTTTTTTGTTAGGGTTGATAGTCGGGCTTGAACGATATAGTTAGTGATAACTAACTATGCTTTATCACAAATAATAAACTGCTTTCCGCCTCACCTATTTGCGCCGCCATTGGTAGTTGGTGGTGTGGGGGCGATGGCTGGCTTTATGTCCATACGTTTTTTCGCTCTCGTCATCATCGTCGTCATCATCATCGTCTTCGTCATCGCCCACATATTTGTTCCCGCATTTATGGCAAGCAAGATATACGCGAGCTTCTCCTCCATTGTTATCTGTGGGGTCTTCTTCTACAAAGCTTGCGTGTTCCAATATTGCCGAACAATTGGGGCATGAGTATTTTATCCTGTTGAACACAATGGCGGCGATCACGGCGCATACGACCGTTATTATCCAAGCATACGGTGTAACGCCGCCATCCAAGTATATACCACAGGCTATCAACACCAATGGCACAATTATCGCTATTGGAACACTTGACC
The DNA here is from genome assembly GCA_031281485.1 of Chitinispirillales bacterium. Classification (GTDB taxonomy): domain Bacteria; phylum Fibrobacterota; class Chitinivibrionia; order Chitinivibrionales; family Chitinispirillaceae; genus GUT77. The sequence goes on along the minus strand of JAITFI010000068.1, from coordinate 10,702 downwards.
ACCAAAGTAGATTCTCTCTTTTTTTGGCTTTCTCGAAGATATTATCATCTTCCATTGTGTAGTCGCCATCAGCTATTCCCATTTTATCAACTTTTTTAAGACTTGCCTGTCCCGAAAACGCCAAAGAGAGCATCGTAAACAACGTAATAAGAAACACTATCAAGGAAAATATGATGTCAAACACAACAACCCCTACGCTAACGTCGCCAAAGCGCGACGCGGCGGACGCGTAGTGCGGATGGAATATTAGTAACGTGACGGTTAATATAAACAGCCGATATGGCACTGTGATTCCAGCGTTCATTTTTACGAAACGTCCTTTCTTATTACCTTTTGCTTTCCCTTAAACTCATCAACCGACATCTTAAAAACAAGAACACGACTCAATTCATCTTCATTAAAATCATATTTTACATCATTTCCGGTCTGTTGTTTCATCAAATAATTTAAACCGGCGATTTTTTCATCAACGGCATCAAGAAAAACGACTTTCCCAAATCCGATTACGCTTTTAAACTCATAACCGTAACAGCACGGTATTTCACCGTCAATTAATTGTGTATCGCAATCAATCTCAAAACACGCATTATTGTTTTTTCTGATAATATCAACCTTTTTACCCTCTAAAGCGCAATGGAAATATAAAGTTAATCTTCCATCGTCATAAGAAAAGCCGTAATTTAACGGTACGATGTACGGATGATTATTTTCGGATAGTCCAAGCCGACAAACTTTACATTTCGCGATGATTTCCAGTTTTTCGTCAATACCGACGATCTCTTTGTCTTTTCTTCTCATTTTTTGTTCCTCTTAATCATACATTATATTCAACGCCTTCAAGTTTTAAGAGTACCTTTTTTCTATGAAGCCCGCCGGCATATCCCGTAAGATCATTATTTTTACCCACCACCCGATGACATGGGATCAAAATAGAAATAGGGTTATGACCTACCGCGCCGCCGACCGCACGTGCGGATGTCGGTTTACCGTTATTTGCTTGCCCATATTCGTCCGCAATCGCTCCGTATGTCGTTGTTTGTCCGTATGGAATTTTACAAAGGATATCCCAAATCGATTTTTGAAACAAATTTCCCTTCGGCACAAGAGGCGGCGTAAAGTTTGGCCTCTTGCCTGAAAAATAGACACCAAGCCAATCCCGAACGCTTTCAAATATCGGCACGTTCTTTTCTAAAACACCTTTTTCCAACGTCCTTGCAAAATACTTTTGTCCCTCAATCCAGAGTCCGGTAACATTCGTTCCGTCGCTTGAGACGGTGAGCGTCCCTATCGGGGATTTGATTTTTTGAATATATTCCATATCTACATCTTATAGGTCTTCGGCCCTTCGGCAAAACTGAATGTCGTCACTTCCTCTACCTCAATGTAGAAGATTTTAAAAACCGGGTTATCCGCCGACTTATACATGCCTTTGAGTTTGGGATTCACATCGAGGGCGCGGACTTTGAGGGCGTCGTCCTCTACGAAAACGGCCTTGCCGCTTATCGACAAAACCGAGTCAAAGTTCTGCGGGTGTGTGCAGAACGACACGTTCGGGTTTGCCTGTATTTGGGCATAAACCGGCTTTTCGGAATTGGTGCTGAAATACGCCTTCTTTCCGTCCGCGAAGAGGTATTGGAACACACGTGTTTTGACCTTATTCCCGTCCTGCGTCGCAAATACCCCGATTGGGTTGGCGTTCAGTATTTCGGCAAAATTGATCATACAGACCTCCTTAAAAAAGTGAATGGTAATTTATATATTCTAGTAAATAGCGCCCGGCTCGTGGTGAACGACCTTCCCGCCCTGCGTGTAAAAGCGGTCTATCGTCGTTCCCAGGTTGCAAAGCACCTCGTACCCGATTGTGTTGCCGATAAGCGCTACGTCGTCCGGTGTGATGGACTCGCCGCCTTGCGAACCTATGGCTACAACCTCGTCGCCCACTGATATGGACGGGTTTGCGCCGACGTCCGCCATTATGTAGTCCATAGTCACGTTTCCGGCGATGCGGTAGCGCTTCCCGCCTATCAGCACTTCACCCTTTCCGTTCAGATAGCGCGGCAGGCCGTGGGCGTAGCCTATCGGAATCGTCGCGATCCACGTGTCGGTCGGGGTAACGTAGTTTCCGCAGTACGATACGGGCGTATTGTCGGGAAGTTTTTTCATCTTGGCCACATGCGAAATCAGCGAGGCTACGGGCTTGAGGTCTATGTCAAACTCTTGCGCCGGATCGGGTTTGCACCCGTAGAGCGCGACCCCCGGGCGCGCCAGCGTACAGCCGCTTAACGGGAAGCGCAGGATTGTCGCCGTGTTCCCGTAGTGGATATGCGCGGGCGGGTGCCCGCCGCTACGCAACGTATTGACGCCACCCATAAACTTTTCCAACTGAACGGCCACCGTTTGCGTGTTCGGCTCGTCGGCGTTAGCCATGTGGGTGAACGCGCCGCCTATGCGCAAGTTGCGCGCCGTGTTCAGTTTGTCGACCAATGCGCCTACCTCATGCGGCAGAAGCCCCATCCGGCTCATGCCGGTATCTATGATCAGGTGGAAGTTTACGCTCACCCCGTAAGATTCCCACCTATCAACATCGCTCAAATCATTCAGCGTAAAGACGATGCCGTTCTCCGCCCCAAAACGCAACTCCTCTTCGGTAGCCATCCCCAGCACCAAGATCGGGAGCGTGAGGCCGGACCTGCGCAAGGCGATGGCCTCGCAGGGGCGCGCCACGGCAAAAAAGGCGGCCTCGCCGCCGCGCTCGAGCGCTTTGGCGATCTGCACACTGCCGCAGCCGTAGGAGCTGTCCTTGACCACGGCGATGATACCGACCTCGCGCGGCAGGGCGCGGCGGATCTGCGCTACGTTGTGGAGCATGTTGTCGAGAGAGACCTCCACGTAGGGCGAGTAACGCGGGCGCGGGGTATTCGTGCTGTCCATATTGAGACTCCGGTTATGATTGGCAGTATCTTTATAGGTATTAATCGAGTCCTCGGGGGCGTCCCCATGCTCGTTTAAATCAACGCCCGGGCGTCAATAATCATTACCCGATCACTAGTAATATAATATATGGTTCGTCAAAAAGCAATTAAAAGATTCTTTTCGACCGCAAGGCTTGGCGACATCGGGAGACGCCTTGAAGCGATTTCAGTCTATCACAACGTAATTCCCATTCCGCCGGTCAACAAGCGTTTTGTCCGGTAAAAAAGCTTGCATTTCGTATCTTATAATATTATAATAAGGGAAGCAACGTGGAACGACAATGAAAAAAAGAAGTAAAAAAGTAAAGAAAAAGAAATAATAATAAGAAGAAAACGAAATAATTATATCTCGAAAGGAAATTTAATGGCAAAGAGTAGAAATCCTATGATGTTGAAGTTCATTATATTTTCAAGCGTGTTGTTTTTTATCATAGTCGTTGGGGGAAGTTTGGCGTTCATGTTTTCCATGCGGCAGATTATACGGGCAAACGCGAAAAACGAGTTGTCGCAGATGCTTGAGATCAAGCGGATAAAAATGGAAACCTACGTTAAGAGTGAGATTACAATTGTCAGAAAGATGGGCGATTCCCCGCTAATCAGGGATTATTTCATCCACCCCGCCGATGAACAGCTGGAGACGCAGGCCTTTAAAGAGATAGCCTCTTACCGCGGGGCCTTCGAGAACAAGTCGGTGTTTTGGGTCAACGATGTGGATAAGATATTCCACATTGACGATACCGCGCCGTACACGGTTAACCCGAATAACCCGGATAACTATTGGTATCACATGACGCTTTACAAGACCGAATCGTACAATTTAAATATAAATTACAATCCCGACATAGACAGACTGAGACTCTGGGTCAACGCGCCGGTTTTTGACGATAACAAGAGGCCTATCGGGATGGTGGGCACGGGGCTTGATCTATCCGAGTTTGTGCGCGCGCTTTTCAGCGATATAGAAGACAGAATGGAGTTTTATTTTTTCAACGCCTACGGGGAGATCACCGGCGCGAAAAATATTGAACTTATGTCCTCAAAGACGCAAGTAGATTACGCGTTGGCGAATGTGAACATCGATATCTTGGATGCGGCCACGAGCCTCGCGCCCGGTGAAATGCGGGCGCTTGCATTGCCTCACGGGAATATTGTGATAGGAACGATCCCGCAACTCAAATGGTATTCCGTCGTGTCCATGCCGGACAGCATAAATGATTATAAAACCACAATGACCGCGCTGTTCCTTGTAGTGCTTGTGGTCATACTGCTTATATTCATCATCTTCAACGTATTTGCCGCCGCCTTCCTCAGATCCCAACTCAAGACAATGGCGTCGCTTGAGCAGGCAAGGAATGAGGCGGAGCTTGCCAATAGGAGTAAGTCGAACTTCCTTACCACCATGTCCCACGAAATACGCACGCCCATGAACGCGATCATCGGTATAGCGCAGGTGCAACTGCAACGCAAAGACTTGCCGGACGACTACATCACCGCGCTACAAACGATATACAGTTCCGCAAACAGCCAACTCGGCATCGTCAACGATCTTTTGGATATGTCTAAAATTGAGACGGGCAAGATGGTGCTGAGCCCCGTGGAATACAATACGCCGAGTTTGATAAACGACGCGGTGCAGCTCAACATCGTCAGAATAGGGTCTAAGCAGATCGAGTTCACGATTGAGGTTGACGAAAATCTGCCCTCAAAACTTTACGGCGACGAGTTGCGCATTAAGCAGATACTCAACAATTTGCTCTCAAACGCCATAAAATATACCGGCAAGGGGAGAATAAAATTGTCTGTAGGTTATTTGACGGACAGCGACGGCGTGATATTGCGCTTTGTCGTGGAGGATACCGGGCAGGGCATGAAAATGGAGGACAGGGAGCGCCTCTTTTCGGAGTATATGCGCTTCAACGCCCAGGCGAACCGCGCCACGGAGGGAACGGGGCTTGGTTTGAGCATCACCAAAAAATTGGTGGAGATGATGGACGGGACTATAGGCGTGGAGAGCGAGTACGGCAAAGGCAGCGTGTTTACCGTAACCGTCCGGCAGAAGGCGGTGGAGTGTTCCGCTATAGGCGCGAGCATTGTCGCGCAGTTGCGCAAATTCGCGTTCACCGGCGATAGGCACGCGGCGAATTTGCAGATCTCCACCGAGCCTATGCCATACGGGAGCGTGCTCATCGTGGACGACGTGGCCACAAACCTATACGTGGCGGAGGGGCTGCTGTCGCTGTATCAGTTAAAGATAGAGACGGCGGACAGCGGGTTCGCCGCCATCAGGAAAGCGGAAAACGGCGGCGTTTACGATATAATCTTCATGGATCACATGATGCCGCGCATGGACGGCATAGAGACCACGCTGAAGTTGCGCGAACTCGGATACAAGGGCGCGATAGTGGCGTTGACCGCAAACGCCATCGTCGGCAACGATGAGATGTTCATGCAGAACGGGTTCGACGGATTCATCTCCAAGCCCATAGACGTCCGCCAGCTGAACGAGATATTAAGCAAGTTCGTCCGAGACAAACATCCGGAAGAGGCAAAATTGTACGCTGAGAAAACAGCGGAACATGAAGCGGCGGGTTTGCGTAAAGAGATAATTAAACAAGGCGTGAATCAACGCAACGCTATAGATAAAAGTCGGCAAGCGGAGACGGTTTCTAAGCCCGCCGCGCAAGCGGGGACGAATCAACGCGGCGGCGCGGATAAGGGTCAACAAGGGGGTGATGTTGTTACATCGCATAAACCCGCCAACTTTGCGGGCGATCCCAAACTGCTAAAATTCTTCTGCCAAGACGCGAAAGCGGCTATCGTCACCCTGCGTGAGACGGTGAAAACCGGCGACGCGAATCTCTTCACCGTTACCGTCCACGCAATGAAATCGGCGCTGGCGAATGTCGGCGAGGACGAGGCGTCAGCCCTTGCCGCCGCGCTGGAAAGCGTGGGGCGAAGCGGGGACATGGAGTACATCGCTGAGAATATCGACGAGTTTATACAGACGCTTGAGGCGTTGGTTGATAGGTTCGGCGGGTAAAATTAAATTGACATGACGATAACAACTAATTGACATGACATTGAGGAAAAACCTTTAAACGAGGACGGCGCAAGACAACCGCCCTCGCCTTGACTCTTTCTTACATCTGCTCTTTCTGCTGCTTGAACAGATTCAGTTTGTATTCCACCTCGCCGAGCAAGAAGCGCAGTTCCGACGCTTTTTCCACCGCTTCCTGTATGCGCTGCTGTTCCGCCGAGAGGTTGGTCATTGCCGCTTTTACGTCTTCCACGAGAATGGTGAGGCTCGATATGCGGTTTTCTGCCTCTTTTATCAGCTGCTTTTCCCGCGCGAGTTCCCTTATGCGGCGTTCCACCGACTCCATCATGTCCGACATCTCGCCCACTTTGCGGCCTACGTCGTCTATGTCCTTAGAGCGCTCGTTTATGTCGTCTATGCGCGAAGAGGCCAGGCCGAGTATGTCGTTCAGGCCGTCTATCTTCTTCTGCGTCGTGTTGACGAGTTCCCTGCCTTTGTCTATGGACTCTATGCGGATCTCCATGTCGGAAACGACCGTGTCCACGCTGCTTATCCGCGCGTCTATGGCCTCGATCTTGCTCGTGCGGCGGTTGATTTGGTCCATCTCCTGCTTGAGGTTTTCGAGCAGTTTCTCCACGCGGACGAGTTCCGACGCGGAGGTGCTTATCGCTATCTGGTGCTGCTTGACCGTCTCGATCTGGGCATTGCTGTTGTCTATTATTTTGCCGAACTTCTCGCGGTTCTGCGCCATGGCGGCGTCCACCTCGCTGATGCTCGACTTGAACCGCGACACGTCCTTTTCGGCGTCTGAGACGAGGCTTTGCAGTTTGATGCGTATGTCGCGGATGTGGTTCTCTTCATGCGACAGCGCCTGTTTCTCCTCCGTCAAGCGGGCGACCATATTCTTAGCCTCCATAGACTGCACGGATATGGCGGAGAGCTGCGTGATGATGGCGTCCACCTTCGACTGCTCTTTCGTCAGGCTCTGTATCTTCATGTTGATGTCGCCGAGCAGGTAGTTGAGCTGGTCCAAGCGCTTCTCCGTCTTCTCCACCATCGCTTTGCGCTGCAGCTGCCCGTTTATCCGCTCGTCCACCTCGTTCACCATCGCGCCCAAGCCTTCGATTTTCCGCTGCACCTCGTCTATGATTCCGGCGCGGTCTTCGGTGGCCTTTATGCGCCCCTCGATCCTGCCGGAGAGCGCCTCAAGCGCGTCGATCTTCCTGCTGATTCCCGAAATGAGCTCTTCGTACTTGCCTATGCCCTCCACGTTCTTCTCCAATTTCCCCAAACTGTCGAAGTACTCGCGTATCTTGCCGTTCGTGCCCTCTATGTCTACGCGGCGCTTCTGCAGGTTCTCCTCGTTGGCGCTGATGTCGTCAACGAGCGACCTTATATCCTCGAGCTTCGCCTCAAAGCCGGCGACCACCCTCTCCTGCTTGGCGAGCGCAAGTATCTTCATGTCGAACTCGCTCAGCTGCGACTCGATCCCCGATATGTGCGCCGTTATGGCGTCCACCGACTGCCACTCCTTGCTCACTTCTTCTATCTTCACCTTCACCTTGTCGAGCGACTTCTCGTACTCCATCACCTGCGCCCTGCTCCCCTCGGCTATCGATAGGTGCTTCTTCAGAGAGTTTAGCGTGGCTTCCGTGCTCTTGGCCACGTTGTGCACCTCGCGAACCCGCTCGTTTATGGCGTCTATGTTCTTCGTGTGCTGCTGCACCTCCGCCAAGCGGTTCTCGAAGTGGCTGTCGAGGCGGCGCGTCTCCTCAACCATCTGCGTCATCTCCTTCATCAACTCCTTAAAGTTGCGTATCTCGCTGATGGACTCTTGCGATTTCTCGAGCATTTCGTCAATTTGGTTGATGTTCTTCTCCGTCTTCTCGAGCGACGAGATCTTGGTCTGAAGCTGCTTTATGTCTATGTCTATCCGCCAAATCATCTTGTTCAGCATGAGCGACTCCTCGTTCGCCTTATCGACCACCATGCGCTGCTTCTCGAGCGACGAGATTTTGGTCTTCACGTACTCGGAGAGGCTGTTCAGGCTCTCGAGTTTTTCGCGCATAACGCGGAAGCGGCTGATCTCCTGCTCCATGTCGCTCACCTTGCCGCGCACGATGTCCGCGCCCGCGTCGGACTCGGTCCACTTCGTCTGGGCGGTGTCGAACTGGTCGGTCCACGACCTGAGCTGATCCTCGAGTTTGGCGAGTTTGCCGTCGGCGAGTTTCTGCCTGTCCTCAAGATCGACCGCCCTCTTCAGCGTGTCGAGCACGGTGTCCCCGCCGGGCGCGCTCAACTTCTGTACCAGAGCGTCCACCTTCGCGCTGAGATTGTTCACGAAGCTCTCCTGCCCGGTGACGCGCGCCACCGTCCGCTCCATAGACGCCATGCGCTCCGACAACTTATCCGAAGCGTCAATTACCCCCTGAATCTCCTTCAAGCGCGACTCTAGGAACTCCGCGAGTTCCTGGGGATCTTTAATCTCTCTCTTCTTCGACGAAAACATCATAAGAGAAGCTCCTCTTTTGGGAAAGGTATTTCCCTGTATATTTTCCACTGCCCTTGATCATCTTTCCTGAATATCAACCGTTTGGCGTTCTCCATCCGGTTATTCCTATTGGTGTTGTACACCTGGAAGAATTTGACGGTCGCCATATTATCCGTGTACTCGGTGAGCGCTATGTTGCTCAGATCAACGTATATCGCCGAGTACGAGGCGAACAGCCCCTTCTTCCGGTCGCGAAAGGCCGTCCAGTTCATCGCGCCGTCCATGAAGCCGGAGGCGAAGTAGAAGGTGGAATAGGTGTCTATGTCCCGTGACTCCCACGCCGTCTTCCAGCTCGTCACTATGCCCTCAAACTCGCTCTGCCTCGCGCCGTATTCGGAGACGACCTCGGCTCGGCGCGCTTTCAGCTTTTGGAAGTCTACGGAAGCCACGTGTTTCTTGGCCTCCTCCTCTCCGCTCACTATGACGACGGGCACCCCCGGCCATCCGCTCTTTAAGGTCGCGGCGATTTCGAGGATGTCTTGGTTTGCCACTGCCACGCACCCTTGCGTAAAGAGCGGCGGAATATTGCCGCGTTCCGAGCCGTGCATCCATATCCCGTGACCTGTGCGCCGCTCCCGCCTGTCGTCCTCGTTGGGGTAGTCGAGGATGAACGCCGCTGGGCCGTAGATGTTCGTGAGCTCGCTCCTATGCTTGCGCCCTATCATAAAATACACGCCCTCCGGCGTCATTTTGTCTCCCTCTACCGTCTTGCGCCCGTCCCTCTCGCCCGTGGCTACGGAGTAGGCCTTGGCCACCTCCCAACCGCCCGCCCCCTCCTTGAAGAAGTACATCACCTTGGCGCGTTTGTCGACGAGCACGAGCCAGTCCGACACCCCGTGCGGCGCGGCCTTCATAAACAGGTCGACCAGCGCCTTGTCCGACTGCGACGGTGTGGCGGCCTGCCGCTCCGGCTGCGGCAGAGGCATCTCCATGGGCGTTGTGTCCGCCGGCACCGCCGTAGCGGCGTTCTCGGCAAAGCCCTCCGGCAGAACCGCGGCCTCCGGCAGCACGGCGTCCTCCGGAATATTCTGCACCGGCGGCGCGGCCACGGCGTTGTCGTCGGCGGACGCCTTATTTGAATCCGCCCGCGCCGCCGCCACAGCCACGGATATGCGCTGAAACGCGAACACCGCCCCGAAAACCAGCGCGACCACGGCCACGGCAATCCCCAAAAACTTCGCCCCCTTAACCGCGTAAGGCAAAGCGGCCGCAATGTTCAAAGGCTTGCGGGCAGGCCTTGGAGGCCTTACGGGCCTGGGCGGTTTAGGCGGCTTTGCCGGTTTGACCGGCTTAACGGCTTTGACGGGCTTGACGACCTTGACAGGCTTATCAACAGCCGCGATCTTTACAGGCTTGGCCGGCTTGACCGGTTTGATAGGCTTTATAGGCCTGACGGGCTTAGGCTTGGCATCGTAGGCACGCGAAATCTCACGGGAGCGCTTCCACGTGTGAACGCGGAACTCGGCCTCCTTGAGCTTGAACGCGAAATACCTGTTGATACTATCCCAAAGCCGCATAAATACCGCTTTCCTGAAAAAAATAGCCGCAAATTATACCACACAACACTGTATACTGTGTACGAGGCATGCTAAACATACCACATATACCCCGTAGGCTACCGGCGATACCCCTCAAAACGGTCAAATATCCAGGTGATACGGCTCCGGACACGAGGGATAAGAAGACAGCGCATCATTATAAATTATATTATCGCGGGGGTAAGAATGCAAATTTCACGGTGATTTTCTTGGTGACGGGATTATCACGCGCAAAGATCACTCGTTCACGGGACGGCATTCCGGCGGCCCGCCGAGAGTCACAGCCTCTCCAAAAGTTTAACAAGATAGGCGTATACGCGGTCGTAGGAGGGCAGGCTCATTCTCTCGCTCGGGGTGTGAATATTGATTATATCCGGGCCGATTGAGGCCATATCGGCGTCCGGCATCTTTGCGGCGAACACGGCGCAATCGACGAAGGCGTGCTGGAGTCCGGCTATCAGCGGCTCTTTGCCGTAGAACTCCTTGAAGACCTCGACCATCTTATCCCGCAGCGGCGAGTCCGGCTTGTACGGCCACTCAGGAATGACCGCCGCTTTCATTCGGGCCGTGACCGTGATGGGGACGACTATGTCCGGCCCGCCGG
>JAITFI010000048.1 GCA_031281485.1 Chitinispirillales bacterium | reverse complement strand
CGGCGCATGTTTTTAAAAGGGGCGTTGCGGGGCATAGCCCCGCAGGGTGGGTAGCGGAAAACAAAAATGGGCGAAGCCCATTTTTGGTTGGAGCGAGGGAGGGCGCAGCCCTCCCCTTATATGATTTTGATTTTAATGATTTGACTTTGACTTTGACTTTGACTTTTTTAGAATCGATCAACTAAATATGAGCATATCGCAATATCCGGATAGAAAAAAGCTGAGGGACGAGTACACATCCCTGCTCCCCTGCTACATCGCGGCGCTTGAGATCTTTCAGGCAAGGCTGCGGACGGCGCTTGCCGACTCGGATGTGCACTTTACGATGAAGTACCGCGTCAAGGCCTTCGACTCCTACTACGGTAAGCTGCTCAAACGCAAGACCCACGAGAGGCGGACGGGCGAGGCGATCCCGATCCACGACATCATGGGGACGCGCGTCGTGTGCCCCTTTCTGGACGATGTGGAGGTGGTGGAGCTCTACCTGCGCGACGCCTTCGCGGTGCGGGAGATCGAGCGAAAGGGGGCCGGGCGCGCTTTCAGCGACTTCGGATACTCCTCCACCCACCTGCTGCTCGAAATTCCGGAGGACATCCGCGACCTGTTCCCCGACCTCAACCTGAGGATCGCCGAGGTGCAGGTGCGCACCTTCCTGCAAGACGCTTGGGCTGAGGTGGAGCACGAGCTGATCTACAAGAACAGCAACAACATCACGCCGATGGACGAGCCGCTGCGCCGGAAATTAGCGGCGCTCAACGCCAACTTGTCGCTCTCCGACGACATATTCCAAGAGATCCGCGACTACCAGCGGCGCCTGCACTGCGAGCTGAACAAGCGCCGCTACTCGTTCACGGCGCAGCTGGACGAAATCAAGCCGGGCCTGACGGCGGCGGCGCCGCAAACCGGCAAGACGGTGAACGGCGGCAAGATAAACGGCAATAAAGCGACGGGCTGGCGAACGGGCGCGGAAGCAAACGACGACGATATCCCGGAACTGGTGCCGAACAACAAAGACCAACTCCTCCTCAACGCGCTCAACGCGCACAACGAAAAAGATTTCCCGCTGGCTATACGCATCTACACAAAAATCTTGGAACAGGGCTGCCCAACCAACATCAAGGCGCTGGTGCTGATACACCGAGGCAAGGCGTACTTCTCGCAATCGAACTACAAAGACGCGCGAAGCGACTTCGAGGCGGCGGCGGAGTGCGAACCCGCGAACAATAGGGCGTTTTACCACTTGGGCGTTGTGGACAGGGTGCTCGGCGACAACAACTCCGCCATGAACGCTCTGCAAGCCTGCATAGAGATCAACCCCTTCCACGTGGACGCCCTATTCGCCATAAGCGGCGTATACTTCGACACCGGAGACTATCCGGGAGCGCTGGAATACTGCGAGAAGGCGCTGCTCGTGGAGCCGGAGGCGGCCACCGTGAAAGAGTTTCGGAAAATGGTTATTTCGCGGATGAACCTGTGATCCGTCCGGATCGCTGCTTAATTCATTCCATCAGTTCAAGATGCCTTTTATAACGTTTCGGTATCTTTAACCCTACCAACAGACCCATCTCGGCCATGAAAGCGGATATTACCGTGAAACCGTCCGTATAGAATCTTGTTATCCTAGCCGCTTTGTCGGGAATATCCTTATAATCCGGGGGGCAGGCGAAGGTCCAGTTGGCTCCGTCGCGATCGAAGGATATGCGGAAGTATTTGTCTATGTCGGAGCTCGACAGGCCTGATTTGGCCAATAGGATATGGTGCTCCATGCAATCGTCCACTTGGCCTATTATCGCCTTGCTGCCGTCGAAGGATATGACGGCCAGCATCGGGTCGCCCTTTTTTATGGCGGCGTCAACGCCGCCGCCCGTGTTTCCGTCGCCGCTCGTGTATTTGATTATCTGCATTATAGGTGCAAACGCTACCTTTCCGATGTGATTCTCAGGACGAACTTCGCAAAAAGGGCCAGCAACGCCAGCATCGCCAGCGGTCTCATCAGTTTGAACCAAAAGAGGGCTTTCGGCTCCGGCGGCGGCTTATACGCCGACCCCCGCGCCCCGACCTCCGGGCTTGCCGGCGGTTTCGGCGGCTTGCCGGCGGTTACCATGCCTCCCGACGGGGTGCCGTCGAGTATCTGCCGCAGGCCCTCCTCGAAGCGCTCCTCGTCGGATTTGTTCTGATCTTCGCCCATACCTACATAATATAAAATATTTTTTTTGAAAAGTGAAACTTTTTTCACATATCCGTCCGCCCATCAATTATTTTATTTGATTCGTCATATACCGATAAACTTTATCTGAAAACCAAAAAAAGGATGTCGCCGGAAACAAATCACTCAAAAAAATTTGTTGATCTGCATATTCATACCCGGTATTCCGACGGCGTTTGCACGCCGGAGGAGATTATGGAGGCCGCGGCCGCTCGCGGGCTCGCGGCGGTTTCCATAACCGACCACGACTGTACGGGCGCATACCCGCGGGCGTTGGATTTGGGTGCCGCCGTGGGTATCGAGGTCGTCCCCGGAGTCGAGTTGTCCAGCGAGATTCAGGGAATTGATATTCATATCCTCGGATACTATGTGGACTTCAATAACGGCGCGTTTATTGCCAAACTTCAGGAGATGAAGGAGGCGCGTTATTTGCGCGCTCAAAAAATGGTCTCGAACCTGAACAAGCAGGGCATCGATCTGCGCTTCGACACCGTCCTTAGCATTGCCGGAGAGGGTTCCATCGGGCGCCCGCACATCGCCACGGCCATGCTCAAGGAGGAGTTCGTCTTCTCTTTCCGCGAGGCCTTCGACAAGTTCATCGGGTACGACTCCCCCGCCTACGTCGAAAAGCTCCAAATGTCGCCCAAGGAGGTCTTCGACCTTATAAAGAACGCCGGCGGCGTGCCGGTTTTGGCGCATCCGGGGGTGACCAAGGTAGACGAGCGCATCCAAGAGTTCATCCGCGACGGGTTGCAGGGCATCGAGGTAAGCCACGCCGAACACCCCGACGCCGCCGTCAGGCATTACCTCAAAATATGCAAAAAAAACGGCCTCGCTTTCACCGGAGGCTCAGATTTCCATAGCGGCGGCAGGAGTAAATTCGAACTGGGCTTCCCGCCGGTTCCGTACGCCGCCGTCGAAAGCCTAAAGGAAAAGTTATGCAAACGGTCCCGGTAATCCTCGCCGGGGGTATTGGCGAAAGGTTCTGGCCCTTGAGCAGGTCAAGCTCGCCCAAGCAGCTCCACGCCATAGCCTCCGAAAGAAGTATGCTTGAAGAGACGCTCTTCAGGGTCAGGGCGTGCTGCCCGAACAGCACCGCTCCGCTGATCATCACCGGAGCGGCCATCGCCGGCAAAACCGCCGACGCTCTCGCCGCGGTGGATACCCGCGCCCACATACTCAACGGACCGCGCGACGGCGCGGCCGGCGACGCCGCGCCGTGGATGAGCACGCTGATGGCGATGGATACCGACGTCAATATCATCGCGGAGCCACAGGGCAAGAACACCGCGCCCGCGATAGCCTTGGCGGCGGCGCTCATAACGGCTAAACACGAAGACTCCGTGATGCTGGTCGCCTCCGCCGACCACATGATCTCACCCGAGAAAGCCTTCGAGATGGCGGTATACCGCGCCGTGAACATCGCCGTCGGGCGCGGCGGGCTCGTTGTCTTCGGCGTAAAACCCGACCGCCCCGAGACCGGCTACGGCTACATCGAGGTCGGTGAGCAGCTGGCGGCGGGCGCCGACATCGGTACAGGCGGCTGCGCGGCGTTCAAGGTCAAGCGCTTCGTTGAAAAACCGAACGCCAACGACGCCGACGCCTTCATGAAATCCGGCAACTTCCTATGGAACAGCGGAATGTTCGTGTGGAAGGCCTCCGTCATCTTAGAGGCGTTCAAAAAATTCATGCCAGACCTCCACAAACAAGCCCTCGCCGCCGCGGACAAAGGCTTCACGCCGGAGGCAATAAACGAGTTTTACTCCGTATGCCCCAAAGAGTCCATAGACTACGGCGTCATGGAGAAGGCGGAGGACGTCAGCGCAGTATGCGGGGATTTCTCTTGGGACGACTTGGGCTCGTGGGAGTCCCTGAGCCGCATTCGCGGAAGCGACGACGCCGGAACAACGGTAGACGGCGCGGCGGTATACGAGAGCGGCTGCGGCGGCTCGCTGATAATCAACAAATCGTCAAAACTAGCATTGGCCGCGATAGGGCTTAAAAACGTGGCCTTGGTAGCCGTAGACGACGCGGTTCTGGCGATAGACCGGGCGCGCCTGCCGGAGCTCAAAAAGTATCTGACGGAGATTAAAAACAGCGGGAAGTTTCCGGCTGATTTATTTTAACCGGATCTATATCGATAATGAAAAACGCCAATCCATCCATAATGTTCGTAGCCGGCGAGCCGTCGGGCGACGCCCACGCGTCCGCCGTCGTCGGAGCCTTAAAAGAGCGCTGCCCCTCCGCAAACGTTTGGGGGGTCGGCGGGCCGAAGATGCAGGTTGCCGGGTTCAACTCAGTGCTGCCTTTCGCCAAGTTCAACCGTATGGGCTATGTGGAGGTATTGTCGCACCTGCCGTTTTTTCTCAACGCCAAGAAGAAACTTTTAAAGATGATGGCCGGGTCGCGGCGCCCCGACGTCTTGATCTGCGTCGACTACTCCGGTTTCAATATGCCTTTGATGAGGAAGGCGCGGGAGATGGGCATCCCGGTGGTGTGGTACATCGCGCCGATGGTATGGGCGTGGAAGCGCAAACGCGCCGCCGTGCTGGGCTCTCTGGCGTCGCACATCGCCGTGATATTTCCCTTCGAGGTGCAGCACTTCTCGCCGTACGCCGCCCCGGTGACCTTTGTCGGCAACCCTCTGACGGAGTCGCTGCCGGATATCGGCGCGGCGGCGAAAAAATTTCCCGGGCTCGACGGCTTCAGGTTAGCGATAGTCCCCGGCAGCCGCCAGCAGGAGATAAGCAACATGCTCAACGTGATGATCGACGCCGCCTGCATGTTAAAGACGAAGTTCCCGACGATAAAGATCACGGTATCGCGCTTCGGCGGTTTCAACGAGAGCCTCTTTTGCCGCGCAAAAGACGCTGGCTTCGAGATATTCGACGGCCCGCTTTCGGCGCTCTTGCAGAGGAGCGACATGGCGCTCGTAACATCCGGCACGGCGACGCTGGAAGCGGCGCTCCTGGGCGTACCGATGGTGGTAGCCTACCGCACCTCGCACGTCTCCTACTCAATTTACAAAAGATTCGTAACGATAGACTACATAGGATTACCGAACATAGTAGCCGGCAAACCCATAGTCCCCGAGTGCATCCAAAACGACGTCAACCCCAAAAAACTATACTGCGAAGCCGAAAGATTAATATCAATCCCGCAACGCTGGGAAGAAACCGCAAAAAGCCTATCGGACCTAAGAGCCCAATTAGGCGAAAAAAAGCCCTCAAAAGAACTCGCAGATATTATATTCTCCTTTCTACCGGCGTAGTTGTTGATTTTGACTTTCCGCGCCGCGAAGCGGCGCATGTTTATCCAACGGGGCGTTGCGGGGCAGGATAACAGCGCCCCACCGGGGCGCATCCTCCCGCAGGGTGGGTAGCGGAAAACAAAATGGCGAAGCCATTTTGGTTGGAGCGAGGGAGGGCGCAGCCCTCCCCTTATATGAATTTGACTTTGACTTTTATTATTTGACTTTTATTTTTTGACTTTAATTATGAAAACAAAACTAACCGCAATAATAATTCTATACGTCACCGCCACGGCCATTTTCGCCCAATTGCCCGACCTGTACTCCATCGCCGCGTTCAACGTCACCGCGTACGACTATCCCGAACGCGCCAACTTCGTCATCAAAAACAGCAAAACTTTCACCGAATCCGACACCCTCTTAGAACTCTCCTCCCCCCCCGCGTTCATAAAACCGGGCCGCGTCGTTATGCGCAAAAAGTACGGCGCCGACTACCGCCTGTACTCAGGCGAGCTCGACACTACCGCGTTCAACGCCTTCCCGCCCATATACGTATTCAAACTCCCGCCGTGGAGCCGCTCCGGTCAGGCTATGTGGTACAGATTCTACGCGAAGCGGACCGGCAACCGCAACCTTGACCTTGAAACGGTGTTTTTCGACAACGAGCGGATGTACGTCCAGCACCACGAAAAGCTCTTCTACTCGCGCAACGACGAGTGGGACTCCATCGTCGGCGCAACCGCCGCGCCTTACGGCGAGCTTCTCTTGGACAGCGAGCCCCCCGGCGCGGATATCTACCTATACGGCAAGGCGACCGGGAAGAGGACGCCGGCCCTCTTCCGCGATATGATCGCCGGGCGCTACGAGGCGGAGCTCTTTCTGCCCGACTACCGTTTCCAGCGGCGAAGCGTCTCCGTGCCGGCGCACGGCTCGGCGTCGAGCTCCTTCCAGCTAATGTCCGACTTCGACACGCTCTACGTGCTCGGCGAGGCGCAGCACGGGATTCTGGTGCTCCCCTACCCGCCCATAGACTCGGCGTACAGGGTCGGCGACACCGCCACATACGCGCACCGGGAACCGCGCCTCACGCTCCTTGAAGGCGAGTACCGGATCGTTTGGAACGGCGGCGGGCTCTATAAAGACGTTGACACCGTGATATCCGTTCCGGCGGGCCGGATGATCTACTTCAGCACGCCCTTTGTGCGGCTCGTCGGCTCCGCGGTATTCGAGCTGCACCCGCCTGACGCGCTTCTCTGCATAGAGGGTTTCCCCTGCCAAACGGGCGGAGTGGAAGCGGAGATGTACAGCGGTTTTTACACGGCGCGGATCAGCCGGTTCGGCTACGAGCCGGAACGGCGCAAATTCGTGATCAGCCACGGGAAGAAGTATCTTATCCGCGTCACGCTCGACGAGACGGCCGACCGCGACTACGACGGCTTCCCCGACTCGTTGGACAGATGCCCCGACGATTACGGCCTCTACGACGGTTGCCCCAAGCCCGGCTTCAAGTACACGGCGAGGATGAAGTGGGAGGAGCTCACGGAATACATGGAAACCGAGCCGCTCTCGTTCGCGATTTCGGGCATAGGCATAATAAGCCGCAGCCCTACAGGCAGGCGTTTCCGCACCGTTCTGTCCGAATTCTCCGGGGGCAGTTCCGGCGGGCTCAACAACTACAACGGAGTCACGCTCGGGAACGCCTATCAGGTTTCATTCCGAGGCTTCACTGCGCAGGCGGAGCTCGGCCAGTGGGTGTCCGGGGTAAAGTTCCGCCGCCCTGACACGCTTTACTACCCGAATAGGAATAACACGCTTTACAAAATTTGGTACGATTCGCTTTACAACGTAGACCCGGCGATATTCTTCCCAAGCACCGCGCTCTCCGTGGGGTTCAAGTACAGACTCTGGAACTACTCCGTGGGATACAGCATAGGCCGCCAATGGGAGGACATAATAATTGACGACGTGGAAGACGTTCGCGACGGGGAGCTGAAGCGTATCGTATTTGACAACGACTGGTGGTTCCATGAATTGATGGTGGAAGCGGACCTGTTCATAGACACGTTCGTGTCGCCGTCGCTCTACGCGAAGTTCAAGCTACCGTTCGGCCCGACTCTGCGGACGAAGTGGCACTCGCTGCACTGCGGTCTGCAATTCAGGATCAGGCCGTCAAATTGGAAGAGCAAGGTGTGACAAGGAGAATCATATAATGTACAGATTTTTTATGACGACCATAATAACGGCGCTGTGCCTGACCGCCTGCGTATGCTCCGGCGGGTTCGGGAGCGACGGGCCCGGGGCGGACGAGCTCGGCCCCGGAATATTCGGACCGGATACGATTCAAGAATGAAAAAGACAATAAACCATATCGCCCAGAAGAAGCGCATCGGTTGCCCCATAACCATGGTCACCGCCTACGACTTCACCACCGCGCAGGTGCTCGACGAGGCCGGGATCGACTCGATACTCGTCGGCGACAGCGTGGGCACGAACCACCTCGGGTATAAGAGCGAGCGCGAGGTCACCATGGACGACATGGCGCACCACACCTCCGCCGTCTGCCGCGCCGTAAGGGAGGCATTCGTAGTGGCCGACATGCCCTACGGCAGCGCGGACGACGCGGAGAACGCGCTCGTCAACGCCAAAAGGCTGACAGACTGCGGCGCGGATTGCGTCAAAATAGAGCTTTGGGACGATAAGGCCGGAATCGTAAGAGTGCTCGCCGAAAACGGCTTTACCGTCTGCGCCCACATGGGCTACAACCCCCAACGCCACAATAAACCGCAACTCTTCGGCAGGGACGCCGCCCAAGCCGCGGAACTGCTGAACGGAGCCCTCGCCCTCTGCGACGCCGGCGCAAAACTCGTAGTGCTGGAGATGACCCCGAACAGCCTATCCCGCAAAATCAGCGCCGCCATACCCGTCCCGACCATAGGCATAGGCAGCGGCAACGACTGCGACGGGCAGGTGCTGGTGGTGAACGACCTCCTCGGAATGTCGAGAAGGCTCTTCAAACACGCCCACCGCTTCGCGAACCTGCGGGAGAAGATGTTCGAGGCCTTCAAAGACTACATAGACGCGGTGAAGTCGCGGGAGTTCCCGGGGGACGACCACTCCTGGAAGTAGAGACGCGATTAATCGCGTCTCTACAAATATTAACCGATCCCCCAAAAAATAAAAATTTTACAAAAAATATCATATATCGCCGAAAAAAATTATTATATTAAAAATGTGGCTGTATTTCGGCTTCGCTCGGAGTTTGCCGAGATTCTTGACTAACACTTTTTGTATGGGAATTCATCTTTGGACGACGTAGTGCAGGCCGCCCCCGTAGGCGGAGCGCGAAGCGCCCAAGCGAACAACCACTGCAGTGCCTAAGAGTTCAAGAAAATCGGCTCCGGGCGGAGCTTATTTTATTATAGTTCCATGCCTGCTGCGAGTAACCTGTATGATCACAATAACCGAAAACTTAACCATTGCGGGGTGCTTGTTATGTTCACGTTCAAAAAAATCAGGGCGGTCGCTGCCTTATGTTTGGCGGCGGGGGTAATGGCGGTGGCTACGGCGGCGGTGCCGATACAGACGGTGCAGGACAGCGCCAAGGGCAATAGGCTTATCATTAACGGGAAGCCGTTGTTTATTTCGGGGATGAATATCGCTTGGCAATCTTTCGGTAATGATCTGAAAGACAATGCCTCGATAGATGTATCCAAGTTTACCGGATACATTCAGAACATAAAGAGCGCCGGCGGCAACGCGGTTAGGTGGTGGCTGCACAACGACGCCAGATATTGCCCCAAAGTTGACGCCAACGGTCAGGTGACAGGCATCGCGAACACTACAATCAACAACATACGCAAAGTGCTTGACATCGCTTACGATAACGGGGTTGTGGTATCGCTGTGCCTGTTTTCGCATAATTTGATGAAGGATAACGGTCAAGGAATGGCATCCGTAGAAAATAACGTCAAACTGTTTTCCTCTTCTACAAATATGGACACTTATATTACAAAAGGGCTGAGGCCTATTTTGGATTCATTAGGCAATCATCCGGCAGTCATGTGTTGGGAGGTGTTCAATGAACCAGAAGGTATGACTACTGAATTTGGCAACGGATGGGGTATGGATAGAAGGCTGTCTTACGACAATGTCATCATATTTACCGCCAAAGTCGCCGTAGAGGTGCATAGCAGAACAAAAAAAATGGTGTCAACCGGTATTCACGCGTTCGACAAAACGAATTACTTCTCTAAATATACCGACGCTAACCTCGCGTCAAAAATCACCAACAGCGGCGATAAAGCGAAAGCGTACTTAGACTTCTACATGGCCCACTTTTACCCGGAGCACCAAGAAAAGGATATGTCGCCGTTTCACCATAAAGCCAGCTTTTGGGGCTTGACAAGACCGGTACTCATAGGGGAGTTTCCGGCTAAAAACTGGGATTCCGGATACTTTACAAGTATAAAGTCTGGTACAGGCGTGACTATTATCGATGCCTATGCGCGCGCTTACGACAGCGGTTACTGCGGAGCGTTGAGTTGGGCAATGAACGAGGCTCCGACTAATAAGTTCGGCGATTATAACACCACTAGACCCGCGTTGCAAGCTTTGTCCGCAGCGCACAAAGCCGACATAGAGATAAATTCCTCAACGCCGCCGCCGCCGCCGACAGGCGACTTGGCCATGAAATTAGCGTTGACAAACCTTCCCAAAGAGGGCTCCAATTCCGACGGCGGTCCGTGGAACGAGTTGGGCATACAGAATGACATTAATCTTTCAGGAAAGACCAACCTGACTTTCGAAATGTACATTCCGGCTGGAAGCCCGGCAAACCTGACAATCGTGCCTGTAATAAAGGCGAAAGTGGGTGACAATGATTGGGGATGGTGTCCGGCAAACGATAAAAAATTCACTGTGGGCGAAAAGTCTACCAACCAGTGGATAACTATCAGCACCCCGATAAGCTCTTTCACACCTGAGAGCGGAACTCCTAATTTGGCCCTGACCAAAGGTATAACCATACAATATTGGGCGACCGGCACAAATTATACCGGCACAATATACATCGACAATGTGAAAGCCGATAATACGTTGCTCTTCGATTTCAACAAAGCCGGAGACGAATGGAGTACAACCGCCGACGGAGCGTTGGTGTCGCTGGTATCAAGATCAAGCGTCGGCAGCGGAACCCCGGTACTCACCGCCTCAACCAAACCCGTCATGAACCACGCGCCATTAGCTGTCGTCAGCGGCAGAACGCTGAAAATAAACGGCCTCGGCAACACCGAGACATCCGTCACGTTAGTCAACCTAAAAGGCAAAACGATAGCGACTTTCAAAGCCGTACCCAACGCCGCCACCTTCAGCCTCGCCGACATCCCGGCGGGAAACTACTTGGTGGAACTGACGGCCAACGGAAAGAAATTAGGCAATTCGCGGGTCACGGTCAGATAGAGGACGTTTTGATATTTCGCAGAAACCCGGGCGGCCCTCGTACGGCCGCCCTTTTTTAGGGAGGATGATTGATTGAGATTGGAGGCATAATATCATGACAGAGATGGTTTTAGACGTTCAAATCTCTGAGGAAAAACCTTGTTTTGATCATTTACTTGGAATGTTTTCGGATGGAAAAATATCCATAGATGATTTTTTAGAAGAAAAGCAACGAGAAAAAGAGTTGGAGATATGAGTAATTTAATGGAAAACAATATCCTATCAAAATTATCAACGCACCTATTCTGGGACTGCAACATAGACTGTCTCGACCCCAATATAGACAAAAAATTAATTTTAGAACGGGTCTTTTCGCGTGGAACTGAAAATGATGAACGTGAAGTATTTAATTACTATGGTGAAAACGTCATAAAAAATACAGTACTAGACATAAAATATTTCGATAAAAAAACACTTAACTATCTAAGCGTAGTTTTCAACGTTCCCAAGGAAGAATTTAAGTGTTATAAACGCAGTTTGTCGGAAAGTCCCTTTGGAATAGATGTTGTTTTTGATCCACAATTTGAACCTGGAGACTAATTACAATGGGATACTTCACAGTAGAAGGAGGCCGCCGCCTCTCCGGTTCCATCTCCGTTACCGGTAACAAAAACGAGGCCTTGCCCGTCGTAGCCGCCGCGCTTTTGAGCAGCGCCCCCGTACGCCTCAAAAATCTTCCTGATATAGGCGACGTGCGCAATATGCTCGAAATTGCCTCGATACTCGGGGCGACCGTCGTCAATACCGGCGACAACGAGTTTGAGATAACGGCAAGTTCCATCGTTACATCCGAATTGCCTTTAGAACTCTCCAACAAGATCCGCGCCTCGGCGCTCTTCGCCTCGGCGCTGCTTGTCAGGACGGGAAAAGCAATCATCACTCAGCCGGGCGGCGACCACATAGGGCGGCGGCGGCTCGATACGCACTTCTTGGCTTTCAGGGCGCTTGGGGCGACGCTCGAGATTGAGCGCCGCGTCAGCGGGTCGGACGTTACCCGCGAGACGGCCTTTATCCTCACCGCGCCCGAGGGCGGGCTTGCGGGGGCTGACATATACTTGGACGAGGCCTCCGTCACCGCCACGGAGAACGCGCTCATCGCCGCGGCGGGGGCGCGCGGCAAAACGGTGATCGCCAACGCGGCGTCGGAACCGCACGTGCAGGGGCTTTGCCGGCTTTTGCAAGAGATGGGCGTTGAGATCGAGGGAGTGGGGTCGAACCTGATCACCGTGCATGGGCGCGGCGACTTCGGGGCGGCGGTCCACGAGATCGGCGGCGACTACATCGAAGCGGGGTCGTTCATCGGGATGGCGGCGCTGACCGATTCCGATTTGACAATCAGCGGTGTGGACGCAGGCGTTATGCGGATGATACTCTTCCAGTTCGAGCGGATCGGCATCGTGGCGGAGACCGACCCGGCAGCGCGGACGCTGCGGGTGGCAAGTAACCAGCCGCTGAAGGTGCGCAAAGATATAGGCGGAGCGATCCCTCGGATAGAGGACAGCCCGTGGCCCGGCTTCCCCACCGACCTGCTGTCGATACTTTTAGTCTGCGCCACGCAATCGGAGGGCACGTGTTTGATACACGAGAAAATGTTCGAGTCCCGTCTGTTTTTTGTAGACAAGCTGGTAGGCATGGGAGCCTCGATAATACTGTGCGACCCGCACCGGGCGGTGGTAGCGGGAAAATCGCAACTGTACGGGACGACGATGTCCAGCCCCGACATCCGCGCGGGAATGGCGCTGCTCATAGCCGCGATGGCGGCGCAGGGGCATAGCACCATTAAACATATAGAGCAGATAGACAGGGGTTACCAGCGCATAGACGAACGTCTGAACGCGCTGGGAGCGAGCGTCGTCAGGCACGATTAGCGGGCCGGCGGACGATGTTATGGGGCGGTGATCAAACTCCAACCACCAACCCCTGCGCCATTCACGCCGCCCTCAAAGCCCCGGCTTCCTCAAACTTCACCGACACTATGGTAGACACCCCCGACTCCTGCTGCGTGACACCGTAGAGCAGGTCGGCCGCCTCCATCGTCTTTTTGTTGTGGGTGATCACTATGAACTGCGTCCTCTCGGCGAACTTTCCGAGCACCTTGACAAAACGCGAAACGTTGGCTTCGTCGAGCGGCGCGTCGAGTTCGTCTAAGATGCAGTACGCCGACGGCTTGACTAAGTACAGCGCGAAGAGCAGCGATATGGCCGTGAGCGCCCGCTCACCGCCGGAGAGCAGCTGCACGCCGCGCATCTTCTTGCCGGCGGGGCGCGCGTTGATGTGTATGTCGGCCTCCAAGGGGTCTACACCCTCCTCCAGCGAAATGCTCGCCTCGCCGCCCTCAAATAACGTCGTGAACATCTCGGTAAAGTTCTTCTGCACCTGCTCGAATGTGGCGATAAACTGCGCCCTCGCCTCCTTGTCGAGTTTCGATATCGCCCTTTCAAGCTCGTCCACCGCGCCTTGCAGGTCGTCACGTTGCACGGTCAGTGTCCTTAAACGCTCGCTCTCCGTGTTGAAGTCGTCCAAGGCGGCCATGTTCACCTGCCCCACCTGCCTGATCCGCTCCTTGTACATTGCGATGTCGCGCATAACCGCCTCTCCGTCCTCATCAATGGCCGCAAGCCCCTCACGATCCAACCCCTCTATATCGAGCTCGTAGGACTCCCACATCCTCTCACGGATTCGGCGGCGCTCCTGCTCGTCGTTGGCCTGTTTCAACTCGCCGTCGTGGATTGAATCGCCAACCGCCGCGAGATCGCCGTTTATGGCCTTTATCTCATTGCGAAGATCGTTTATCTCGGCCAAGCGGCCGTTGTAATCCTCGCGGATAATATCCCGCGCCGCCTCAAGCCCGGCACGCCTCTCCCGCGCGGCCTCAAGCTCGGCGGTCATACGCGCCGCGCTCTCCTCAAGGCCGGATATCTCGGACAGGCACTTGCCGCGCTCCTCGATCTTCGAGAGCTTTCGCTGCCCGAACTGCTGGATGTTGTCCGCCAGTCTCTCAATATCGCGCCTGTCGTTGCCTATCCTGTTTGTCAAGCCGTGCACCTCAAGCTCCACATTTTTGAGGTGATCGGCCAGCGCCGCACGCTCCTCTTCCATAGCGCGGACGCCTTCGCGGGCGGTTTCAGACTGCGCGGCAAGCTCGTCGCGGCGGGCCTCCGTCACGGAGACCTCGGCCTCGATCTCGGCAATCGATCCCGTAAGCTCCGAGATTTTAACGGCAAGGGCGTCAATCTCCGGCGCGACGGCCTGAACGCGCACGGCTATGCCCTGCATCTCGTTTTCGTAGTGCTTGATCGTCGTCTGCTGCTCCTGTTGCAAACGCTGCCCGCCGTTTATCTTTTCGTTGACGTCTATAAGCTCCGCCTTGGCCCCGTCGCGAGCAATCACGCAGATGTCCTTTTCGGTGAGTATCGCGGTAAGTTCTGTTTCCGCGCCGCCTATCTCCGCGGAAAGCTTCTCCATCTGCTGCTTGCGCTGCAGGATTCCCGCCGACTCCTTCTTGGACTCCCCGGCGGCCACGCTGCCGTCGCCGTAGCAGACCGCGCCGTCGGCAATTGACACTATGGCCGTCGTACCGTAGGCGCCCATTTCCAAAGCCGCCCCGGCGGCGGAAGCGTAGTCGGCGGCAATGGCAAACCTGTCGAAAAAGCTGTCGGCAAGA
Source organism: Chitinispirillales bacterium (assembly GCA_031281485.1). Lineage (GTDB taxonomy): Bacteria > Fibrobacterota > Chitinivibrionia > Chitinivibrionales > Chitinispirillaceae > GUT77. The sequence continues at coordinate 3,992 of JAITFI010000048.1, read as the reverse complement.
ACGGCGCAGTCGGCGTCAACCACCTTTATCAGCGAACGGACATCAAGCAACCCGGCGGGAAACGCCCGGCCCGACGGATGGTTTGCCGCTTGCCCGCGCAAACGCTCAAGCGACACAACACGCGCCGCCCCCGCCCTCTCGCGGCGCAGAAAATCCACCGCCGCATCCATCTGGGCGTCGGTGTCAAAGACGACCGTCTGAACCACGCTTCCGGCAAGCTTCTCCACGAGCGGCAACAGCCTGTCGTCGGAGACGCTCACGAGGTCGGCGACGATCCCGCGCAACCCCGGTAGACGCGCCGTCAAGAGCGCCCGCACACCATCCTCGTACCCCTGAAACGTCGCGTCGAGCCCCTCCAAAAATTTGAGCTGCGACTTGTTGGAGGATATACGCGCCTCCAAGCCCTTCTCCTTCTCGACCAACCCGCCGTAGCGCTCCTCTTCGGCCTCTATGCGCTCAAGCAGCACCGCGCGGGCGTCCATGAGGCCGCTGTTCGCGGAGTTTACCTCGTCGAGCTGCCGACGGCAATCCTCTGCGGCGTCCTCGTACTCCGCGTGACGGGCCTCAAGGGTTGCTATCTCCCGCTCGTTGCGGCTTTTGCCGTCGAGAGCGGCGTTAAGCGCCCCGTTGGCCACGCTCTGCCTGTTCCTCGCCTCGCCGAGGCTGTTTATCAGCTCTATCTGGTTGCGCCCGATATCGTCCGCCTCGCGCCGTTTATCGCTCAGACGGGCGTCAAAAGCGGCGAGCTCCGCGCCAGCGCCGGCGGCCCGCTCGGAACTCTCGCGCAGCAACGCCTCGCGCTCCACCACGCTCTTCTCAATCTGCACCTTCAACTGCGAGGCCTCCTCAGCCTCCCTGTCGAGTTGCTCCGCCTCGCCGTCGAGCCTCGCGACGGCGGCTTTCAGGTTGCCCGTCCGCTCCGCCGCCACCGAGAGGTCGCGGTCTATGGCGGCGATACCCTCCCCCGCCTCTAAAACGCCACGCGAGGCGGTTCCAAGCTCGTTCTCCTTCTCAAGCGCGTCAAACTGCATCTTCTCAACACGCATCTCCGCCGAAGCGACGGACGCCTTGAGCGCCTCCCGGCGCGACTGTGCCTCCGCGATCGACGAGCCGCGCTCCAAGATAACCTTAGTCAGCGCGTCGTACCGTCCGCACTCAAAGGCGGTCTCAATAGCCTTTAGAGCATCGTAGTAGCCCTTGTAGCGCTTGGCCCTCTCCACGTGGCGGGCGAGCGCGCGCACCTGCCTGTCGGACTCATCAACACGGTCGTTTATCCGCAGGAGGTCTTGACGGGTCTTGTCGAGCTTTGCGCGGCTCTCGCGGCGCGCGTGCTTGTACTTGCCGATCCCCGCCGCCTCCTCAAACAAGAGGCGCCGCTCCTCAGCCTTGTCGGAGAGGATCTTCTCGATCATCTTGTTCTCTATAGTAGTATAGGCGCTGCTCCCCACCCCAGTATCAAGGAATATGTTCTGGATGTCCCGCAGGCGGCATGGCACCTTGTTCAGACGGTACTCGCTCTCCCCGCTGCGGTAAATCCGCCGCGTAATGGCCACCTCCGAGTACTCGACCGGCAAGATCCCCCTGCTGTTCTCGATAACAAGCGTAACCTCCGCCATATTGAGCGGGGCGCGCTTCTGCGTGCCGGAGAAGATGACATCCTGCATATTGGCGCTGCGCAGTATGGATGCCTTCTGCTCCCCGAAGACCCACCGAATGGCGTCTACCACATTGCTCTTGCCGCACCCGTTGGGCCCGATGACGGCGGTCATCCCCTCGCCGAAGTCCAATTCCGTCTTATCGGCGAACGACTTGAAACCGAAAATTGAGAGTTTTTTCAGAGTCATGGCGCTTTTGCTGTCCTTTTTTGACGTTTTTGACGTTGTTTTCAATACCCAAGACCACCATGTATTGGTCAAGGGTATCTTATAAAATACTATATGTTGGGGCAAAGGTCAAGAGGAAAGTGAAATTTTTTTGAATTTTTTTGGGGCGGCATATATTATATTAATGAACATAATATGGACGGACAATCCTTAAATATAAAACAAACCGACACCGCGCGGTTGCGCGAGCTTTTCCCCGGCCTCTTCTCGGAAGACAAGATAGACCCGGAAAAGTTCAAAGCCGCGTTCGGCGACGATATTGACGCCGCCCCGCCCAACGAGCGCTACACCCTAAACTGGGCCGGCAAGGCCGACGCGTACCGCGTCCTGCAAGAGCGCACCGCCACCACGCTGAGACCGCAACCGGAACTTTCCGTGAACTTCGACACCGCCGAAAATGTCTTCATTGAGGGCGAAAACTTGGAAGTTCTGAAGATTTTGCAGAAATCATACTATAATAAAATAAAGTGCATCATCATAGACCCGCCTTATAATACGGGGAATGACAGCTTTATATATCCCGATAGGTTCAAGGAAAATCTGGAAGAGTACGAACGGCGGGTAGGCGAACGGGACGAGGGCGGCTATTTGATGAAAGAGGGGCTGTTTAGGAAAAATAGTAAGGAAAACGGACACTACCATAGCAACTGGCTCAGTATGATGCTGCCGAGACTGTTTTTGGCTCGGAATTTGATGAGGGACGATGGGGTGATTTTTGTGCATATCGATGATAATGAGGTACATAATTTGAGGATGGTTATGAATGAAGTTTTTGGGGAAGAGAACTTCAGAAATTGCATAGCCGTTAAGCGAGGTACAAAAAGTGTGCAAGCACAATTTGATAGCATTGATAAATTAGGGATAGCGTATGAGTATATATTGCTATATTCCAAAAAATCAGATATTCGTTTAAACCATTTTTATTTTGACTTGGAAGAAACAAAAGAAGGAACTTGGAATAATCATTGGAGAGGTACAGATAGACCAACGATGAGATATGAGTTATTTGGCATAACTCCTGAAAATGGGCAATGGAGATGGTCGAAAAAGAGAAGCTTACTTGCAATTTCAAATTACGAACGAATGCTCAAAGAATTGCAATCGGTTGATCCGACACAAGATGATATTGATAAATGGTATTTTAGCCAAGAAGAAGATATTGACTTATTACGGCTTTCGCGAAATGGAAAACCAGAACATTATATAGCACCGACAAATCAAAAGTTTGGTAACAACTTGTGGACAGATTTGCAACTCAATGGAACATCTGAATTAAAGAGGTTAGACTTGGACACATTCGAGAATCCTAAGAATCCAATATTGATAACACGCATGATTAAATGGATGACAAATGGAAATGACATCGTCCTTGACTTTTTCGCTGGTTCAGCTACTGCGGCCCAAGCCGTCTTAGAACTCAACCAAGAAGATAACGGTACCCGCAAATTTATCCTAGTACAACTACCAGAACTCTGTAAAGAATCTGGTAAAGCCTACAAATCCGGCTACAAAACCATAGCCGACATCTCCCGCGAGCGCATCCGCCGCGTAATCCGAAATCTAAACAACAGCACCGATAATATAGATTTAGGCTTCAAATCCTACAAACTCTCCCCCTCCAACTTCAAAGTCTGGCGAAGCGAAGATATCACCGAAGAAAACATAGAGCGCCAACTAGAGGCGTTCATAGACCCCGTAAAGCCCGAAAGCCAAGTCGAAGACATGCTCGTAGAGTTAATCCTAAAGTCAGGCTACAAACTAACAGAAAAAGTTGAGAATCGCGGCGATTTTTATTATATTAATAATGAGTTGGTCGTAGCCCTAACCAAGATGAATCAGGAAATAGCGGCCAAAATCATGGAATTAAGCCCAAAACCTCAAAAAGTCATAGTCTTAGACAGACTTTTTGAGGGGAGCGACGAACTGAAGACCAATACCGCCTTGCAGATGAAGGACGCGGGGGTGGAGTTGAGGACGGTGTGAGGCCCTGTCTAAACCACTGTCTGAACCATGATTTCAATAAGATTAACAAGATTAGCAAGATTAAAACATCGTTACTTGAAGTTTTTGACTTTAAAATCTTGTTTAATCTTGAAAATCTTGAAAAAA
>JAITFI010000058.1 GCA_031281485.1 Chitinispirillales bacterium | reverse complement strand
AAAATCTTTTTTAGACGAAAGGGCGCGATAAATCGCGCCCTTTCATAGGATATGCGGGGACAAGCCCCGCATATAAAATCAAAATCAAAGTCAAAGGCTTTTTTCTTTTGACGTTGACTTTATATGCGGGGTTTAGCCCCGCATATCCTATGAAGCCGAAGGCTTCGTCTAAAAAAAAAGAATTTGACTTTATTCAATGTATCAACATTAAGGCTATTATACCGGCCGCGGCTACGCCGGCGGCTGCGGCGGCTATTATCCACGGTAATTTTCCCAGACCCTGATCCTTATTAACAACGGATGATTCTTTTTGCTGAATTACCGCTTTGGGTTGATCCGTCCAATCAAATATCGATTGGGGGTCGCGCATGTAGGCGGCAAGGATGTCGCTGTAGGGCAGGTCGGAGACCTCGCGCAGCACTCCGTAGATGCCGTAGGCCATCTCGGCGGCGCCGGCGTAGCGCTCTTCCGGGTCTATGGCCATCGCCTTGTCTATCACCTGCGCAAGGCGCGGCGGGAACTTTACGCCGTAGCTTGACAGGGGTTTGTATTGGCCGGCGGTCTTCTTTTGCACTAATTCGGCTAATGTCTTCTGCGGGTAGGCTCTGGCGCCGGTTACCATCTCGTAGAGGACGGCGCCCAGCGAAAAGATGTCGCTCCTGTGGTCGAGCGGGCCGCCGTTGAGCTGCTCCGGGCTCAGGTAGACCAGAGTCCCCATGACCTTGGCGCCCACCGTGTGCAGGCTAACTTCGCTCGGGCGGGCTATGCCGAAGTCCATCAGCTTGACGCCGCCGCCCTTGGACACCAGCACGTTCTCCGGCTTGATGTCGCGGTGGATCAGCCCCTTGTAGACTTTGCCGTAGAGGGTGTAGCTCTTCAGGTGAGCGTAGTGCAACGCCTGACAAACGCAGTAGGCGATGGACAGGGCGACCGCGACGGGCAGCCTGCCGCCGCCGATCAGCTCTTTTATGGAGGTGCCCTCCACGTACTCTAAAACAAGGTAGGGCTCGCCGTGCTCCATGTAGCCGATGTCGAATATCTCCACGATGTTCGGGTGGCGGATGTCGGCCAATATCTTCGCCTCCGTGAAGAAGCGCTCCCGAGCGTCGGACTTGTAACCCTTCTTGAGTATCTTTATGGCCCGCACCGTCTCGAGCTCCTCGTGCCAAACCTTGAAGACAGCCGCGCTGCCGCCCTCCCCTATCGGCTCCTGAATGATGTGCGGCCCGAGCTTGGCGCCGACGGCGGGCATGGCGGTCAGTTGCTCGTTGTACGGATTGACCAAACCGGACTGGCCGATCGGCATCCGCAGTATAGCCGGTTCTTGTTGCTGACGTTGGAGGTTTTCCATTATATAAATATAATTTATGCGGACGGCGGAAGTTGCGATTTGATTTTAGATTCGCCTGCCGCCTTATCCCGCTGGTAGCCCCTGTACTGCATATCGAATAAGTACTCCTCCGCCAAGCATCGGTAAACGCCGCCGCTCTCAAATATCGCCCGTCTTATCGAAAAGGCCTGGCGGGTGAAGTCGCCTACCGCCGCAGCCGCCGCCTCATCCGTACCGAAACAGACCGCGCCCATCCGCGGATGGACTATGGCCTTTGGCAATAGGTCGATAATTGGTTGATCCGATACGCCGCGCTTTCCGAGATAATCGCCGTACTCTTTCACATGTTTGTCAACCGCCGCTTTTATGTACGACGACAACTCATCAATACCGCCGTGAAGATCGACATCCAGCCAGAGCGGCAGTATCCGCCGCAACATCGGGTAATCCGGCGTCAACGGAGGATTACGGAGTATAGAGGCGTCCGGGGAATTGATCAACTCCATCACGTCGGGCGCGTTTAACAGTATCAACGACACATCGCCCCCACCCAACGCCTCCCTTATAAGCGGCGCGGCTTTTTGATAATTCCTTTCCGACTCCGCCGCCGATACCTCCGCCCCGCGCCTTATCGGTTTTGACGGCATAGAGGCCAAAAACCTCTCCGCCCTGTTGACAATCTCAATCGTCAGATCATAAACCTCGCGCGCCCCGTCCCCCCACACGACAAGCCCGTGGTGGACGATGAAGACGCCCCCGCACCCAACGTTCCGCCGAACCGACTCCGATACCGCCGACGCGAGGTCGTAGCCCATCCGGGCATAGGGGGTCACAGCCAAATCTTTTCCGAAACACTCGGTTAGGAGATCAGCCCCGCCCGCGCGGTTAGTAATTTTCAACAACGCCTCCGGGTGGGAGTGATCCACAATCTTCGCCGGGATAAAGGCATGCATCAGCGACTCTATGGACGGAAGCCTGTCCGTACGCGCCAACCGCAGCCTCTTAAACTCCGACGCCATATCCGCGTCGTCAAGCCCCACGCGCGATTTCAACCCCTCCAACCCATCCAAATCCATCACCACAAAGTACTCCGGCTCAAACAAATTCAACGGCGTTCCGGTAGCTTTGACGTAGAGGGCGTGTTTTTCTTTTCCCGCCTCGTCAACAATATTAACCTTGATAGACGTATTCCCGCCGCCATGCATAGTTAAGGCGCTATCTGCCCCTAAAAGCGTGGTGGCGTAGGCCTGCCTTAATATTTCTTTTTCCGTATCGGGATGAGTGTAATATTTACCGCGGTAGCGCGATATGTAGGTCTGTTCGTCCGTATCGTTCCAAAGATTTTTCATTATATAAGTTGATCCTTTTAATGTCAAATTCTTTTTTTTAGACGAAGCCTAAAAAAGTCAAATTCTTTAAATCTTTTTTAGACGAAGCCCCTTCGGGGCTTCATAGGATATGCGGGGCTAAACCCCGCATATATAAAATCAAAAGCTAAAAACGCCGATTTTGACTTTGATGTTGACGTTGACTTTATATGCGGGGTTTAGCCCCGCATATACTATGAAAGGGCGCGATTTATCGCGCCCTTTCGTCTAAAAATGATTTAAAAGATTTTAAAGATTTTAATGTTTTAAAGATTTTGATTTTACATACACCCACAACGCTATCAATACCAATACCGCAGGTATTAAAATTTTAATAATTGATCTCTGACGCCGTTTCGGCTTATCCGTATTAATATTATATACCGACCGTTCCGGCTCCCTGCTGTTTTCCATCGATCTGGATATGATTCTATCGGCTAACGCTTCGTCAACGTTGTCAAAAACACGATCCCCCGCCCGCTCGACCTGATCGTTATTTATCTCCATCGCCCGCCTCCGCCCTTTTTTTGGTTTTGTGATACCGCTCCCTCGCCCGCTCCCGGATATGCTCACCGCGCTTGTCCAAAAGCGCGCCCCATATCTCCTCCTCCTCGCGCCTGAACAGCTCGTGCGCGAGCTTCACGTAGCAGGCCGCGCCCTTGGAGTACAGCCTGTGCAAAAATAGTATCTTCCCCTCCGTCACCACCTCGTCGAACACGGTATCGGTGAGTATGCGCGTGGCAGTCACCCGTCCGGCGAACATCTTGTTCAGCGCGGCGATAAAGGTGTTGTGGCGGCGGATGTTGCGGTAATTGTTCGGGATGATCTTCGTGATCCGACCGCCCCGCGGGCAGCGCTCCAAGAGCGTCCGCTCCATCTCCACCAAACCGTCGACCGCGAACTGGCGCAGCTCCGTGGGCACGAATATCTCGTCGCAGGCGTTGACCGCCGACATCTGCAACTTGTCGAGGCCGGGGGCGTTGTCGATCAGGACGAAATCGTAGTACCTGTCGAGGCCGCAAGCGACCATAACCTCCTTAAGATGATAGACATCGCCTACGGCGGCGTCGAGCAAGTCGCCGCAGGAGGTCACTATATGCAAGTTGGGCAGACCCGTTTTAACGACAGAACTCAGAAACAAACGGGGCGCGCTCTCTAGATTAGCGCGGTAGACGTCCAAAATATTGGGCTGCCTTACGCCGACGTTGAGAAGCGACGAGAGGTTGTGCTGGCTGTCGTTGTCGACGGCTAACACTTTGTTGCCGGTCAGGGCGAGGGCTTGGGCGATACTACCGGTGAAAGTAGTTTTGCCTACGCCGCCTTTGTGGTTGAGTATAGAGATTATCTTCATGTTGCCGCCGACACCCACTCTCCGATGTTCTTCTTCTCAAAGTCAAAGTTCACCCCGACTTTGAATACCTTCTTTCCGTTACCAGTCCAAGGAACGGCGTACTCCTTGCTGTCGATCTGCGCGAGCGCCGCCTCCGCGGTGCCATCTAATTTGAACTCGAAACAGTAAACGAAACCCCGCGTCTCGACGACCATATCGATCCGCCCCGCGGCGATTCTTTCCTCCGTGCGGCAGTCAAGGCCGAGCATCGCGAATATCACGTATATCACCGATTGGAAGAAGTTCTCACGTTTTTGAAATAAGTCGTACGGTATTTTGGTCATAAACAGCTTCACCGCCTCCATAGCGGCGTCTACGTCTCCGTTGCAGAGCGCCGTCGTCATCTTGTCGCATAGCGCGGACGATTCTCTCAAAGAGGTCTTCATGCAGTGCGCCGCCAGCGATGTTGAAAAGGCGCTGCGTACCTCCAAATTCGGATAATCGAGCGTGAAACAATGCCTTCGGCTTTCGTCGTAATCTGTTATAGTGAGATAGCCGGTTTGGTACAATAGCGGCTCTATTTCCATATTGTCTATTTCAAACCGTTCGAAATCCTCGTATCCGATCTGCATATTGTTCAGGTTCAAGAAGTCGATGTCGCGTTCGTTAATCAGGTCTGTCAGGAGAGTCGGCGTACCGGTTCTGTACCAGTACGGCTGGAAATACCCGCCGTTCTCGAAATGGTTGAGCAGACCGAAAGGGTTGTAGACCGTGAGGGGTTTTCTGGAGAAGCGGTAGCCGTTGTAGAATTGGCGCAGTTTGTCAAAGTATTCCTCGCGGCTGTATCCGGCACGTACCAAAACACCGTCGATCTCCGGCCCGAAATTCGCCTCTATCTCCTCTTGGGTCAGCCCGCAGATGTCCGCGTAGCGCGGGTCAAGCGTCAGGTCGGAGAGTTGGTTCAGGGCGGAGAAGACGCTTACTTGGGAGAATTTGCTGATGCCGGTCAGGAGTATGAAGCGCAGGTGGGCGTCGCAAGATTTAAGGACGCTGTAGAACGCCCTGAGTTCATCCCGCAGTTCAATATGGACATCTCGCTTGGTCAGGGTACTCGTCAGCGGACTGTCGTACTCGTCGATAATTACTACGACCTTTTCGCCGGTCTTTTCGTGCGCTTTTTCTATGAGGTACTTGAACCGGCTGACGGGATGATCCGTGTGCGCGAGCGATATTCCATACTTGTACGCCTCAGACTCCAACCCGACGCGTAGCACCTCATCCAATTCCGTCGTCCCTTTCAAGTATCTTCCGGCGCTCAGGTCAAGCCGGATCACCGGATGCTTCTTCCACTCCCAATCAAGACCGTCGATGGCCAACGCCGGTCTCCCCGCGATCTCCCCGAAAAGCTCACGCCGACCCTCAAAGATCGCCCCAAGCGTCGAACAGAGCAGCGACTTTCCGAAGCGCCTCGGACGTGAGAGGAAGAACGCCTTCCCGGAACCGGTGATAAGCTCGTAAGCGCGGGCGGTCTTGTCCGCATAGACAAAACCCCGCGTCCGAATGTCGGCAAAGTCTTGGATGCCTATGGGCAACAGTCTTTTGGTGTTTGTCGCCATGATGGTTATAAATTAGTATCTGCGCAATGCCAAAAGGTAGAAAATCGTCTTTGTCGGTCAAAAATCGACCCTTCGGCGACCATTGGCCGCCCCCCTGCCTTCGCTTCTTTAAGGCAGGAGTAGGATTTTTGTCCGTTTTGGGGCGGACAAGTCTGTTTTTTGTTTGCTTTTGGACATCCGAGTCGGGTTTGACGGCACGGCGCGTCGGTGGACGTTTTGGCGGCGTTTTTTGGGTCTACTTCCCTAAAACTACATAAAGGTACGGCATCTATAATATACAAAACGGGCGGCCTCGGCGGGGGGCGGCCTATGTCGGGGCCGCCCTTTTTGTTGCTATGCGCCTACCGCTTTGGCGTGGCGTCCGGCGGTCTTCGCTTCTTCTTCCATCTCCATCATCATCTCTTCCTGTAGCCGCCTGATCTTTTCGTGGATCTCTGCCGGGGTCTTGAACCTGCCGGGGTTTTCGGCCTCTAAGCGGTCGGCCTCGGCGATGATAGCATCATGGGTAAGGTGTTTAAGCGCCTCTTTCCGGTCCT
>JAITFI010000001.1 GCA_031281485.1 Chitinispirillales bacterium | reverse complement strand
ACTTCCTCGGTGATCTTGACGCCGCTGTCGGCATTCTTAACCGATTCCTCGATCATGTCCGCCGTGTCTTTCGCGGCGTCGGCGCTGCGCATCGCAAGGTTGCGCACCTCTTCGGCCACTACGGCGAATCCCTTGCCGGCCTCTCCGGCGCGGGCGGCTTCCACCGCGGCGTTTAGGGCGAGAAGGTTGGTCTGGAAAGCGATGTCGTCAATCGATTTGACGATCTTGGCGGTGTTGTCCGACGATTCCTTTATAAGATTTATAGCGTTAGCCATACGTCTTATCGTGGTGTCGCCGTCTTTGGCGGCGGCGCTCGCCTCGGAGGCCAAGATCATCGCCTGACTGGAATTCTCGGCGTTCTGCCTTGTCATCGAGGACATCTCCTCGAGGCTCGACGATACCTCTTCTAAGGAGCTCGCCTGCTCGTTTGATCCCTCGGCCAAACTTTGGGCGCCGTCCGAAATCTCGCTACTCGCGCTTGCCACTTGCAATACCGCCTCCGTCACTTGGGCCAGCGCGGTATCAAGGCTCTGCACAACCGTGTTTATGTTATCTTTCATCTTGGCGAATTCTCCCTTGTAAACGCTCGTAAGCCTCTGCGACAAATCTTTATTCGCCGCCGCCTGAAGAACCTTGCCGCCGTCGTCGATGATGAGCTCGTGCAGAGACTCTACTGTGGTTTTCAGGGCTGCGGATATCGCGTCCCTGTCGCTTTTTGGTTCGATCTTGGCGCTAAGGTCGCCCTCCGAGATTTTCTTCATTGTGCCGACGACTTGATTGAGAGACTCCACGGTATTTTTAAGCGCGTAGGATACCTCGTCTTTGTCGCTCTTGGGTTGAACGTTCACGTTCAAGTCGCCCTCGGAAATTTTTCTCATTGTGCCGACGACGGCGTTCAGTGACTCAACCATCCCCGCGAGCGAGGCGGCCATCTCATCCTTGGCGCCCCGAGGCACGATCTTCATATCCAGATCGCCTCCGGCTATCCTCTTCATGGTGCCGAGAACGATAACCTGCAGGTTTGTGGCCAACTCATCCATAGTTTTGGCCAATACGCCGATCTCATCCTTACGGTCTATGTTGAGCCTCTCGCTTAGATTTCCCTGTCCGATCTCGGTAATCATTTTAACCGTTTGGTTCAGCGGTTTGCTGATCTGCTTGGATATGTAGACACCCAAGAACACGGAGAGGGCCGCGCTCGCGAATATGACGGCTAAGATTACGGAGAGGGCGAACTTGTAGGCGCTCTCTCCCTCATCAGACGTTTTCGTCAGCAGTTCCGACTTCTTCGCAATGATCGCGTTTAAATTTTTGCCTATCAGGTTCGCGGCGGGCGTGGCGACTACGGTCATCTCGTCGGCCAGCGCGGACACTTTTTCCCCCTTTTCCGCGCCTTGCAATATTTTATGCGCGCCAGGCTTGAACTCCTTTTCGTAGGCGTTCATGGCTTCATCAAATAACGCCTTGACTTCAGGAGTGACTATTGTGGGCCCGAACGCCGCCGCGTGCTTATCAAACGCCGCGAAACGCTCTTCCAAGGTATTCTTCTGCTCGTTCACCTTATCGACATTGCCGCTGAAGATGATCGCGCCGCGCAGGCTGGAGCGCAGGGCGCTTATGCCTTCGGTCAACGCGCCGCCTTCTACAAGGGGCTTGCCGTGGGTTTCTACGGCGTAAGTGTATTTCTTTTCTATTTTGCCGGATTCGTAGATGCCGACGACGCCTACGATTACGGTGAAGAGGACGGCGATGCCGAAGCCTGTTAAAAGCTTTGTTGAAACTTTAAGGTTTTTCATAACGGTAAATCCTTTCTATTATTTGTTTTTTGTTTGTTATTAAAAAATCAAGCGTTAATCATAATCTCTTTATATCCGTTTTCTTTCAACACTACTACTTCTCTGGCCTGTACCGCTCTCGCGGATTTGCTCGATGAGCGGCGCTTTCTTTTATCCGCCCTTACGGAATGATGGGCCGCCGCGCGCAATTGCCGTTTGTGTTTATACGCCTTTTCGGCGCGATGGGCTTCCATGCGCTTACGGCGTCTTTGACGGCGTTTATGCGCTGATAGCGCGGCGGGCGCCGTGGACACTGCTGGCAGTATAGGCTCTTCGTTATCAGCGGGCGCAATATCCACCCACACCTCCGCGGCGCTTCGGTTAGCGTAGTACCGTCCGGCTTCGCCGCTCAGTTTGAAGTTTCCTACCAAGCTCGCGAGTTCAGCCGCCCTGTCGCTAAGCTCCTGGGCGGTGTAGGCGGACTCATCCGAGTTGGCGGCGTTCTGCTGTGTAATCCGGCTCATCAGCGCCACGGCGCCGTTCACGCGCTCAATATCCCGCGCCTGCTCGTTTGAGGCGGCGGCGATATCGTCGATCAGAACCCCCACTTTTTCGGTGCGGTTGACGATCTTCGTCAAGGACGTCGCGACGGCCTCCGTTATTTTAACGCCGCTGTCGGCGCTCTTCACCGATTCCCCGATCATGGCGGCGGTGTTTTTAGCCGCTTCGGCGCTACGCTGCGCCAAACTGCGCACCTCTCCGGCTACCACGGCGAAACCATTGCCGGCCTCTCCGGCGCGGGCGGCCTCAACCGCCGCGTTGAGGGACAACAGGCTGGTCTGGAAGGCGATGTCGTTTATCGTCTTGACAATCTTAGCGGTATTGTCGGACGATTGCTTTATCTGATTGATCGCCGCTATCATACGCTGCATCTCAACGTCGCCCTCACCGGCGGCGGCGCGCGCCTCGGAGGCGAGAACCTTCGCGCGATTGGTATTGCCGGCGTTTTGCTTGGTCACGACGGACATTTCCTCAAGGTTTGAGGCGGCCTCTTCAAGAGAAATCGCCTGCTCGTTTGAACCTTGAGCCAAATTCTGCGACTCTTTAGCGATCTCGACGCTTGCGTTCGACACCTGCCCGGCTGTCGCCGCAACGTGGATAAGCGCGTCGTCGAGGTTCTCCATTACCGCGTTTATGTTATTCTTCATCTTGGCAAAATCTCCTTTGTATTTGCCTTTAAGCCTCAGCGACAAATCCTTTTGCGCCGCCGCCCTTAGAACCCTGCCGCCGTCCTCTATGATGAGTTCGCGCAGGGGATGCACTATGCGCCTGAGTGCCGCGCCGAGCTCGTCCTTGTCGTCCTTATTTGGAAGCTCCATAGCCAGCTCGCCGTCAGAAATCCTGTTCAGCGTGCCAATAAGCATAACCTGCAGATCCTCGGCAAACTTGTCCATCGTACCGACCACGACGCCGATCTCGTCTTTGCGGTCAAGCCTGAGCCTGCCGCTCAAATGCCCCTTGCCCATCTCGGTAATCATATTGACGACGGCGTGCAGAGGCTTGCTGATAAGGCCTGAGACATAAAGGCCCAAAAATATCGAAAACCCGACGCTGAATACAAGAATGGCCGCCGTCGTCGCCAAACTGCGCTTATAAACGGCGATTCCATTCTCTTCGGACTTATTTAACGCTTCGACATTGAACTCCATGCCCGCTTTCGCGTTTTCCGCCACAAAAACATCTATGGCGTCCGTATAATCTTTGTTCAAGCGCTCCAGTTCGACCATACTCACCAAGCCGACTATAAGCGTGAACGCGACCGCTATGCCAAAGCCCAAAAGCAGCTTTGCCGACACCCTGAGGTTTTTCATAATCGTAAATCCTTTCGTTATACGTTGCGGGGCCTCCTTTCGAGACCCCAAGGGGTTTTGGTTGTTTAAACGCATACTAAACATATTTGACATATAAAACATATCTGTTTAGTAGTAATATAACATAAAAAAGCACGCCTGTCAATAGAAATTTTTAAAAAATTGCATTTTTTTTGAAAATCGCTGTTTTTGAGCTAATTTAGCGGTTTTTAGGTGCGCCGTCATACGCCTTACGGATATAGGACGGTTTCTCTCAGGCGGGTTTTCTAGGCATATTGCGACTCATCGGGTTTTGTTTAGACTGCGTTTTCGCCACCTATTATACCTCTCCACATGCTCGACGACGATCCTCTCCGTCGTCAAAACGCTCTCCGGCGGAAGAGACGACCCGTCACCCGATATATCGTCTATCGTCAATAAAGCAACGCCTTTAATATTACCGACCGACGATTCCACATCCCTCGGAACAGCCAAGTCGACAATAATCTCCGGTATTCTCGTTAACGCCGCGATCTCGCCGCGTAAAAGCGTTAAGTGCGGACTCGCCGTGGCGCTGACCACGATATCGGCCCGTTCCACGGCTCTATACCGTTCGTCATAATTTATGACATTCGCCTTATCAGGAATCCGAACGCCGCCGCCTCTTTTGCGCGAGCGCAATGTGACCGTTACATCCATACCTTCGCGTATCAATAACTCACAGACCTGTCTGCCTATCCTCCCGCTGCCTATAACAAGCGCCTTTTGGCCTGATAGACGGTGACAGCGCATAGTTTTCAGCTTCTCCACTGTCTTTTCCGGTACGGAGCTTGTCTTTAGCGTATTGATAAAAATCTTCGTTTTGATGGCTTTGGCGGCGTGGATAGAGAGGTTAAAGAGAGTTTCTATACAACTGTCCGTACATTTCTGATCACGTGATAATTCCAGCGCCTCGCGAACTTGTGTGATTATCTGGTCGTCCCCGATAATCTGCGAATCTAACCCCGACGCCACGCGGCACAGATGTTCCATAACGCGGTCGCCTTCCCTTTCAATCAAGTGTGACCCGTACCCTGAAAAATCAATGCCAAGCGCCGCGCACAACGCCTCGGATAACCCCAAATCGCCGCCGTCCCGGATTGCCGCGTAAAGCTCCATCCGGTTGCACGTGGATAAAATTACGCACCCGTCGATCACGCCGTTTTTAAAACTGGCGAGTATTTTCTCGGCTTTCGCCCTTGTCACCGCGAATTTTTCTCTTACGCTGAGATCTGAGTGTTTATAGTCAAGACCGGTCATCATCAGTTTCATATCTAATAATATAATTTAGTCGAGGGTATTTTTCAAACATTATATTATGTATTCGGAATGCGTATCCTTACAAACGATCCCCGCACCATCCTTAGTAGCCACCGTAACGCGGTTCTTGCCGTGGTGTTTTGAGTAGTAGAGAGCCGTGTCGGCGATATGTATAAGTTCGTCTTTGTTTATCGGCGGCGCGGCGCCGTCGTACATGGCGAGACCGAAGCTGGAGGTATATGGGACGTAGTACTTCATATTGGCAAACGGACTGCCCGCAATGGCCTCGCGTATCCTATTCGCCAGTGTGACGGCACCGTCTAAATCGGTATCGGGAAGTATCAGAACGAACTCCTCGCCGCCGTAACGAGCCACCACGTCGCCGACGCGGACGTTATCCTTTAGATGCTTTGTCAACTCTATCAGGACAGCATCGCCGATTTGGTGGCCGTGGGTATCGTTTATCTTCTTAAAATTATCAATGTCGGCCAGCACAAGCGCGAAAGTATTTTTCTTACGGTTGGCTCTGGCTATCTCCCTGTCCAATGCCTCGTAAAAATGCCGTTTGTTGGATACGCCCGTCAAACCGTCGGTCTTGGCTTGATGAAGCGCCATCCGGTCGGCGTATATATGCTCGATAACGGGCGAGGCTATGGATGTCATTATGTGCAGATGCCGGTCGAACCTGTCGTTAATCTCGCTATCCGACGCCATCCACACCGAGAGACTGCCGAAAGTCTTCCCCGGCACTACGAGCCGATAGTTCCAGCACTTATAGCCGGACGCCTCGCAAAATTCCCCCGGTTGCCCTTCACAGACGTGATGCGGTATGGTTCCCTTAAAGAAAATCGCCCTGGCGGTGCAAATAAACGCGTCATTCCAATGCTCCGCAAAGACGTTGTTAAGATGTTCTTTACCAACAAGCCCTGACCGCGACATGGAAAAAACCTCTTTATAGCCCAAATGGTTAACCTCAAGCGAGCAAAATACTGCGCCGACTTTCCGGTTAGCCTCCTCCAAAATAATCCTCATTACCTCCGAGATCTCAAGCGTTAGCACGAGTTTGCGGGTGAAGAAATAGAGCGAGGTGATGTCGTCAATATGCTCTTTCACTGTAGGGTCAATAGCGTCGCAGCGCGCCAAGAGTTGCAAACTCTTCGTAAGAAAACTCCGCTTGGCGACCATTTTATCCACGCGGCCGCAAAGTTCACGGATGGAAAACGGTTTCAGCATATACGAACCTACGCCGCCGCTCAACGCCGCGGCGGCGGTTTCCACAGAGGCGTGACCGGTAATCATCAGAACCTCCGCAAAAGCATCGCGGCGCTTGGCGTGAGCGAGGACGTCTATGCCGGACATATCGGGAAGCATAAGGTCGGTAATTATCAAATCAAAATTGTTTTCATCTAAATACTTTATAGCTTCCTTACCGCCGGAACAAACCGTAACGTAGTAACGCGCCGAAAGAATCTCCGTCAATAGCTCTAGGGTAATCGCGTCGTCATCGACCGCGAGTATCTTGTATGCGGAATCGGAAAGAGTATCCATGATTAATCTCCTTATATGAAAATCATGATCAAAAAATCTCCAATTCCTGCCGAATAGCCTCCCCATCCGCAACACCGAAGGCCTTTAACACCGGAGTTTCATCGGCAAGCGACAGAATAAGATAGCTTGCCTTGCTGTCATAAAACATCTTTATATCCTCCTCCGAAGGCCGCGCCGGGGTCGCCGGGTGGGAGTGGAAATTGCCGAGCGGGACGAATCCGTTGGCTCTCATATCTTTAATCATTGCCAACTGCTCTTTCGGGTCTATGGAGAAGTGTACCGGGCTACGGTCGGGATTGGGCAGCAGGTAAACCTTCTCCACCGTTTTAATATTGTCATCTATAGCTCCCGCGATCAATCCGCACGCTTCGCTCGGCAACCAGCTTTTGGCGTGGGCGACGATAGCTTCATAATCCGTTTGTTTCAGGCGGACGGTCGTCATACCTCGCACACCGCCTGTTCGTAGTCAAACGGGGCTAGTATGGATGGATTCTCCCCACACACGGCGCAGGTTTTCACGGTCGGGAGCTTGATTTTACGAAACTCCATTTCCAACGCGTCATACGTAAGCAGCCAGCCCGTCAGCAGTTTTCCCTTGCCGATGATGTACTTGACCGCCTCCATAGCCTGCAACGAGCCTATTATGCCGCCGATGGCCCCGATAACTCCGGCCTGTCTACAGGTCGGCACCGCCGAAGGGGGCGGCATTTCGCGAAATACGCAGCGATAACACGGCCCGGCTCCGGGAACGTAGGTCATGAGCTGTCCCTTAAACCGTATAATGCCCGCGTGGGAAAAGGGCTTTTTCGAGAGCACGCACGCGTCGTTTATCAGGAACTTCGCCGGGAAGTTGTCTGTCCCGTCAATGATAAAATCATAACCGGCAATCAGTTCCATGATGTTGTCGGCGGCGACGAAAAGGCGGTGGACGTTCACCTTAACGTCCGGATTGATCGCGTTCATCGTCTCCTTGGCGGAAAGCGCCTTCGCCTTGCCTACGTCAACCGTGGTGTGAATGACTTGACGCTGCAGATTGGACAAATCGACGTCGTCCGCGTCGGCAATGCCGATAACGCCCACCCCGGCGGCGGCCAAATATAGAGCGGCGGGGGAGCCGAGCCCCCCGGCTCCGATAATGAGCACCTTCGCGTCCAAGAGCTTTTTCTGTCCTTTGGCTCCCACCTCGGCGAGTATGATGTGGCGGGAGTACCGCTCCAATTGCTCGTTAGTCAAAGCCATGTTACCAGCCCCCTCCCATGAAGTACAGGAACTCCACGTTGTCCCCGTCGTGAAGCGTAGTCTTGGCGAAATCCCCGCTTTCGACAAACGCCTCGTTGAGGGAAACGGTCACATACATCGGCGTTTCCACTTTTTCCAATTCGACTAACTGGGCTATAGTCAGACCGTCGGCGTACTCTTTCGGGTTTCCGGCTACGACTAATTTCATTTTTTACTCCTTTGAAAAGATTAAAAACAAAATAAAAATAAAAATAAAAATAGAAATAGAAATAAAAATAAAAATAATAAAAATCAAATTCATTTAAGGGGAGGGCTACGCCCTCCCTCGCTCCAACCAAAATGGCTTCGCCATTTTGTTTTCCGCTACCCACCCTGCGGGGACACCCCGCAACGCCCCGCTAGATTCCCCCCCACTTTCAATCTCTCCCCCTCAACTAGGGGGAGAGACTTCTCAAAACAAGCGCCGCTTCGCGTCGC